>NZ_JAABNH010000019.1:0-3255 GCF_009915985.1 Proteus sp. G2626 | reverse complement strand
CAATTGCAGGGAAGCCCGAATAAGCATACAAAGGCGGTAAGTTTGAATTTCTAGGAAATACAATAATTGCATCATTAAATTGATGTGGATATGGTACTTCTATCCTTTTGTTTTCTACCTTATTAGGTAATTCTACTTTTTCTGGATATGAGAACTTTTTATTTTCATTTGAATATTTTTGAATAATATTCCCTTGCAAACCAAGTCCACTATAAGAATCTGCTGGTAAAAGCGCATATTCTATTCCCAAATTTTTAATATCCATATGATAGCCATTGCCAATATAATTGGCGGGATACACAGGCACTTCTTTCGTCACCAATACACCATCGGTTCTAACTAACGCTGCACTCGCTTTATTATTTTCTTTAATTACAGCCATTCTTGCATTAACATTAACTGTACCGTTGTTTTTTGCAATTTCATTAAGTGTGCCAGACATTAAGTCAGGGTTATTAATTAAGTTTTCTGCAGGAATCGTAGACATAAGATCTAACTCATCAAATGAATTATTATCAAATTCACTAAATTCCATAAATTTTACTGAGTTTACATTATTATCATCAATACTATTTTCTTTACTGTATAAACTAATAACAGACTCTACCAATTTATCTTGACTAAATTAACGGCTTCTTTTGTAAGAAAATATTTCTTTTTAAATGTTTCGAGTTGCTCAATAACAACACCATTAAAATGCATTACACCTTTATTGGTAGCTAATTCTCTATTGTTTGAGCTATTAGTTAGTTTATTATTATTACTAGAAATAATAACAGGCTTTTGTGGCTTATTTACTGTGATTTTAGTATTTGGATTGAAAGGTGATGACCCACCATTACCCACATTGGGAGACGGATATTCATCTTTATCATTATCAGCAAGAATAGGTATTTTTGACCATGGGAAATAATCTGATTTAGCCGCCGCCACCATTAACGTATCTACTCCATTATTTACAACCCAACCCCCATCAGTAATAAAGGCCCCATCTTCATCAGCACCTCCTGTAGTGTTATAAACAGTACCATTTTGCTTTATGTCTCGAATAACGTATTCGGGAAGATCAGGGAACTGATCAACGTTAGCTCTTGTTATAATCATTTAAATTCCTTTTTATATTTAATAGCATACAACCACTGTATGCAAACACAGTACAATCAATAGTAATCGTAATACAATTGTCTTATTTCGGCTATATTCGGAATGGTTATCATTAGTATTTAACTCATCCTTGAGTCAAATAAATATAATCAATCAGTTATCCATTTCTGGTGCACTATTGGTGTCCTGATTTTCTTCCTCTTCTTTCCGTCTACGTTCCTCTTCCGCTTTCTGCGACTCTTCCATCTCACCCACAATAAGTAGCACTAAAATTAAAATCGCTCAGTGTAATAAGCGAAATTGACTAAAATAAAAACAGTTAATTTATTGAAAATAAGAATTATTACTATTAGAATGATGAGTTATATGTTAGTGCTGGTTACACATTAGGGTCTAGGTATGACTAAAAAATACTATATTAATAATATGTTTTGGGGTTATTTTATGATGTTGGTGATGGTTTATCTTAATTATAACGATCACACTATTGAAGGTGTATTAATGTTAACTTTAAGTATACCTAGTGCTATTCTTTTTCCTTTCTCCAAAATTCTTATCGAAAATTTCGCATTAAAATATACAACAAAAAAATTCTGGAATACTGGGTTATTTATTAATACTCCGGCTAAGCATGGTGGAGTAGCTCTATACCACTTACTTTGTTTTATATTTTCAATTCCATTTAGCATGATATATCTAGCTCTATATTTCACAAAAAATAGGACAACCAATTAAAACCGATTATCCTATTGCCCTACATATTAAATACCGATCGCACCACTAACTTTTTCAACCAATGCATCATCAATCAAGGCACCTACTGTTGCGATGATTAGGGCATACCCTAAAATTCCAACAGGTCCGCCTATAATTAAACTAAAGGCAAAGGCCGTCAATGCCACCGAGGCTAGGCCAGCAGTAATTGAAGCTGCTTTAACAAAAAATGGACGCCAATTTCCCGTTTTAACTGCATTTTTAAATTCAACAAGTAATTCCACTGCATTAATCGCGTGGTTGGTATATCCAAGCCCTTTACTAAATTTGCCTAGGTTTGAAGCTAATTGTTTTGCATCAATAGATTCTAATGCTTTTATAATTGCGGCTCGATCTTTAGCATTAATTTTATTATTAATATTCTGCCCGTATTTCTCATATGTACGTAAAGCATCTTCTACATTTCTGATTGTTTTTCCTTTAGATTGTTCTGCTAACTCTCTAGATAATTGTGCTGCCTTTTTACCAAATTCCTGTGTTGCTTTTTCGTAAAATGAAATTGTGAATTTCACGCTATCTTTGATTTCATTAAATTCTTGCTCTTGCTGAGGGCGGGGATCTTTATCCTTAAGTTCAATTGCAGGGAAGCCCGAATAAGCATACAAAGGCGGTAAGTTTGAATTTCTAGGAAATACAATAATTGCATCATTAAATTGATGTGGATATGGTACTTCTATCCTTTTGTTTTCTACCTTATTAGGTAATTCTACTTTTTCTGGATATGAGAACTTTTTATTTTCATTTGAATATTTTTGAATAATATTCCCTTGCAAACCAAGTCCACTATAAGAATCTGCTGGTAAAAGCGCATATTCTATTCCCAAATTTTTAATATCCATATGATAGCCATTGCCAATATAATTGGCGGGATACACAGGCACTTCTTTCGTCACCAATACACCATCGGTTCTAACTAACGCTGCACTCGCTTTATTATTTTCTTTAATTACAGCCATTCTTGCATTAACATTAACTGTACCGTTGTTTTTTGCAATTTCATTAAGTGTGCCAGACATTAAGTCAGGGTTATTAATTAAGTTTTCTGCAGGAATCGTAGACATAAGATCTAACTCATCAAATGAATTATTATCAAATTCACTAAATTCCATAAATTTTACTGAGTTTACATTATTATCATCAATACTATTTT
The DNA here is from genome assembly GCF_009915985.1 of Proteus sp. G2626. NCBI lineage: Bacteria > Pseudomonadati > Pseudomonadota > Gammaproteobacteria > Enterobacterales > Morganellaceae > Proteus > Proteus sp. G2626. The sequence goes on along the minus strand of NZ_JAABNH010000019.1, from coordinate 227 downwards.
CTTTACTGTATAAACTAATAACAGACTCTACCAATTTATCTTGACTAAATTAACGGCTTCTTTTGTAAGAAAATATTTCTTTTTAAATGTTTCGAGTTGCTCAATAACAACACCATTAAAATGCATTACACCTTTATTGGTAGCTAATTCTCTATTGTTTGAGCTATTAGTTAGTTTATTATTATTACTAGAAATAATAACAGGCTTTTGTGGCTTATTTACTGTGA
>NZ_JAABNH010000018.1:0-39787 GCF_009915985.1 Proteus sp. G2626 | reverse complement strand
CAAGCCCGTATCACTCGATTAAATCAACTCGATATTCGTCACTCACAGGAGTTAGCCAGTGCAAAGAATGAAATCAACACTCTTCGTGATGCTGTTAGCTCTGGCTCTAAGCGGGTGTACGTCAAAGCCGAGTGTCCAACAGTTACCAAGAATTCCACCGAAAGCGGAAGCGATGAAGCCACCGCACGACTTAACAAAGCAGTTGAACAAGATTATCTACGTCTCAGAGAAATGATAGTCGAGAACGAACAGCAAACTTTGTATTTACAGGATTACATTAAAACGGAGTGTTTACGATGAGCGAGCAAGCATCAAAGGTGCTGATTGATTTACTGGAAAAGGCATCTAGTGGTATCGATTCTGCGGTGGCATTTAGTCAGGCGCAAATTCCTGAAGTGATTAGTCAGTTATTAGCATGGAAGATGGCGATGGGTATCATTTGGTTTGCTTTTGGCTTGGCGACTATTGCATTCGCTATATTTATTCCCGTATGGGCTGGTCGTCAGCGTCGAAAAGGTGCTTTATGGACTTATTATGATGGAGATGCTCGATTTAATCTGAGTTCAATTTCGTATGATTTCATTAGAACACCATTTCCACTTGGTTTGCTTTTTATTGGTGTGCTCATTTCAGTTGTGAGCTTAAATTTTTGGCTGAAAATACTAATAGCTCCGAAGTTATATCTAATCGAATACGCAGCTTCACTAATTAAGTGACAAACAATAAGGCAGAACAAAACAAACCTCGCTCAATAGCGGGGCTTTTTAATGGAGAAATATCATGGCAGCACAAGGTTTCGATAACCCAACTGAATTCCGTGAAGAACTGGATAAAAGCATTCCAAAAGAATAAAAAAAGCCCAGCATGGGGCGTGGGCAAACTAACAAGATATCAATCAAAGTATAGCGATGATTACTTAGTATAGCTTAAGTAAGTATATATACCAGTTTGGTTAGATAAATCGTTTATCCATTAAGGAGAGTGATCATATCTTGACTGCTAGGAACAGACTAGAAGTGGCTTAGCTGTGTATCGCTAAGCTGCGAACTCTACGCATTTCACCCTGTGCGCCACATGCACACACATCTAAAAACATCGAACCGTTATTTAGGAATGAGCCTTTGAGGAGATCAGTTATAGCTGATACTGCTTCGATGGGCTGGTTTCCTATGTGGCAAGGGTTCATTACTAAGTAAGGACAGTATCATGACAAAATTATCAGTCATCAATAATGCCGCATCTGAACAACCAACCATGACTAGTTTAGAAATGGTTGATTACATCAATGCAGATAGAAAGGCAAAGGCTGAGACAGAAGGGTTAAGTTTCCCATGCAAGAAGTATAGAAAATTACAGCATAAAGACTTTTTAAGGAAAGTACCTAAAGTGTTGGGTGAAAATCAATCAGCGAAATTTTACGCCGATTACATCGACAACAAAGGTCGATCATACCCGTGTTGTAAATTCCCTAAGCGTGAAGCTTGTTTGATGGCTATGAGTTACAGCTACGAGCTTCAAGCACAAGTGTTCGATCATATGACTGAGCTAGAAGCTGAATCAGGATTTGGATTTACCATCCAGCAATTACAACACATGCTAGCCGTGGCAAGAAAAGCTTCTGATGAAGATTCAAGTGATGCAGGTCGCCGATTACGCAAACGTCAAGATGATTTAGCTATCTTAAACCGTGCTGAAAAGTTAATAGGTGACATTAGCCAAATGGCATTAGGTTTAGTTGGCGGTGGCAAGTTATTAAATCATGAAAAGCAATAAATATTACACAGCTCAAAACTGAGCCAATTGATTTAATTAACATTTAACGATGAATAGGCCCTAGTGGCCTTTTTTATTGGGGGGAATATGAAAACAGGAAGAATGGTAGCAACCATAAAAATGAAGTGGTGAGTGCCTTACTACGTTGAATGCCTACATTTGTTCTCATTGGTATTTTTCGTTGAGCCTAACCCATCCATTGTTAGTCAATTTATCGTTAAACACGGTGTGACTATTAATACACAGTTTGAAGAAATTTAAAGGATACCTATTTATGAATGATGATTTCAAGTCATGTCTAATTGAGGTTTTAACCATTTTCACTGTAACTATCTTGCTTTGTTTTACGCTCACCTTTGGGGTGATGTATGGCGTTAATTCATATCAGTGTAATCAGTATCAGAATATCACCGGAATTGAAACAAAAATGGGTGGATTTTATTGCTATGTAAACACTGGGAAAGCATATATTCCATATGATGAATACAAATTAAGATCGGCAACTCACAGAGAGTAATCATGTCAGAAAAATATCACGTAATAGCAACGAAGAAAGACGGCACAACCTACGAAGGCGTGATGACCACTAAAGAGCCTCGTGTGACTAACGGGTTAATCGGTATCGCATCACTCGATGAATCGTGGGTATATATATCACCTGACGAGATTAGCGATATTAAATATGTGCCAGTGGATTAATGCTAAATCTATTAGTTATTTTATTGTAAGGTGTACCATAGTTTAATCGGTAATCACCTGAAGGATAAAAGAATGAAGAGCTTTAATGATGAAATTTATTGGATTCTTAGTGCTGCGGAGCCTGTTGGAATTAACACCTCCGATACTGTGGAGAAGATTTTAAATGTGGCGAAAAATCATTACCAAAATGGCAATGAATCAGAAAAGAAAGCCGTTATAGATAAAATAGAAAGTCTTAAAAAAGAGCCGCAAATAACTTTCCCAGAAAATTACTTACAGATAATAAGTTAAATTTCACACACTAAACCACTTTAAGAGTGGTTTTATTGCAAATCACAAAGCTCACTACGGTGAGTTTTTTAATTTGTTATTGAGGATATGAATATGGCTAAAAGACCAGATTGGGAGGCCATCGAGTCGGCTTACCGAGCTGGCGTGATGTCACTCCGAGAAATCGCTTCACAACATGATATTACTCATGGAGCGATTAACAAAAGAGCCAAAAAAGAAGGTTGGGAAAGAAACCTAAAAGAAAAAATAAACCAAAAAGCTGAAGCACTGGTATCCAAGAGAGAGGTATCCACTAAGGTATCCACCGAAAAGACTATTTCCGAGCGGATACTTATTGAGGCTAATGCTGAGGTTATTGCTAATGTCCGCATGGAACATAGAGGAGATATTCGAAGGGCTAGAGAGTTAACTAATAACTTATTTGATGAACTATCTGCTGAATGTGCTGATGTGCCGGCTTTGAGTAAGCTTGGCGATCTAATGTTTAATCCTGACGATAACGGACGCGATAAACTCAATGAAATTTATCATTCAATCATATCTCTCCCTGAGCGCGTTAAGTCAGCTAAAGCATTAAGTGAAACACTTAAAAACTTGGTTGGACTTGAGCGTCAAGCATACGGTCTTGATGATGTTCAGCCGAATAAGACAGCTAGCCAACTATCAGAACTGATGGACGACTTATCTAAGGAATAATCATGAAGCCAGAACATCTTGCATTATTAAGAGATAAGCTCTGGCGATTGAATCATCTCTACTGGATCACCAATAAAGAAGGTAAGCCGGTTCGATTTAAAATGACGCCTGAGCAACTTGAATACTTTGAAGGGATGCACACGCGAAACATTATCCTGAAAGCTCGTCAGCTTGGCTTTACTACAGAAGTCTGCATTATCCAATTAGACGCAGCGTTATTTGAGGCGGCTAAATGTGCATTGATAGCCCACACGCTCAACGATGCTAAGCGACTGTTCAGGGAAAAGATAAAGTATGCCTATGACAAGCTACCCGATGAAATCAAAACGGCTAACCCAGCGAGTAATGATGCGGCTGGTGAGTTGGTGTTTAGCAAAGGTGGATCACTTTATATCAGTACGTCATTTCGTGGCGGTACACTCCGTTATTTGCACGTTTCTGAGTTCGGTAAGATATGTGCTAAGTATCCAGAGAAAGCCCGTGAGATTGTCACTGGCGCATTTGAGGCGGTATCAAGCGATTGTTTTACGACGATTGAAAGCACAGCGGAGGGTCGAGCAGGTTATTTCTTCGATTATTGCCAATCTGCTGAGAAAGCGCAAATTCAGAATAAGACTCTCTCTAACCTAGACTGGAAGTTCTTTTTCTTCTCATGGTGGAAAAATCCTGAATACTCCATTGAACCTGTGGAGCAATTGCCCCAGCGGTTAGTTGATTACTTTGATGAGATAGCCAGCAAACATGGTGTTCAATTAAACGAGCGCCAGAAAGCATGGTATTACGCCAAAGAGAAAACGCTTGGCGACGATATGAAACGGGAATACCCGTCAATACCGTCTGAGGCATTTCAGCAATCAGTTGAAGGCGCTTACTACGCCAAGCAGTTCCGCTTCCTGTACGAAAATAAACGCATTGGCACACTTCCTGATAACTCGCATTTACCGGTTCACACGTACTGGGATATTGGTGTGGGTGACTCAACGTCAATCTGGTTTATTCGCGAGGTAGGTGAGGAATTCCACGTTATTGATCACTACTCAAACAGTGGCGAAGGTCTGCGGCATTACATGAAAGTGCTGAAAGATAAAGGCTACACATATGTAAGTCACAATGGCCCTCATGATATCGATAACCGTGAGTTTGGTTCTGATGCGAAATCACGGCGTGAATTAGCGCGTGAAGGGTACGAAATAGACGGTGAAAACTATTCAATGAGATTTGAAGTAGTGCCGAAGCTTTCAATTGATGAGGGTATTGAAGCGGTACGCGAAATCCTGCCACTTTGTGTGTTCGATGAACACAAATGCAGTGAAGGTATTGCTCACCTTGAGGGATATCGCAAAGAGTGGGACGACAAGCGCGGTTGTTGGAAAGATAAACCACTTCACGACTACACATCACATGACGCTGACGGGTTCCGTTACTTTGCTGTAAGTAGACGAAATAAACGGAAGCATGCAGGAATGCTAGTTAGAAAACGTTAATGAGGGCAAAAATGGAAGTAAATCAACAACGGCTATCATTAGCGGTTAATAACGCATTGAAAGCCGCACAAAGAGCTAGAATGTCCTACGTTCAGTCGCTAGGCACTGGCAACACTAAAAGACCTCGAATATGGAATGAGTTTGGCTGGCCTGAGAATCTCACATTTGATGATTTCTATAGGCTATATGATCGCAATGCGCTAGGCGGTGCTGCGGTTGATAGATACATCTCTGGATGCTGGATTGATTACCCTGAAATATTCGAAGGTGACGAAGAGGCAGACCAAGACGGCTCAACTGAATGGGATAAAGGCCTTAATAAGCTACTCAAAAAACACTGGGAGCAGGTTGTAGAGTCTGATAAGCGCAATTTAGTTGGTCGATATTCTGGTTTAATCATCCAAATCAAAGATAACAGGCTTTGGGATGAGCCAGTCGATACTAGCATTGTTAAAAAACTAAAAGATAAGGCTATTGTTCGCTTAATCCCTGCATGGGAGGCGCAGCTTGATGTTAAAACTTGGGATGAAGACCAAGCAAGCGAAAACTACTCCATGCCAACGATGTACTCGTTTACTGAAATGGCAGTGGGGGATGATAGCGACGGATCACCATCTAGAATAATTGATATTCATCCTGACAGAGTTATAACGCTTATCGAAGGAGCTGCTGATGGCAAAATGTCATCTGGCGTATCTTTACTGAGAAAAGGTTATAACAAGCTACTCGATATCGAAAAGGTTTCGGGAGGTAGCGCTGAGGGATTCCTTAAGAATGCCAGCCGACAACTTAACTACGCATTCAGTAAAGAAACTGATTTTAATGCATTAGCAGAAGCGTTAGGAACGAATATAGAAGGGCTTCCAGATGCGCTTGATGAGCAGGTTCGACGGCTAAATCAAAGCATTGATGCCTCAGTATTAATGCAAGAAGGCTCGGCAAGCGTGCTTTCTGTTGCCGCTGCCGACCCTGAACCAACTTGGCGCACATTGTTAGCTGAGTTTGCGGCATCAATCAACATGCCTGTTAAGGTGCTTATCGGCCAGATTACAGGGGAGCGCGCTTCAACTGAGGATATGAAAGATTGGGCTAGAACCTGTAAATCAAGGCGTGAAGGATTTCTCTCAAAAGTCATTACCGAGCTGATCCACCAATTTGGAAGGCTTGGCGTTATTGAGCAAAAAGATGAGATAACAGTAAGTTGGTCTGATTTGCTCGCACCTAGCCAATCTGAAAAGCTGGATAACATGAGTAAAGCTGCTGATATTGCAATGAAAACGCAAAACTCTTTCGGTCGTTCTGTTCTTATGGAGAACGAAATTAGAGCACTTGGCGAGTACCCAACGTTGCCAGAATTTGAGAATAGCGAACCGCCAGAATCAGGCCTAAAAGGAGACCCATTAGTCGATGATGAAGAATCAAAAGATAGGGTCGCCGATAATACCAAGAAATAAGGCTGACCCAACGCAATCAGGGCGGCAAGTTAGAAAGATGTTCCGTGATATTGATAATCGGTATTGCGAACTCAAGAAAGCACTCAAGCAACTATTCGACCTGTCATTTACTGGCAGAGAGAAAACGCAACCACCAACTCAAAGTTACATACTCGCTAAAAACGCACAGAATGAGCCTGATTCGCTTTTTAATGTTAACGCTGGCGTTTATATATATGACCTAGCGGAGCGCCCTACAGAGTACGCTAGATTCCTAGAAAGACTGCAATCAATACTTGATGACTACCTTCTCGAAGGTGGCGACGAGCGATTGTGGGCGTTTGGATATGTATCTGATGAGTATGAACGCGGCACATTGAATGCCTACACTAACTTAGCTGTTCAATCTGAAGTCTACGCACAGCAAACAACAATCACTTACCTATTATCACAGCCAGCTTATCAGAATCAGGTTGCGGCGGCATTTGTCTCTACTTATAGCGATTGGCGCGGACTGTCTGATGCTGCAAGAACTGACTTGGCTAATGTAATTGGCACATCGATAGCGCGAGGTATCAACCCACGCGAAACAGCGCGGATAGTTAGTCAACGTTTAGATGTATCAATGACCAGAGCAAAGGCTATCGCACAGACTGAGCAAGTAGGCGCACTTCGTAGGGCGAACTGGAATGAAACGACATGGGCTAGCGAAAGGTTAGGACTGAAAACTGGCATCTTATGGATATCAGCGCTTAAGCCAACAACAAGACCGAGTCATGCAGCACGTAGCGGGAAGATATTCTCTGTTGAGGATGTGGAGTATTTCTACTCAATCAACGGTAATCGCTATAACTGCTACTGCGCTAATCAGCCAGTGTTACTTAATGGCGAAGGGGAGTTATTTAATAAAGTCGTGATAGAGAGATTGGTAAAACAAAGAGATGAGTGGCATCCTGATATTGATTAATTTCAGGAGCGCATAAATGTCTAAAAGAAAAGATAGTTCAGGGTACTTATATCACTGGGCAAAAGCAAATATAAACTATGGGGGAATTAATGAGTGGTATGAATCAGCTTACACCACCCTTGTAAACATACTCTCTAGCTTTGAACTGAGGTCAGGAGCAAGCCAAGGGTTGAGTAATGGGCACTCTTGCATTTGTTTTACTGAATCACCCATATCATTTATTACTGGCGATAATTCCAAGTATCAGCCGTTTGGTCTAGAGTTTTCAAAAAAAGACATATATACCCTTGGAGGGGCTCAGGTTTTTTATTGTTCTCGCGCTGATTATGAATTACTTCCGCAAGAGTTAAAGTGGAGATGGATGATACACGAGCCTTTATTTAGAGATAGTCATAGGCCTTATGGGATAGATTTTACATGGGAAAGGGAGGTGAGAGTTAATTCCCAAAAAGTAACCCTTTTAGGTGAGAGCCCCATAACAGGTGCAAGTTCTGTTAGAAATGTAGATCTTGCGTTTAATTCAATTGTTGTACCAAATTCACATTATAAAAATAGGCTGCTAACAGATATGGAAAAAAGGCATTTTGCTGATGCAAAAATATCTGCAAGAGATGAAAGGGAATATGAATGGCTACTTGAATTTTATGAAGGGTTGCTGGAACAATATGAGTTGCAAATAATAACTTTAGATTAAATCAATAAAACCTACCTATGTTTGGTGGGTTTTACCCTCCTGAGATTAACATGAGAGGCCAACACATGAAGCGCACTCGCGTCAATGTGCTGTCGGCTATCAATTCCTCATCAAACATATCAATCAAAACTATCAATAACGTCGAGCACTACGTCGTCAAAAACGTGTGCCCGCTGTATGACGATTGCGTGTTAAACGAGGGGCTATATCCGACAGCTGAAAACGACAAGGGCTATAAGAGCCTAGACCGTGTACCTATGCCATACGGTCATCCGAAAGTAAATGGTAATTATGTGACTGCTCGTGATGTTGATGCCATCAACGAGCATTACATCGGAGCGTATTCAGCTAACCCACGAAAGGAAAATGGTCGCGTATTAATTGATATGTACGTCAATAAGCGATTTGCTGAAGGGTCAGAAAGCGGCAGAGAGGTCATTGAGCGGCTAGATAAGATGATGAATGGCGAAGATGTTGAGCCAATCGGAATATCTACAGGATTAAACCTCAATAGGCTGCAAGCAAATGGCAAGGCACCAAACGGGAAAAAGTACAAATGGATAGCAACCAATCAACAGTATGACCACATTGCAATACTGTTGCACGAGCAACCAGCTGGCACGCCAGAGGAAGGGATTGGAGTATTCGTTAATAGCGAGGGCGAGAAGCTAGACGTTGAAGAAGTGAAGTTGATTGACGCCGCAAACTTCACACAAGAAGGATTATTCAACAAGGCTAAGTTCTTTTTCGCTAACAACTCATTCTCATTTGAAGACATCTATTCTGCATTGCGTGCTGCATTGCGTAACGCTTCCAGTGGGGATGATTGGCCTTATCCCGAAATGGTGTGGCCCGATAAATTCATTTACTACAAATCAGGTAAAACCTACCAACAAAAATACCTCATGAACGATGACGGAGACGCCGAACTCGTTGGTGAGCCTATCGAAGTTGTGCGCAAGCCAACAGAGTACGAAGTTAAAACCAATAAGGAAACTAACCCGATGAAAGAAATCATCACGAATGCGCTGAAGGCGAAAGGCATCGAAACAGAAGGTAAATCTGATGCTGAATTACTGGATGCGTACAACCAAATGAACACCGAAGAAAAGAAAGAGGAAACGCCAGAAGAAAAAGCTGCGCGTGAGAAAAAAGAGAAGGAAAAAGATACCGAAACAAACACGGATGCTATTACAGCAGCAGTGAATGCGGCAATTAAACCACTAACAGACAAAATTGACACACTCGAAGGCCAGTTAAATGCTAATGCAGACAAAGAAGTAAATGCGATGCGTGAAGCTGTGAAAGCCAAATTCAGCATGTCTGACATCGCTGTTAATGCGCTAAGTGGCGACCCTTTGAAAGAGCTATACGCGCAATGCAATGTATCACATGGACTGAATGGTTCATTCCAACAAGTCAATTCCTCTCAATCAGTTTCAGATATGCCGGAGTAGAACATGGCGAATAAAAAACGTGTAATTCATGCGGGTGGTGTATTTCCTAATCCGCTATTAAATCGTGAAGGTGCGGCTGCAGCTGACACTAAAGCAGGTGTTATCGGTTTCTATGATGAGGCCACTGCTAAATTCACGCCGTCAGTCGATGGTAAAGAAGCGAACATTTTGTATGTGGCCAACTTTGATTATCTGCGCTGTGGAACGGTAGATGATCCAATTAAAGCGGGTGATTGGTTGATTGGTATACACCCTCTACAGGCTATGTTTCTAAACGTACGTGCCGCTGCTGGCACATACAAAAAAGGCCAAGCGGTTATTGTTGCTAATGGTCAAATCACACTGGCAACTGGTGCAGAAGGCGAAGCAGCATTTGCCTATGTCGAAGAAGATACAGCATTAACCGCTGAAGCGGGTGATCTGGTTCGTGTTGTGTTCAAGTAAGGAGAACTGAATGTTTTATTTTTCAACTAAGAAGGCAACCGAAACGGGGAACCTTGAAGCCAACCAAGCGCAATTCGGTGCGTTGAGTTTGGAGCGTAACTCATCTGCTCAGGCTGTGGCTGACTTTATTTCTCGCGCTCGTAATTTGCCAGTTCTAGATGCTGCCAATGCGGTGGATGACATTAAACGCCTGTACAAAGCGTATGACCAGACTGTGTTAGCTGAATTCCAGCCAAACACTGAATTCACTTTGTTAAACGACCTTATGGGCCTATCTCGTTCAGTTCGTATTGATGAGTCAGTCTATGAGTATGCGCGTAAAGGCGGCGGAGGTGTGGCTCACACGTCAATGAGTGGTCAGGTCGGTGCGTTACTTGAGGCTAGCGCTTATAGCTTCGATGGAACAATGGTGCCAATTCATGACACTGGCTTTAAGTTCACATGGCGTGACCCGATTTTCGGCAAAGGCTCTGCACTGGCTTCTTTATCTGATGCGCAGAAAGACTCTGTCGATACTGTTCGTCGTAAATACCTCGACTTCATCTGGAACGGTTTCCGAGATGCTGCGGGTAACTTTATTGCGTTTGATGGTAAGACGTTTAAAGGCTTGCGTAGTGATGAGCGTGTTGCTCAAGTGACGTTGAATGTTAATTTCGCAACCGAGCAAGATGGTAAGAAAATCCGCACTGAGATCATCAAACTGCGTGATGTACTGAAACTGCAAAACCTGCAATACGGTGAGCAAACTTGGTATGTGTCAGGTGAAATCCTATCAAACTGGGAAAGCGTATATTTCGACGTTAACCAGACACGCACCATTCTTGAGGAAATCAAGAAAATCACTGGTATCAAAGACATTAAGGAAGATTACGAACTGAAAGGTAACGAAGTTCTGATTGTTCCTATTAGTGCTGGTGTTATTGCTCCTATCGTTGGCCAGGCATTTGGTACTGTTGCAGATCCACGCCAGTTCTATAACTCTGACTATGTATGGCGTACATGGGGTGCTGCAGGTCTGATGGTTAAACAGGACATCAGCGGTCACTTCTCAGTAGTGCACGCGAAAGGTAATTAAGGGGGATTCATGGCACTGGTAAAGGTTATTTCAAGTAACTTCTTTGCTGGTGCCGACCTCAAAAAGCAAGAGGTTGGTGCTCAGTTGGAAGTCTCAGAAGAAACCGCAGAAACATGGCTACGGGCTGGTCTGGTAGAGCGAATCGAAGAACGAAAACTCGAAGTCGCCACGCCAGAGAAGAAAAAGGGTAAAGGTAAATCAGATGGGGATAACTCTTGATGACGTAAAGCCGATGATCGCGGAACTCGGGTTTACATTGCCTGATTCTGTGCTGTCGCTGTTACTGATTCAGGTTAATGCAAAGTCCGGATGTCTCGAAGCCAACTACGACGAAACCACGCAGAAACTGCTGCTGATTTATACCGTTGTGCGGCTGGCCTCATTGTCTGGCGCACGAAAGATATCATCACAGAGCGCTCCTAACGGGGCGTCTCGTTCTTTCGCATATGATTCTTCCGGTACTGATTATCTACTGAACCAGATCCGCGCATGGGATAGTGCAGGATGCCTTGCTGATTTGCCATTATCTAGTAAAACGGTAGGTTTTTTTCGGGTGATTGGAGGTGTCTAATGAGTTCAGTTGCAAATTGGGCTTACACCTCGTGGGCTACTTTATGGCGACCAAACGGAAAAGATAGATACGGCAAAGTTACATTCTCTGATCCGGTTCATTTTCTTTGTGGTTATGGTAGTGAGCTTAAATCTGGAAAGTTGGATGTTGGCTCTGAAATTACCATTAAGTTGGTTTTCTGGACTGAGTATGCTGATGCTAAAAAAGGTGACTTTATCGCTATCGGTAAGCGCTCAGGCGATCCGTTATCTTCCGGTGCTGATGAAATCAAATTCATCAAACGTGATGAGGATTTATTCGAGCATATTGCAGATGACTACACTCTGATAACGGCGGTGTGATATGGGGGCAAAAGTAAGGGGTATTTCTCAGGCTAACGCAAACCTTAGAGCGCTCGTTGGTGATATACAGGGTAAAAAAGTGATGAGAGCTATTCAGTCAGCTTTACTGATTGGTAGTGCTCAGGCGGCTATATACACACCTATTGATACATCAACACTTATCAACTCTCAATTCAGAGAGGTCACTGTTAATGGCACCAGAGTAACCGGTCGCGTCGGATACACAGCAAACTACGCGGTTTATGTTCATGATCCAAGAATCAAGCAAAACTTTAGGCGCTCAAGTGCTCGTAAAGAGTTCTTATCTCGTGGTTTTGAAGATGAACGCAAGGCTATTGATGACGCGGTGAGACGGGAGCTTCAAATATGATACATGAGAGGTTTGAGCGCTACTTAAACGGAGGTAATCTGCTCGATGGCTTTATCGTTCAATACCTAACGTGGAATGAGCAACAAGACGAAAAGACTCAGCAATATGCTGTTATTCAGCCTGATGATGGTAGCGGTCGATTTGCTGATTTGGGCGCTGATGATTTCGTGACGCTTGTTCTTGTGTCTGCACAGCATGATCCTGAACCTGCACTGATAAGAGCTAATGAAATTCTAAATTACGTTGCTAACAACTCATTAGATTGCGAACTCAATTCAATCTACAACTTAGGTGGCCTACCAAGGCCCATACCAACAGAAGAAGGTCGGTTTATCCTCAAGCTTTCTTTCCGCTGTACATCTTAAATTAAACACATCCCAATAGGTCGCATAAGCGGCCTTTTTTTTATTTGCAAATAAAGAGGTTATAACATGTCACAATGTCCTGACAAAAAAGGGTTGGTGATGGGTAATGCGGGAATTATCCGTATTGCAAAAGGATGCCCTGACCAAGTACCAGCACAAGATCAGTTCTTACGCTTAGGTGCATTAACAAGCAAGTCATTCGATTTTGGTATGGAGACGGTAACGTCTAATGCTGATGATATCAAAGGGTTAACAGAATCAATCGTCACTGGTGCTGACTTCACCATTAGTTTTGATGGGGAATTGAAGAAAGCTGGCGTAACTGGCTCTACTTCTGCTTTCGATATTGCGAAAGAAATCCTTGATGAAATTAAAGCTGGTCGCCAGCCAGATTACTGGGTTCAGCTTGATATGAAAGGTGATGGTTCTGATGTTGTTCAGGGCTATATGTTATTCACATCATGGTCAATGGAGTTTCCAACAAAAGAAATTTCCACTTATTCAGGTGAGTTGAAAGTTGCTGATGCAGAAACGGTTGAATGGCTACAAGAAGAAATCGTGGTTGAAAGTATTGCTGTCGAGCCGGCAACTCTGTCTGTAAAAGTGGGTGAAACTAAGACATTTACTGTCAAATTTACCCCAACCGATGCGACGAACAAAAACTACACCGCTGTAAGCGATAAGTCGAATTTTGCAACAGTTACTCAGCTTGTGAATGTGGTCACTGTGCGTGGCGTTGCCGAAGGTACTGCAAATATCACTGTCACATCCGAAGATGGTAGTAAAACAGCCAAATGCGTGGTCACTGTTACCGCTGCTTAATATTACAAAGGGTGCTTTTGAGTGCCCTTGATAATATTCAGGAGGGATTATGACGCCTATTTTAGAAGTCGGTGAGATGGTTATCTCTACTGATAAAAATGATTACTTATTTAGACCATCGTTCATCAATATGACAAGAATTGGTGAACCTAAGCAGATTGTGGAAGCCTACGGTCAGCTAAATGGCGCAGAGGTGCAAGAATTAATTACTCGTGCAGTAATGAATTACAGGGTTATTCCTGAGTGGCTAATAAAGGCCATTAGTAAACCAACATACGGACGCAATATCCTACAAACTGCAATGATGGTTATGCAGGCGTGCTGTGATGACGATTGTTCGGAAATCATTGGTGAATGGAAATTAGGTAAGCGCGGTATCGTCTATAAAAACGGCAAGATGCCAATTGCTGACATTATCGTCATTGCCCGAGAATTATTCACTCACGGAATTATCGGTAAAGCGAAGATCCGCAAACTTCAACGCAATGAAGGTAAAAACGAATTCTCAGATGAGTTCATGGCAATTGACTACATTAGTTCTGCTCGTGCTCATTTTGGTATGAATCGAGAAGAAGCCGAGCAATTAACCATGACTGAATTTCAGATGATGCTCAGGGCTAAATATCCCGATGAGAAAGGCTTCACTAAAGAAGAGTACGACAACATCATGAAGCAAGATGATAAACGTAATGATGAGCTGATCAGCGGTAAGCGTAGATTAGTGAGTAGAAAACGTAAATGAGTTAGTTTGCTTTCTTTTGCATCACTATCTATATAACATAATAACAAATTAACTAACGAGGATGGTGTTGTGAAAAGGTTATTAATATCTTCTTTTTTGGTTTTATCTGCCATGGTTATTTCTGGTTGCGCACAAGAAAAGCAAATTAACTACAATCAGAAATCATCCATGCTTTCATTAGGAATGGATAAAGATCAAGTAAGAGCAGTTCTTGGAGACCCTAGAAGAACTGAAGTTAATACAGAAAGAGAAAGATGGGTATATTGGGGTAAAGTTTATTATGGATATACTCCGGTAGATAACGAGCAGTTATCTCAGGATAAGTTAGTTGTGACATTTCAAGAGGGTAAAGTTACCAAATGGGGGCAGCAAACGCTTTCTGATGATGCATTAGAGATGTCACAAAAAACAATTGAAGCTACTACTAACGCAATAAAAGCATCACAGTAAAATACTTTAAAGATTATACAACCCTGCCAACTGGCGGGGTTTTTCATTTTAAGGATCCGATAAATGGCAAACGTAGGCGAAATTGTTTATCAAGTTCAAATGGATGTTCGGCAATTGCTTACATCGCAACAGCAGTTAGAGCAACGCCTTAATCGAATGGATAGTAGCTTTAACCGAACGTCTCAGTCGGTAAATAACACAGAGCGTTCAATGCAGTCTCTATCCAAGGTTGCGGCGGCTCTTACTGGTTATTTATCTGCTTCAATGGTTGTCAGTTACTCCGAGGCGTGGACTGAATTAAACAACAAACTATCTAACTCAGTTCGCGCAAGTGAATCACTGATTGATGTCACACAGCGAGTATTTGATATCTCTCAAGCAACGCGATCTAGCCTTGATGCCACAGCAACACTCTACGCGCGATTAGAGCGAGGAACGAGAGAATACAACACATCAGCAGCGGACTTGGCAAAATTAACATCAATTATTAACCAAGGTTTTATCGTCTCTGGTGCTACTGCACAGGAAGCAGAAAACGCCATTATTCAGCTATCACAAGGTATCGCCTCTGGCGTTCTCCGTGGTGAGGAATTTAACTCGGTAGCGGAACAGGGTAGCCGTTTGATGGTTGCACTTGCTGATTCACTAGGAGTAAGTATAGGTCAGCTTCGTAAAATGGCAGCAGAAGGCAAGTTGACCACTGATGTTGTTGTAAAAGGGTTATTGTCTCAGGGGGATGCAGTCGGTAAGGAGTTTGCCAAAACCACTCGAACAATGTCACAGTCATTTCAAGAAGCAGGGAATAACTTAACTAAATTCCTTGGTGAAAATACAACAATAAAATCAACCATTAGTGCGTTTAGTGATGCGGTTATTACGGTTAGTAAGAATTTAGATGAGCTTAGTTCTGTCTTGACGGTAATCGCCGCGGTGGTTGGCTCAAGATATGTTGGCGCATTAGCTATGGCTACCAAGTCAAAAATTATGATGGCAGCCGCTTCGCGTCAAGAGTCAGTCGCCACACTGCAATCAGCGAAAGCCAGCGAGTATGCTGCAAATATGTCAGTCAGAAAGGCTCAGGCAGATTTAGCTTCTGCCAGATCGGCCGTTGCTCTCGCTCAAGCAGAGTATAACGTTGCGAAAGGAACGTTAGCGGAGGCAACCGCTCTTGATAACTTAATCGCTAAAAAATCATTAGCCTCAAAAGCTGCAATAACATTAACCCAAGCAACCCAAGCGCAAACAGCAGCAATGGCAAACTCAGCAGCCGCAGCAAGAGCTGCATCATTATCTATGGGTTTGTTGCGTGGTGCTATGGGAATGTTAGGTGGCCCTGCTGGTGTGGCCATGTTAGCTGGTGCCGCAATCTATTACTTCTATCAGAAATCAGAGCAAGCAAAACAAGAGGCTAGAGATTTTGCTGATAGCATAGATCAGTTAACAGTAAAATTAAAAGAGCTTTCATATCAAGAGATTGCTAGAGATGCTCAAGATGCTAGAGATAAACAAGAGCTACTACGCCTTGAGATGAAAGAGCAGGAAAAACAGCTATCAGCATTAAGAGCTCAACTTGAATTACAAAAAACAGCATTAAAAGACCAGCCAGAGCTTATTGATAAAAACACCACAAGGATCTTGCGTGAAATTACAAAGCTTGAAGGTGATTTATCTACAAATAGAAAGCGTCTAGAGTTAACCACAAAATACCTCACAGACGCTCAAGATGAATACAACAGGAAAGCAAAAGAAGCCATTGATTTAAGTGTTAAGAGTGCAACAACTCTTGATATTGAGAAATCAGCTTTTGGAAGGATTACACAGCAGATAAAGGAGGCAACTGCTGCAAAAGAAAGTTTTAACTCAACTCAATTGACTGTTGAACTCTCAGAGAAAGGGTTAGATCTAAAGAAATCATTTGAGCGAGAAGCTAGATTAGCTAACGCCAAAAGCGAGATTGAAAAAAGGAAAATACAGGTTGAGTTTTACGCAGAAGATAATGGGATTACTGATGATAAGGAAATTAATAAGTTAAAACAATATGCTGTTACAGCTCAAGAGGCAAGAGACGCTGAATCAGAGCGCAACAGCAAAACAAAGGAATCAACCAAAGCCACAGACGCTGCTTATGAAGCATTAAAGCGTCAAAGAGAAGAAATTGAGCTTTTAAACAAAGGTTACAAAGACGGCTCTCTTGAAATGGCTAGGTATGACGCAGTTAAGTCTCTTGGTGACACTGCAACATCAAGTCAAATTGAAACCGCAAAGCAGTTAGCAGAAGAAAAGTACAATATACAGAGAGCAGCTAAAAACAAGGAGCTTGCTCTTGAGATTGACACGATAAGAAAGCTAGATGAAGAGAGAAAGTCAAGATTAAACACGCTAGATGAGCTACTAGCTAGTGAAGATATATCTTTTGAACTTCATCAAATTAAACGCCTTGAAATAGCAAGCGAGTATTCCCGAAAAATAGCAGAAGAAAACGCCAAACTTTCAGCTAATCCAATTGAAGATAATAGGGCGCAGTTCGATCCTGTTCAGCAATTGAAAAATGAGAACGCTAAAAAACTAGCGCTCATGGATAAGTATTATGCGGATGAAATGGCAATCATTAATCAAGCGTATGCAAATCAACAGATCTCACACGAGCAATTTACGACAGCTAAACAAATCACTGACGCACAATACCTTCAGATAAGAACAGCGCAGGAACGGCAATTCAACGAACAGCAAACTGCCGCGCAATGGCAAATGTTAAGCCAGCAAAGCTTAGGTTTTGACATGCTTACATCAGCTGTCGATGCAATGGCAGGAAGTGCATCGAATGCCATTACTGGATTATTGACTGGTACCATGACTGCCGCCGATGCAATGCGATCACTAGGTAACACAATACTAAACAGTGTTGTTAATTCCATCGTTCAGACTGGTGTTGAAATGCTGAAGAATTTCATCATTGGTAAAACAATGGGCGCTGCTGCCGTTGCCGCATCTATGGGCGAAGCGGCTGTTGTTGCTTCCGCATGGGCGCCTGCCGCTGCATTTGTTTCTCTTGCTACTATGGGGGCTAATGCCGCGCCAGCTAACGCAAGTTTAGTTGGAACTACTGGTCTTGCTTCAACATTGGCAATTGCTGGAGCTCGTAAAAATGGTGGCCCTGTTGATGCCGGTTCAATGTATCGAGTTGGTGAAGGTGGTAAACCTGAGATATTCAAGGCTAACAACGGTCGTCAATACATGATACCCGGTGACAATGGAAAGGTTATTTCCAATAAAGATATGCAGGGTGGCGGTATGAATGTGAATGTTGTTTTTAATGACTATTCATCTAGTGGCCACAAGTTTGATGCGCAGACATCACAAGATGGAAATACGCTAACTATTCAGGCATTCATTATGGATATGGATAACAAAGGCCCTATGCTTCAATCCATCACAAGAAACACATCGGCAACAGCGAGAGCAAGAGGTTGATATATGGTTATTAACTACCCTGACTGGCTTCCTCTAGCGCAGAAAGCCGATAAAAGCATGACGCTAGATACTGGTTTCTTGACAGATCAACCACAGGTAGGCGCACCTATATTTCAGAAGCTCACTAATGACTTAAAAACTGTATGGAATGTGAATTGGATATTTACACTTCAACAGGAGCGTGCGTTTGCGCAATGGTTGCGAAGTCCTAACTATCTTGATAACTGCAATCGATGGTTCAGGATGAAAATTAATCTTGGAGGCAGTGGGTTGCAAGAGCAGGAATTGCATTTTGTTTCCTACCCTGTGCAAACCAGTATTAATGGATCTTCTGTAACATGGACCGGTCAAGTTATTAGCAAGAAACTTTATAATTCAGATGATGAATTCGACGATATTATTGTTGAGTTTCCGCCATCATTTGGAAGTTGGCTTGATATTATCGTTACTGAGACTCTACCAAAGTATAAGGAGTTGTAATGCCTACACTAAGAGAGTATCGAGCGCAAAGGCCAAACAGAATACTTTATGAGACACTGCAATTTAGTCATCCGTCATTTGGTGATATCTATCTTGTGTCTTATCAGGTGTTCCCAAAGGTTCTAGGTGGGGTTGAATATCAGCCGTGTAATTTCGAACTATCGGACAGCCAGCAAAGCCGAACGCCCATCATTGATGCCAGTGTTAAATTCAGCCGTGTCGCAAAAGACTTTAAGCAGAAACTTAAACTATGGAAATCATTCAATAGGATGACACCAATAGAGGCTACTTATCGCTTGTTTGACGAGAAAGACAAAGGTACGGCCATTACTCGATGGAAATTATTTGTGAAAGATGTGTCAATGGATCATGAAAGCGTCACTGTCACGCTATCTATGAGTAACCCATTGAATAAAAACATTGGACGCATTTATGAACCGCAAGAATGGCCGGGCTTGGAGGCTGTATGACAATTCAGGATTTCATCGATAAAACTATCGGTAAACCTTGGAAAAACCGGTCTTGTACATTTGATTCTATGGATTGCTGGGGGCTCGTCGTTCTCTATTATCGTCACGTTCTAGGTATTGAGATCCACCATGACGCAGGCTATGAGTCTGAAACGGATTTTGTTACTTGCTATAAAAATGAAGTTGAGTTTTGGGAGAAAGTAAATCAACCAGAAAATAACGGAATATTTATAGGCTATATAGGCTCAAAACCCGCTCATATTGGTTTGATTATCGATGGTAACGCATTACATAGTCGAGGTGAAAACGGATCGGTGAGAATGGATAGGTTGATTGTTCTTGAGAGAAAGTTCACTAAGTTGGAGTTTATGAAATATGCCAATAATTGAAATTCAGCGTGTCGCTGGAGTGCCAAAAGAGAGAGTCGAGATAAAAGCCGGCTCTCTTTTTTTTGATTGGTTAAAAGGGCAAAACTTTCATCATGACGTTGATATCTATGTTAACGGCGTAAAGCTTAACGACGATGATCACCTTGACTTTATTGTTAGTGAATTTCATCACATTCAAATATTCGACCAACCAAAAGGGATTATTGGCGACATTCTTAATCCAGTATTTAAGTTTGTTTCAAAGATATTTTCATTCTTAGCGCCCAAAGCACCATCATTTAGCGCGGCGGATGTAAATGCAAAGGAAAGCCCTAATAACCGATTAACAGGCCAGACCAATATAGCGAGAACATATCAGGCTAGGCCTGAAATTCACGGACAAGTTAGAGCTTTCCCCGATCTCATTCAGCAATCAATGTTTGAATACATAGACAATAAAAAGATGGTTACTGAATGGATGAACTTTGGCATCGGTTACTACACGATTGAGAATGTGAAATATTCAGAGTCTGAATTAATCGCCCTTGATGGTGCCAGTTATCAGATATTCCAACCGGGTGAAGTAATTCCGCAGATATTCGAGGGTTTCGAATTCCCTGATGTTGACGGCCAAGAGATACCAGGGCCAAATGAAAGTGACGAAATTCCACAATATGAGGCTACTGCTAACAATGTTATTTCTGGTGAAATTAAAGGTGGTGAGGCGGCCATAAAGATAGAGAAACAAGATGAGTTTCGATATTTTATGGATATCGTAAAGCCTAGATCAGTAAGCCTTGTTGTTAATGTGACTTATGATACTCCGCAGGGTTCGGTTACAAAGGATATTAAGGTTGATGCTTATCTATCTGATGCGAAAGAAAGTGATGATGGCGCTATTATTTCACCAAAATATTACTATGAATTCTTTTTCACTAATTTAACCGGTGGTGATTTGGCAACTCTACCGCCTAATGCAATAGTCAACACATCAAAGTTTATTCTCTATGACAACCAATTCCTGACAGTAGGGCCTTTCTTCTCTCCACTTGATGGTGGTGAGTTATGGGTGCATTTAAATGCCCAACTTGGTGATGGCGATTATGCTAATGCAAGAATTGAATTCTGGAAAGTTGATGAGAATAACAATGAAGTAGCTGGAACAAGAGAGTCATTCAATAGAGGGTTCCCATCTGCACCAAAAACAAAAACATACTATCTAACGGAAAAATTCAAGCCGTTAGCTGGATATGGAAGATATGCGCTTCAACTAACTCGATTAGAAAACAGTAATGATCACAGCATTCTTAAGCTAGAGGAAGTCTTTATTGTTAGAGAGAGAATTAACGAAGTACATGAAGAAGATACACTTGTTAAGGTAACAGTGAGGGCAACGGAGGCACCAACGGGAACAAGAGAGCGTAAATACAACGCACTGGCTACACGTCATGTTATTAGTTACGACATGAATAGCCGTAGCGTTGATTATACATTAAGACCATCACGATCATTTGCTGATGCGGTCGCTCACACTTGGCTAGTTACCGCAGGACAGCCAGAAAGTACCATAGATTTATATGGTTTGTATTCAATCTATGAATCACTTCCAGATAAGCGTTTAGGATATTTTGATTACACGTTTGATGATGAAGATGTGTCACTTGGTCAACGCATAGAAACAATATGCAATGTTGCTCGTGTTATTTCATTTTGGGATAACGGTGTACTTACATTTACTCGTGAGGAGGAAAAGCAATATCCATCTGGAACCTTTAATAGAGCTAACACGACAGGAAACGGATTCTCACTCTCTTATGATATGACAATGCCGAGCGGTAATGATGGTGTTGAAATCGAATACGTAAACCCTAAAACAAACAAAAAAACCTACCTTAAATATCGTATTGAAGATAACAAGATAATTAACAAACCCGCTAAAAACCCTAACAAAATAACCATCCACGGATGTCGCAATGAGTATCAGGCGATAGATAGGGCGCTGTTGGAAATGGATAGGTTAATACATCAGCGTATGAGTATCAGCGTGCAAACCCTCGCAGATGGTGATTATGTTTATCCAGGAGACTTAATTATTGTTGCTGACACATACGATAAGAATCAACAGGCGGGTTATATAGTTGAGAGGATCGGAAATCAATTTTCAACAAATGAAAAAGTTGTCTTTGATGGTGAGATGTTTGTTTGTATCACTGATCATCTAGGTAATACGACAGAAAGGTTTAAAGCCACACCAAGAAGCGATACAGCTTACGGATTTATCGCTGATGTACCTGATATCCAGCTAAATATTTATGACGGCATGAGTGTTCAATCTCCGTCACGTTACGTTATATCCAATATCGTTGAAATGGACTCAATGAGATGGATTGTAAGCGACAAAAAGCCTAATGCGGATGGAACTTTCAGCATTACAGCAAGTGAGTATTTTTCTGCAAAGAAAGATTACAACGTTTAATTAAATTCATTTCAATCATAGCCAGCCTAAGTGCTGGCTTTTTTATTGGGAAAAATTATGTCTACAATTCCAACACAAAATCCAGTTCCAAGTGAATCTGCAAGTGACCTAAAATTTAATGCAGGAAAGGTGGATGAGTTCGTTACATCAAGTAATCACTTTTACACTGACCGTTTTGGTAAAAAACACTATACAATAGATGGTATTAACTATTTATCAAAACAGGCAATGCTTAACTATGGCTATATCACGAAGAGGTCTTTTGAATCGGGTAATACCATCATCAATCCTAACGATGTTCTTCTCTGGGAAGATAATGGCGAATACTACCGATGGGATGGTGCGTTGCCAAAAATAGTTCCTGTTGATTCAACTCCTGAAAGTTCTGGTGGTATTGGCGTTAATGCTTGGATGAGTATAGGTGATGCTAGTTTACGTTCAGAGATAAATGTTGTAGTTAGAAGATTTAAAAGTTTAGGTGATATTATTTCTAATTTAAATTTAAAAATTGGAGATAGAGTATCAGCTGAGAATTACTACGAAAACGGCAATTCAGGGGAGTTGTTTTTTACTGTGGTTCCTGCTGACACAGGTATTGAAGATGGCGGTAAATTTATAAATTTACATAACGGATTGCAATTGAAGCAAAACATAAAGATGCCGTGCGATCCTCGCGCGTGGGGGGCTGTTGGTGATGGAGAAATTAGCAATGCCACAAAAGATACGAAAGGCTTGCAGGGGGCGATAAATTACGGCTCAGTTTATGTTAATGATGGTAAGTATTTTATTAATAAAACAACAAAAATAACAAGTAATAATGGCGTTAATTCTAGTCGTGTAGCAGTTCTTCATTACATCAATGAGGTCGGTGAGTGTATTTACATAAACGATGGAAACAACGAGATTGCTGATACTGAATTTAGAGTAAGAATAATCGATGGAGGAAAAGATAGGGCCAATTCTTGGTCAATAGTATGTGAGAAGGTGACAAGATCATTAATCGATTTTGAGATAATACCAAGCAATGATTATCAGCAGATATATGGATCACTGAGCAAAGATGAAAGGCTGGACTTGAGGTTTGGATTGAGGTTATTTAATAATTCATATTCAAATTCAATTGAGTCAAAGTTATTCCAATCAACACTGCGCCTTGAGTCACCAGACAATAATATTGTTGAGCCGGCAATAATATGGTCGAACAATCGTAGATTTTCAGTTTATTTACTGGCAGCATCGAATCTTTTTTCAGGAGTTCAGATCGTGCCAGGTAATGAAGCTGGTATTTATTCACCTACAAATGATATGACTCACCTACAAATTATAGGTTGCTACTTTGACGGAAATACCAGATTGCAGTCAGATATTGCAACTGGCACCCCAATAAAAATAATAGGAAGCTTAAGGCGGAGTGTTATTTCTGATAACAGATTCTTTATTCCAGCAATGGAAAGCATTAATATTGGCGGCAGTTTATTAGCATCAACATTAACATCTAATTTCTTTTCAAATGGTGATTCGGCTGATACTGGTGTTGGTGATATTATAATAAACCACTCATCTGGAAGCGTTATTTCTAGTAATACATTTTTTAGGAACAATGCGGCTGAAAAAACAGGAAAGGCAAGGGTAAACTCACCTCAATCACCAGTTATTATCAAAACAGCATTAGAGTATGATGAGCCAACGATAGTAAGTTCCAATTCACTATCTGGTAATTCATACTACAGCAATTCTCTCTACCCAGAAAAAAGTGCCGTCATTACAAAAAACAACCACTCTAGAATAAATAACTACGGAACGTTAAGTTGCAGATATACTGATAATCAAGATCTTAAGTGTTATAAAACATCTTTAACTAGAGAACAGTTAGATAATTTAGGAAGTGGGGAGATATATGTTGATACACTATCTGACATTGGTGTTTCACCACCAGATCATCAGCTTGGTTATGTAAAAACAACCATTGTTCAAAATAGAAATAACTTGGAACCATTGAGTTATGGTAAACAAGAAATTATTTTAGAAAAGGACATGCTGATGTATGTGAGAATAAAAACTGCTGGAGTGTGGTCTAGTTTTAGGCGGATATAAGGCAAAACCCTGACATCTTTTGTCAGGGTTATATTATCATCTTCTTTTTATTGAAAATTTCTCCTCTACGAAGTGGTAAGACAGCATAGCCATTGCGGTGTTTATGATTGCCGCATATATCCACATGTCCACATTATCAATGCCATTGAACATATATTTATATTTATCAAAAAAGAACATTATAGGTAGTTGCATTAAATAAAATGAGTAACTTATTTTCCCTAAATAAATGGGGATTATAGTTATTTTATTTTTAACTATATTACTAGAGGCTAAAACATATATTAATAACATAGTCATGGAGACAGTCGTTAAATTATTTTGAGTGTACCCTCTATTGTGCACTGGTGATAAAAATAGCAACGCATAAATAGATATGATCAATGACAAAAGCAACCATTTCTTACTGAAAATGTAATTGTATTTAAAGAAAATAACACCGATAGCAACGCCGCAGATAAATTCAGCTAATCTGTAAATTGGTACAGAGTAATATAGTGGGAATGTGTATTTATCACTAAAAATCATCGTTATCGGCACTGTTGCGCTGGTTATAACAAAGGCTATAACTAAGGTTCTTATTGGTTTTGCCATTATCAATGGAAATATAATTGGGAAAACTAAATAGAAAAAAAGTTCAGTTGATACTGACCACGAACCACTAAAATTCCAAAATGAAAATGCTTGAGGTATCCAAGCCTGAGTTCCTGTGATAAATAAGGCTAACCCAGATGCTATGCCACGAGGATCTTTATCAACCAAGAAAGGGATGGTTAAAACCCCCATCAGGAAATACGCTGGATAGATCCTCATAATTCTGGCTTTTATGTAATCGCTTCTAATTCCATTTCTTGATGACCAAGCCATAACGAAACCAGATAGAACAAAAAAGAAGCTCATTCCAATGGCGCCATTATTGACCACTAACCTCATCCAATCAGGCATATCTAAGGGCAATCTTGAATTACAGTGAAATAAAAACACATAACCAGCAGCTACAAACCTAAATATTGTCAATCCATGAAGTGAATTTTGTTTTTTCATTTTATGCATATGTAAAGTTTTATATGTTAATAAGTTTAAATAATAATATCACCTATAATAGGTATTCACTATTTTGCTTTCTATACGCATTAGCAGATATCGATAAAGCGTTAACAGCAGACATTTAGCGACCATATAGATTATATGGCATCATGGGCTAATGAATGTTTTCTCTAGCCCATTAATAATATAATTAAAGGTTTAGATGTTTTTTTAATACATTGTTTGCTATAAACAGTGAACCTTCTAAAGTAAGGTGACCATAATCCCAGACAAGAGGAGTGTTATTATTATCAACTTTAGCGATACACACACTGTCTTGACAAAGTTTCTCTAGTATTGAGATGACTTGTAAGTCATCACTAGTGTTAAAATATCTTATGTTTTTATCAGTATCAATAAGTGATTTATCAAAGGAAATATCGTTAAACTCCAATTCCTCCCGGTCAGGATGACGTAACGCAATGGCTCGAGGAAGAGATGGGTTCCATTGAGGCACCGGACCTATGAGAATAAATTTAGATGTAACATTATTCTTCCTTAAAGTCTTAATAATTGATTCATAATCCGTCTTATCATGTTCGTTTTGCTGGGCAAAAATAATAAATTTGGGGTTTTGCTCAATAGCTACCTCAATCGCCTTTGTGTTAGATAAATTACATGCCTTAGCGAACTCATCATTAAGAGTATTTACTTTTGAAGATGGTTTACATGCTGATGTGGCAATTTGGCTAAAAGGCATATTATTAGGTAATATATTCCTTAATCCATGAGATAATGCTTGCGCATGAGAATCACCCCAAAGTAACACCCCATCATTATTTATTTTAGATGTGCAATTTGAAGCTATTATAGGTTTAGCTTGCTTTAACTTGTCGTCATAAAAATTACATTCATCCATGTACTCTTTGCGTATTGCATCATTGAGATAGTTATCTCTACTGAATTTATTTATGTACTCATAACGGCTATTAGACACTAACTTTCTATACTCAACATCCATGCCATTGTTAAAAAAAACAAAGGAATAGGTAACAATAGAAAAAAATGATAGAAATAATACTTTAGACTTGGCTAACTGTAGGTATTTTGATGGGAAAAAATACTTTTTACTTTCAATAAATTTGTAGCTTAAAAGCCCAATAATAAATGATAGTGGCACACCTACAAATAGCCAATTTGAAATTCCAAAAAAATACCCAAAAACAACAATCGGCCAATGCCATAAATAAATAGAGTATGAGGTTTTCCCTATTATTTGAACTGATTTTAATTTGAAAATAGCTACATCATTCAAATTAGCAATAATAACTAAATAAGTACCAATAGTGGGAATTAATGTATATGCGCTTGGCCACGGTGTTTTTTCATTAAAAAATACAATAGAACATAGGATGGATAGACATCCTAAAATTAAAAGAGCCTTCCTTTGTATATAGTTTAAGTTTGGTTTAAATAAAAATGCAACCCCACCAATGAGCATTTCCCATGCACGTGATGGGAAGTTGAAATATGATAGATTAGGATTTGCCCTAGTTTGGTGAATACTGTAGAAGAAAACGATAACCGTTAGAAGCAATAATATCTTTTTAGTTTTACTAAAGCCAAATGCTTTTATCAGCATTGTTATTATAATCGGATAAATAATATAAAATTGCCATTCAACAGATAATGACCAAGTATGTAATAACCACTTTTCATATGATGATGATTCAAAATACCCTGATTCTAAAAAATATATATAATTAGATAAAAAAAGCATGCTACTCGCAGCATGTTTTGATAGTGATCTATAATCTAAAGCTGAAAGAAAAAACCACCCAAAAACCATGACAATGAAAATCATAAATAAAAGTGGTGGAATTATTCTATTCACTCGAGACATATAGAAATCTAATAATTTGAACTTATTTTCATTCAACCTAGTTGTAATAATTGATGTCATTAAATAGCCAGATATGACAAAAAACACGTCAACTCCAGCAAACCCACCTGGAACAATATTTTTATTGAAATGAAAAAAAACCACAGCAATAACAGCTATAGCTCTGAGTCCATTAATATCTGTTCTAAAATTTTTACTTTGCATATTAGTTATGTATAGTTTATCAATTAATAAATTCTTGGGATAATATCACTACATCTAACTAAGATCACTAATCACTCTGTTTTCAAATACTGCACTGAATTCCCATCAGGCAACTTCTTACTTCTCTCACGATAAAACGCTAATCGTTCGTTAAAGTACGCTCGTAAATGTACTGGTTGTTGTCGTTCAACTTCGGACGCAACAACTGGCATATTGAGTCGTTCTTTATATGCGACACCTGAAGCAGCTAAATCGACATTGATTTTGTCTTTTTCTTCTTGAGATAAGTTTGCGAGGTTCATAACAGTTCCATTTAGTTTTTGGAGAGTATATCAGGAAGGTAGTAGGTGGGGGCGTATAGGGGGGCAAAAAATTACCGCAAACTTTCTCGAACTAACTAGCGATTGAGAAAATAATTTGCGGTAATCGTCTGCTAATCTTGAACTAACTCGAACTTTTTAGATTTGTGATATCTGTACTCCCATATCATGAGTATGCAGGTGTAGTGCCTTATCATTTGATAAAGGTGACTTTTCTTTTATATAGCTAATGTATAGCTGTATAAGAAATACCTAATCAAAACAGAATGGGGCATCTTGCTCAATGTCATTGCATAGATGATATAAACTTTCGAATGTAATTAACCATTTGAATACTTATACTTTTATGATAATGAGTGCCCCGATTTGTGCATAAAGTATAAACACATCATTTTATTGATGTGTGCTTTTGCACATCTATATCAAAGCAACTCACTCTTTTATCTCTTCTTAATATTAAAAACGGATAAAAAGCGATTATTAAATAAGTGACTTAACCCATTATTCTATGGAACAGTAAGGTTATAAATAATATAAGAGAACATTATTATGGTTGAGGTTATTTTTTCTGTCTATCCAGAATCAGGTGCGCCTAGAAATGTCACTGGCCAAATATTAACTAAAGAATATGGTTCACTTTCAGATTTTGAATTGGCAAAAATAGATGAAATGATCTGTCTTCAACATGGTGAGAATGAAGAAGAGATTTCATTATGGAAAGTAAAAAATGTAAAACGCATTATACGAAAAAATAAAGATGTCTATATTGTTTCTTGCTTTTTTCATTTTGAGTTTAAATAAATATTAGCTAGAACTCACATACAAATGTGAATAGGTATGATAGTACTAAGTTTTTTATAACTTGATGAAAAAATAATGGGATTGCTGGCTAAAGCACTGATAGGTGCATTTGTAGTGGTATTAATTGCTGTTTTATCGAAATCTCGTCATTACTATATTGCGGGATTAGTGCCACTATTTCCGACTTTTGCGCTAATAGCCCACTATATTGTAGGTGCTGAACGTTCTATTGAAGCGTTACGAACCACCATTATTTTTAGTTTATGGGCAGTTATTCCTTATATGGTTTATCTAATTTCACTCTATGTCATGATAAACTATGTGAAATTATTTACAGCACTGGCTACGGCGGTTATCTGCTGGATCATCTCGGCTTGGTTACTGATTCAACTATGGAACAAATTTCATGGATAGAGCATTTGTTCTTTCCTATTTATTCCCATGCCGAAAAATAAAAATAGAGAGAATATGAGAAAATCACTACAACAAAAAATAATTCAAATATGTAATGACAAGATTTCAGCCAAAGGAGAGGGCGTGGGATTATCCTTTTATGCTTTTTTTGCAAATAAAAATGACAATCCTGAATTATTAATGGAAGCTGCAACATGGTGGATAATGACGCATAAATTGGATCACTTTGAAAAAGCAATAAAAATAAAAAAATTAGTGCAATCAGAAATGGAATATCACGCCTGATGTTTCTACAATGCGGTTCATTTTTTATAAAACAATTTTATTAAACTAAAAATTATTGATTATTATCACATTAAAGCGAGTCATAAAACGCTATGGTAATTACATGATTAATAACGTAAACGGTGATGATATGGAATATTGGTTTATTGCGTATAAAGTGCGTTCCAGAAATGGTGATACCTACGCCGGACATAAAATTGTAGAAACAGAAAGTGGGATCACACCCCATATTGCGTTAGATAAAGCATGTCAGGAAGTTGCTGAAGGGGCACAAGCTGATATTCCTGCTGTGAGAGTAGTCGCTTTTAATCGTTTATAAGAAATTCCATCTACTTAATAGAAATCCTACATTTAATTATGTGGGATTTTTTTATATAAATACCACTCTAGTAATGACTATTCAGCGCATTACTTTATGTCTTTATTCCAAATTAAAAATAATTAAAAACTAGAATATTTACTTATATTATTTAATTGTCTTGATCTAACAACGTTTTTTTATTTTTTTATTTAAATAAAATTCAATTATGTGATCTCAACTCTGCTAATTCATTTTTTATAATTGAATAAAAAAAGGCTTATGGGTAATGTGCTGGTGGGCTAAGGAATAGCTCAATACAAGGAAATAAAAATCATTATTTTGATTTTTTAGTCATTAATAAAAGGAAATTTGATTATGACAGTATTAACCGTTTATTTATGTGGTACCGGCTCTAACTCATTTGATAATATTAATCCTACCTTTTGGCAAGGGGAATTAGTTGCCACTTTAGCGCAAAACAACCAAGGACGAGAGTTCGCACAGTGGTTTATTGTTGATGGCCCTGGTAGTGGTAATCTACAAGAAGATGATTTATGGGTTGAAAGTCCTAATTACTCTGATATCAAAGGTTCACTTTTTGGTAGCGGGTGGGAAGAAAACGTCAACCATGCGCTTTGCTTAATGAAAGGTAACTTTGATTGGCAACGTGAAAAACTGACGGAAGAGCAGTATAACCAACTGAAAAAAGCCGGCATTCCTATTGAAGATGTTAAGGTAACAGGCTCTTTTTTATGGCGTAAATATGACTATGGCGATCGTCATGTCACTCAACAGCAGCTCCAGCAACAAATTATTCGTATTTTTCGCAAAGATGGCATTATTCCAACACAAGTTAACTTAGTGGGTTGGAGCCGTGGTGGTATTACTTGCCATATGCTAGCAAATGCGATGTTGGCAGATCCTCAATTAAAAGATATTCCTGTGAATATTTTTGCGATTGACCCCGTTCCAGGCCCTCTGAATTTTCAACCTGAAAAAGTCACACTTGGTAAAAACGTCAAAGAATATGTTGGATTTTATGCAAAAGATGAACGTTCAAAAGGATTTACTTGCGTGATCCCAATGGTTACATCTGACACTAAAATGCATATCTTTCCTATTTCAGGTCGTCATGCCACATTAGTGGGTAATGCCTCTATTGATGGTAGTGAAGGTGAAAATGCGTTATATGCACCAAGTTTAATAGTACGCCATTTTGCCGAAGTGTGTTTAACGCGCTGGGGCTGTGATTTAGCAAATAAATTAGCTTTAACGGATACACAAATTACGAGCTACCATACTGATATTGTGAATAATGCAGATAAATACATTGCAATGCGTCGAAAAACTTATTCTATCCATGAAAGTACGGGCAACGATGAACGTAAGGTTTCATTAGGTAAAGAAGGTAAGGCATTCTCTGATATCCAAGGTGAACAATATAAGCCTACGACAGGGTTAATATCGGATTACCTTTCTAATCAGCAACTTTATGATGTAATTAAATAAATTATTACTTATCAGATAATTATGAACTAATATGTCGCCTACGATCTAGTGGGCGACTTTCATTTTTCTATTTTCGTTAAATAATAAAAAATCATATCTGTGATATAACATATTGCTTTAATATTATTTTAAACCACGGAATAAAGCACATGAATTGGATGTTAAAATCATTCTCACAACTTACGACGGATGAGCTTTACGCTGTTTTAGCCTTAAGAAATCAAGTTTTTATTTGTGAACAACAATGTGCTTATCAAGATTTGGATGGGGTAGATCAAGACACATTACATCTGTTTGCAAAAGGAGACGATAATCAGCAAATTATTGCTTATGCTCGTTTATTACCTCAAGGTATTGCCTTTAAAGAAGCATCAATAGGGCGAGTGATTGTCGCTCAAAATCGGCGGGGAAGTGGCATTGCTCATCAATTAATAAAAGAGGCGATTGCAACGACATGTCGTCAATTTAATACCAATAAGATAAAAATAATGGCACAGGCTTATTTAGTATCATTTTATCAATCACATGGTTTTGTTATCGATTCAGAAATTTATCTTGAAGATAACATTCCACATATTGATATGGTTTTAGAGCAAACAGCTTAATAAGAAGATAAAAATATAAAGTCATAAGTGCTATTTTTACGTTACCGATAACAAATTAAGCTGAACATAAGACATTGTATTGCTAAGTAAAGACGCCATTAGCTAATAAAACCGCTTTTGGCGCAGAGGAGAGTTATTTAAGGTTGAGATCAGGATAATAACTATGTTCTGTAAACTGACCATAGCTATTTTGTACCCTCTGCTCTTGTTCAGTCTGTCTAATTAACACGCCGAGCTCATCTAGACGAGCCCGTAATAAATTTCGCGTCTCATTTTCGTTTTCTAAGATTTTCTTTAGCATATCTGTGAGGCGTTGTTGTAGTCTCAGCTCACTATCTGCAGGTTTTATCATCTTAGTGATATTTTCTACGCTTTTTAAATAATCCATTTCCATTTCTATCAGCTTATCCCATTGCTGATCTTTGGCAAGCGTTAACATTTGCTCACTTGATTTTAAAACCTGCTCGTAAGCCACCATAATATCCATATTGTTGTCCACTCTCGTTTAATAAGAATTAATCTGTGTGCCGATTTGTTGCCAAGCATCAGAAATTTCAGTTAAGAGCTTGATGACTTCATGAATTTTTTCTGGGTTATTGTTTAAATTGGCATCGAGTAGCTGATTAACCATATAGTCATAAAGGAGCTCCAGATTCTCTGCAAGCTCGCCCCCTTTTTCTTTATCCAGACCTTGTTTTAATCCGTTGCCAATAATATTAATGGCTTTAGAAATATTTTCGCCTTTACCAGCGATATTCCCTTGTTCCATTAATATTAAGGCACGGCGAAGGGCGCTAAGCGCCCCATTAAATAGGATCTGGATCAGCTGGTAAGGCGTGGCATTTAAAATCTCGCTTTCAACGTCGATTTGAGCATACATTTTACTGGCTGATTGTTGATACATAGTGTCCTACTTTTAAAAATTACATTAATAAACGGCCGATTGAGGCACTAGAGTTAGTCATGGAGTTGATCATTTTATCTAACTGTTGGAACTGGTTTTTATAACGTTCCATCGTGGCAGCAATATTGCGTTCCGTGTTTTTAATTTGACTATCTAATGTTTTCTTGCGTTTTTTTACACCGTCAGTGGCAATATCCAATGTACCATCATTAGATTGCAGCGTTTTTTTCAGGTAATTATAGGTTTGAGTACCAAAACCGGTTTCTTTACCATCACCCATAAAAAATTCTTTAACGTTAGCGGGTTTTTCTTTTAATGCTTCATCCAGTTTTTTGCTATCGATATCTAAAGAGCCATCAACCTTAAATTTAATCCCCATTTTATTGAGGGTGTCTAGATCTGATGTATTTTGTGAGCTTGTAACAAAACTCTTTAGTTCAGACATAATCATACGGCTGGTGGTATCGCCAAGTAATACGCCATTATCTTTAGACGCGGTTTCACCTTTATCTACTTGCGTATATTTAGTCAGAGATTTATAAGTACTGTTTAATTCGTTATAAGCGTCTGTCCAAGCTTGGATAGCTTTTTTCATTGGCTCAATATTACGAGCAACAGTCACGATTTCAGGTTTATCGGTTTTGTCTTTATTATCAAAGGTCGTTTTTTTAAGATTTAAGATGATCCCTTCAGGTGCATCTTTAATCTCATTAGTCTGACGCTCAATTTCAATACCATTGATCGTTAATTTGGCATTATTTGCTTCAACGATTTCCTGCATTGCGCCAGTTTTACTGCTTGAAGAGTAGCTAATGAAATTATTAAGTTCGTCATCTCCTTCCACTTTTATGGTCATTTCTGACTCAGTACCTTCTTTACGAGAAGTGAGTACTAAGTGGTTAACACCATCTTTAGCTTTAACGATAGTTGCTGAAACATTTCCCTCTTTTTTATTGATTGCATCGCGCAATTCAATCATAGAAGTTTGATCGTCAGTTAACTCAATACGTAATGGTTTTTCTTCACCTGGTTGGGTAATTACTAAAGTACGATTGTTACCTTCACCTAATGTTTTTCCAATAGGTATTTTTACATCATTTACAGCTCTGGATTTTAATGTTTGTGCATGAGCAAGCTCTTTAATAGATACGGTATAGTTACCAATACTGGCTTTACCATCCGTCGTCACTTTAAAGGCGTCAAACTCATCATCAACTTTTGTTGCAACAATTTTATCGAATTTTTTTAAATCTTCTGATGCTTTTTGTAACTTATCAAGTTGGCCACGAATTTTACCATAAGCGGTAATTTTCGCTTCGTAGCTTTTCATCTGTTTATCAAGGGGTTCAAGGCGTTTATTTTCCGCCGCCTCTAATTGTGCCAATGTTTGGTTAAGAGGCATCCCTGAGCCCACGCCTAGTGAAGCAATACCAGCCATACCGGTCTCCTTTCTGTGTTCGTAAAATAATCCTCAAAAACCGTTATCGGTAGAATCGGCGAAAAGTTTACGTCTATTTGGTATTTTTGATGACGTAAACAGGATGCCATATAGAAGCCTTTTATTGGCATTGGTGACCAAAGTCGAATTTAGAGGAGAGAAAAAAAGGTTTAGGCGAAAATTGATAAAAAATAAATAAAAAAATAATAAATTAATTTCTTTATTTATCATTGGTTTGATGTGAATTCTATAAAAAAACGCAGAAATATTTGTAGGAAAAGTTAAAGGTTGTATGTGGGGTGCCGATAAACTTGTTGCCGGTGATTAACACCGAAAATGAATAGGCAAACTTTTATTTTATCGACTTGATTTTAAAGGAATCTAGCTATGGCACAAGTCATTAATACCAACTATCTATCTCTGGTAACTCAAAACAACCTGAACAAATCTCAGGGAGCTTTAGGAAGTGCAATCGAGCGTCTGTCTTCTGGTCTACGTATCAACAGCGCGAAAGATGATGCTGCAGGTCAAGCGATTGCTAACCGTTTCACTTCTAACGTAAATGGTTTAACTCAAGCTTCACGTAATGCGAACGATGGTATCTCTATCGCTCAAACTACTGAAGGTGCGCTGAACGAAATCAACAACAACTTACAACGTATCCGTGAGTTAACAGTTCAAGCTAAAAACGGTACTAACTCTAACTCAGACATCACTTCAATCCAGAACGAAGTTACTGAGCGTTTAGCAGAAATCAACCGTATCTCTGAGCAAACTCAGTTCAACGGCGTTAAAGTACTGAGCGGTGAGAAGTCAGAAATGACTATCCAAGTAGGTACTAACGATAAAGAAGTTATCAAATTTAACTTAGATAAAGTTGATAATGATACTTTAGGTGTTTCAAGTGACAAACTGTTCACTGAAACAACAGTTTCTAAAGGTGAGAAAAAAGCAAGTGCTGATGATGCTGATATTGCTGATTTAGGTGTTGCTGGTGGTACTGCATTAAAAGCTGGCTTAACAGTTAAAAAATACGAAGAAGACGGCGCAGTTGTTGCTGGTAAATTCGTTGCAACTGAAGGTGGTAAAAGTTACTTAGTTTCTGCTTCTGACTTTGAAGCGGATGGTACTACTGCAACTCAAATCAACTTAAAAGCAGGTTCAGCGGTTGCTGGTAACGAATTTACTGCAGTTGCAGGTAAAGACGTTAAAACTTTAGACGTTAAAGATGATGCTCTGGCTACTTTAGACAAAGCTATCAACACAATCGATGAAAGCCGTTCTAAATTAGGTGCGATTCAAAACCGTTTTGAATCTACTATCAACAACCTGAACAACACGGTTAACAACTTATCTGCTTCACGTAGCCGTATCTTAGATGCTGACTATGCAACAGAAGTTTCTAACATGAGCCGTGGTCAAATCCTGCAACAAGCGGGTACTTCAGTACTTGCTCAAGCAAACCAAGTACCACAAACTGTTCTGTCTCTGTTACGTTAATTCGTACTCTGACACAAAAGATACCTTTCTATATTCAAAAGGTCCTCGTAAGAGGGCCTTTTTTTGTTTTTGTGTTGAAAAGTATTTATATTTTTTCTTCATCTATTCAGTTACATGCTTATGTATGTAGCTAGACGTTTTTAAGAAATAGATTCACTGGCCACTTAGTTCTGCACTTTGAATTATTTAGAATATAGGTTCTCAGTCTATTATATTTAAACCCACTTTTTTTTAGTTTTATTTTTTCTCTCAATCTCTTTTACTTTTTTCTGCAATCAATTACTTCTTATAAATTAACTGACTGGCTTTTTTTGCTATTTTCGCGACGCCAAAAATCGTAAAACCCTCGAAATTGATGACGATAGTGTTTAGGCAACGTTATTACAGCGACGTAATAACAAACCTATTCATTGAAAAGTATTTTAAAATCAAGTCGAAGGAAAATATTATGGCACAAGTTATTAATACCAATTACTTGTCACTGGTCACTCAAAATAATTTAAATCGTTCACAAAGTGCGTTAGGTAATGCAATTCAACGTTTATCTTCTGGCTTACGCATTAATAGCGCTAAGGATGATGCGGCGGGTCAAGCGATTGCAAACCGTTTTACTTCTAATATTAAAGGCTTAACTCAGGCTTCGCGTAATGCGAATGATGGTATTTCCATAGCCCAAACCACAGAAGGGGCATTGAATGAAATTAATAATAACTTGCAACGTATTCGTGAATTAACCGTGCAAGCAAAAAATGGTTCTAATTCAGATTCCGACATTAAATCTATTCAAGATTGCGTTTTACTTTAGATGATGGGAAATATTAATTTATATTAATCAGCCAGTTAAAAGAGTTAGATGTGGCTTTTTTCTGGCTTCATTCTTCGAGTGTGTCGAAATTGTGACGCGCTCACTGTATTTGGTTAAATGTTCACCACTTAAATGGGCATACCTCTTAACCATTTCTAATGTTTCCCATCCTCCCATTTCTTTTAATACCATTAATGGTGTTCCACTCTGAGCATGCCAACTTGCCCATGTGTGGCGCAGGTCATGAAATCTAAAATCTGTTAACCCAGTTAATCTAACTGCCCGTTCAAAATCTTCAAGACCGATAGATCGTTTTCTTTTTCCTGTTCTCGTAAATATATATTCAAATTCTCTTGGGATATTGCGTAAAATATTTACAGCATCTTCATTTAAAGGGAGAGGGCGACCTCGGTTAGATTTTGAGTTTTCAGGTGTTACTATTGCAACCCCTCTATCTAAGTCAACATTGCTCCAAGTTAGGGATAGTAACTCACCTCGTCTTGCTCCAGTTAATAATGCCAAGCTAACTAAGTCTTTCATCCATTTTAGCTTTAGATTATCAATGAGCTCAATTGCCACTTCCTTTTCGATCCATCTAACCCTGACAACTGGTTCTCTAAACGATGGAACATGCGGTTTTTCTTTTATCCATCCGCTTTTGTGAGCTAATGAAAATGCCCTCATAATAAATGAACGATACCTGTTTTTGGATGCGTTAGAGAGTTTTCTCTTTGTTTTCGTACTATACACAGGCAGTGAGTTCGTAATCTCATCACTAGTAATAGTGGATAGTTTTCTGCCCTTGAAAATAGCTAGGAAATACCTTGCATTAGTTTGTGCATTTGCAAAACTTCGATGACTCTCAGCGTTTCTTAGCGCCAAAATCATCATCTCATCGAATGTTCGTTCTGGCGATTTATCTAATTTATCTATCTGCCACAGGTCGTATTTTAATTTATCGTGATACTCCTGAGCCTTTACCTTGTTCGTGGTGCCAGTAGATCTCCTAATTCTTTCTCCACTTGGAGATGTGACATCAATCCAGTATGTGTTACCTCTTTTGTAGATCGGCATTTTGAATTTCTCCTGCCACCGACCACAGCCAGCCGGTAAACATTATTGTCATTAAACTGCGCCTGTTCAAACTTTTTCAGGCTATCCTTGTTAGCTCGCCATGAACCACCCACCTTAAACATGTAATATTTTGGTGGATTTTTATAGATAGTCGATGGTGAGAGTTTTAGCTTCCCTGCAAACTCTTTCAATGTCATGCAGTCATCTTCCATTCTTCTCTTCCTTTTGCAGATTTCTGATGTATTGGCACATAACATCTTTGGTGTTGTACTTTGTGTGATTTAGAGGCTTAAACTTCGGTGTGTATTTATCGAGGATCTGAGTGGTTAGTTTGTCGTTTGGTATTCCGTGGCTTCTGAGTTCGATTAAGCATTCCTTTGCTATTTGCCGTCTCGCGTTTTCCATTGCCTGTGCATTCATAGTCTTTGCCTTTTATTACGCAAAGTGACCATGTATGATCTACGGCAGTTTTCTATTTCGACTGGGTAGATATTCTTTCCTATCTTTATTTTATGATTAACGATTATTCCAGTTCGATTATATTTCTTTTTATGGGCTTCCAGTGCCTCATTAATAGCTATCCTTTCTGTGGGCGTGACTTCACCGCGAATTATTAATCTCATAATTCACCTATGCTATTTTCCATTCATTTAATATTCTATTGCCGATATTAATTAACTCGTCTCTATCGACAGTATTAATTATTTTTCGTGGCTTGATATATGGTCGCCATATTAAAAGCATTGAGCCTTTATTATTTCCATTGACGGGTTTGTTTGTACCAGCATTAATAAATGATATTCTTCCTCCTGTAATTAATCTCACCTCATCGACTGTTTCTAATGCAGAATTAAACCAACCGACAGAAGTATCAGCAGGAATTAACATCACAACAGGTTGCAATTGCTTTTTACATTGTTCGGCGGCTTTATTAATCCAAGGCTGAATATCTGAATATGGCGGGTTAATCCAAATACCGCCATAACTTTCCCAGTCGCAATTTAACGAGTCGTCTTTTTCAGTGAGGTAACGTGAACAGAGCGCATTATTTTTATCGGCGGCGGCATCTAAATAGAAACCAAATTCAGCGTCCAGTGCTGTAAATAAAGGTAGGGGAGTTTGCCATCTATCACGCAGTTCCTTTGGTGTATGGCTACCTCCGTAGTCAGCCTTCATTCTCCGCATCCTTCATTAATAAATATGCTAAGCATATGGCACGAGTTAATTTTTTATCTTCTGCTACATTCCAACCAGAGCCACATTGCCAAATTTCATCTACATAGCTAATGGCAATTTTATTTGTCTCTACTAGGCTCATTGCCATAGCGTGACCAAAGAAATCAATCCATTCTGTTTCTTCCCATGTTTCTTCATTATCATATTTAATATTGGCTTTTAGTTGGCGCTGGAATAACTTTAAACTTCCAGTGCGTTGCTTGATATCTTTATACTGAATGCAATCATCCTTACAATTAAGAATGAATACCTTTTTATTAATCTCGAAATCAGAGAGTTCGGTGTATTTATTCATTATACAATCCCGTTTGTTTTGCTGATAATTCAACATCATTATGAAATGTAGTTAATCGATTAATTAAATCATCGGCTGGAATATCAGCATTTAATAACTCTTTCCATAATGCAGTACATCGAACTTGAAGTTTACTCCCAATATCTTCATTTCTAAGTCTTATCATTCCAACATCTTGAGCATCCCAATTAATACGATTAAGTAATTGATTTCGTTTATTCATCTTTCATCACCTCCCCACAAATAACTTCAACATTCCTCACTGACATTAAATATTCAGCACGTTTATTGCATTCCGATTGCGTGTATAAATCATCAGATATTGGCACTACATGATTGTTCATAATTAACAACAGGACGAATAGCTTCATGTTTATTTTCTCTATATGCACATTTGAATACGTGAGCAATAACATCAACAGTCCACGCATTGCCGTAACATTTATATGACTGTGAATTTGAAACTATATTTTCACACCAACCATCGGGGAACGTTTGTAACCTTGCACATTCGCTAGGGGTTAATTTTCTATATTGCAGAGTGTTATTATGTTCCCATGAATTAGATGTGAGTGTTGGTGACTTTTCAGTGTGAACACCTCCATTATTTTTACCTCGAGGACGCTGATAGATTGCTACTTTCGGCTCTCTGTGCCCACCCTGGCACGTTGAAAGCGTTGGAGCTTTTCCAGCATCAGAATAAACGCGCAGTATAGACTCGTTACCTCTAATGTCAGATGCATTGGCAACATGAATTAATCCGTCTTTAGATTGCTTAATGCGCTCTCTTGGTTCGCATGGTCTAAATACTATTTGCCGTCTGGATTTATTTAGGTACTGATTTAAATTTGTTCCTTTCGAGTAATTAGCATCAATACAATATGACTTTTCTCTATCAGTAATACTGTCATCATCAATAATATCTTTCAGCAAAATACCTTTATCCTCTGGCTGGCTAACTTCAAAATTAGTCCAATAATAACG
Source organism: Proteus sp. G2626 (assembly GCF_009915985.1). Taxonomy (NCBI): domain Bacteria; kingdom Pseudomonadati; phylum Pseudomonadota; class Gammaproteobacteria; order Enterobacterales; family Morganellaceae; genus Proteus; species Proteus sp. G2626. Next base: position 150 of record NZ_JAABNH010000018.1, on the reverse strand, counting down.
CTGTCTATTTTGTGCTGATAATAATGAACTATTAATAAGAGTTTTATTTACATAACCTAATGCGCGCTCCGTATGTAATGTTATATATTCCTCAAATTCCTTTTTCATTTTTACATTTTCGAGCATGAATTTAGCATCTGGATTATTTTC
>NZ_JAABNH010000017.1:0-6337 GCF_009915985.1 Proteus sp. G2626 | reverse complement strand
GATATCAAAAAAATACCTCAGCAGTAACCCACCGCACCAACACCAGATAACCACCCTATCGCTATCGCAAGATTAGCGCAGATTTCGCACATCCAGAGGTAAGCATGAATATTGATAAATACAAACTTTGTTTAGCTCAATCGCAAGCTGGAATTGCACATTATCTCAAGGATGAGAACGGATGGCGCGAAGCAAACGAAACATTAAAAAAGGCATACGGAGTACAGCATGAACGCAAAGCAGAAACACGCAAAACATCAGATATTCGCACTATTGCGAGAGTCTAAAATGACAAATGAGCAAATCGACGACTTAGTTTTTCAATGGAAAATGAAAGTATCGATGGAGCGTACAAACCTCATTCAGCATGAAATAAACACACGTAAGGAGCGCGCGTTTATCTAAGGAGGCTCTATGTTAACGAATACCTACGGACTCAGAAACGATTGGTACGAACGCCAAATGGAAAAGCAGGCGTTTGTTAATTCTCAGGAAGAGAAAATATCAGTTGATGAGGTTATGGATAGCCTACCAGAAGAACTGTTATGTATGGATTTAGCAAGGAAGTTAAATCCGGTATTTGAAATTAGCCCTCAGGCATTGGATGCGGTTTTAGATGGAATTAAAACAGCAATACAGATCGGGATAGATAAGGAGGTTTTATGATGAAAGATGGAATCTACTATCACTTAAGCAATGAGGATTACCACAAGGATGAGGCAATAGGATCAACGTCAGTAAAAGCAATGAATATTAGCCCGGCAAACTTATATTTTAACCCATTTAAAGGAAGCAAATCGGCAAATATAGGAACTGCAATTCACGCAGCATTGCTTGAGCCTGATGTTTTTAAAAAGGAATTCATTCTTAGTCCTGACATTAAAACCAGAGCGTCAAAGGAATACAAAGAATTGGTTAAGGTGTGCAATCCTGACAATATTTTTATAAATGGCGAAGTGGAAACAGTAACAAGGATGGTTGAGTCTGCAAGGATGAATACCGACTTTATGGACTACATGGAAACAAAAGGGAATTCAGAAGTATCGATGTTTGCTACATGTCCAATAACTGAATTAAGGCTGAAATGCCGATTTGATAGATTATCTGACTCTCTACCCTACCCGCTTGATATAAAGAGTTGCATGGACGCAACAGAGCGAGGCTTTAGTCAGGCGTTTGGTAAATATCGATACCATATTCAAGCGGCCTTTTATCTGTACGTTTTAAAGCTAACCACAGGGATTGAGTTAGACCAGTTTTGCTTCTTTGCGCTTCAAAATAAACCGCCTTATACCAATTGCATGTATTACATCGGCATGGAATCGCTGGAACTTGGCTATAAGCAAATGCACGAAGCATTACGCAAAATTAAAGAATGCATTGATGACGAAGCGCTACGAACTGAAGGAATAGCTCTTCCACCGAGTGAAATCAATGTTCCTAATTACTTATTCGATGATGAATACTTAGATGATGAGGTGTTTCTCTAATGGACTTATCACGCACAATCATCCCAAAGTCAGATCAGATTAACTTTGAAGATGTTCAAACTACACCGATTACCGCTGTTATTAAATCCGTTCGCGAAGGAACGAGAGATCAGCCTGTTTTTATCGACTTAGTAGGTTATGACGGCAGGCCATACAAACCATCTAAATCTATGCGAAGGGTTCTTATTGGTGGATGGGGAAATAACGGTCATGACTGGGTTGGAAAATCTTTAACAATAATTGGAGATCCATCCGTTAAGTTTGGCGGCGTAGCTGTTGGGGGTATAAAAGTTTATGCGATGAGTGATATTGAGTCTGATTTTTCAATGATGCTTTCTGTTTCAAGAGGTAAGCGCTCAGAGCATAGAGTTAAAAAGCTACTGACAAACCAAATGATGCTTGCCGATTTCACATCAAAATTAAACGAGATGTCGCCAGAACATTTCGAAAAATCATATCAGTGGCTTAAAAATAAATTTTCAGGAGATGATGAAAATATTGAGAAGCTAGAGGTTGTTTACAAGAGCCATAAATCAGATATGGAGAACACATAATGGCAAGTAAAGGCGTGAATAAATGTATTCTCATTGGTCACTTGGGGCAGGATCCGGAAATCCGCTATATGCCATCAGGTGGCGCTGTTGCAAATCTCACACTGGCCACATCGGAATCGTGGCGTGACAAACAAACTGGTGAAATGAAGGAACGGACCGAGTGGCATCGGGTATGCATCTTCGGCAAATTAGCAGAAATTGCAGGTGAATATCTGAGAAAAGGAAGTCAAGTATATATCGAAGGTTCTCTGCAAACCAGAAAATGGCAAGACCAAAGCGGTCAAGACCGATACACAACGGAAGTGGTGGTAAATATCGGTGGAACAATGCAGATGTTAGGCGGTAACGGTGGTAATCAATCAGGAGGCCAGAAGCCACAACAAACTCAAGGACGGGGTCAGCCACAGCAACCGCAAGCACCACAAGCATCGAGCAATCAAGCACCGCAAAGTGAGCCACCGATGGACTTCTCAGATGATATTCCGTTCGCCCCTATCGGACTCCCCTACCCACGCCACGCTATTTATGTGATTTAACCAAAGGATATAACCATTACTCAGTGCAAGGATGCAAACAGGAGATAGATATGAAAAAGCAAACAGTAGATTTACTAAATTCTAATAACGAAACTATTTTGATGATGCGAGGCAGCCAAACTAAAGAGCAAGTTATCGACACTGCAATTAAAGAAAACATTATTTGTGAAAGCGATAAATCGGAATGGGTCAATTGCGATCGCGTTGATGTTTGTTATTACAAGGCAGTTCCTCGTTATGGTTATTCAGCATATTACTATCCATCAAATAAAGATGTTAAAGGTGCATTTTTAGCGACAGCTTTAATTATCTTTTAATTTAACTCGCAGGGATGCAATGAAGAGGAATGAATATGAATACTTTTACACACCATAATCAAATTATGAAATTTACATTGCCAGAACCAGATCCTAGGAATGTTTGTAACTTTTGCGGTGGAAGCGGTAGTAAGGACAATTTAATCCAAGGTAAAGCAGCAAATATTTGTTTTGAGTGTTCTGACTTGGCGAAAGAAATAGCAGATGAAAAGCGTAAGGAAATAGCAGAAAAGGAAATCAAAGAAATTGCTCGATTAATTGAAGGGTATGCTGTTAAAACTGACAGTGCAGATATTGCCAGCCTGCTTCATCAAGCTGGATATAGAAAGGTGGAGTGATGGATAAATCAAGACAGCAGTTTGATAGAGAGCAAATGAAATTAGGCGTTCTATATGCTCGCAATCATTTAATTAGCGCATACAGAGCTAACTTTATAGAGTGTGATGAGAAACAGTTTGCAATGTTTATGAGTGCATTATCTCACGTTGCAAATGAATCCATCGATATTGAATTAATAATGGGAAATGTATTAGCTTGTAATGATGAAGCTGAGAATTGGATTAAAGAAACTTTAATTAAATATTCTAAATAAATAACCATGCAAATAATCGGATATGTATTACTCATGCTAATACAGGGTTCTGCACACTCATAGGAAATCAAAATGATATATTTAAGTTTGTTCAACGGAATATCCGCTGGACGATTGGCACTGTATCGCGCTGGAATTAAATTTGATAAATATTACATTGCTGAAATAGATAAATTCGCTAATAAGGTATCTGAATTTCATTATCCAGACAATATCCAATTAGGTGATGTTAATAATTGGCATGAGTGGGGTATTGATTGGTCGAATGTGGGATTAGTTACTGCGGGATTTCCATGCCAGTCGTGGAGTTTGGCTGGCAAGCAATTAGGTGATAAAGATGAACGAGGTAAATTATTCTGGATGACATTAGAAATAATGAGTCATGTATTGGAAAATAATCCAGATGCTAAATTCATGCTCGAAAATGTAAAAATGAAAAAGGAATTTGAGGAATATATAACATTACATACGGAGCGCGCATTAGGTTATGTAAATAAAACTCTTATTAATAGTTCATTATTATCAGCACAAAATAGACAGCGTTATTATTGGACTAATTTTGAAGTTAGCCAGCCAGAGGATAAAGGTATTTTGCTGAAAGATATTATTGATGATGACAGTATTACTGATAGAGAAAAGTCATATTGTATTGATGCTAATTACTCGAAAGGAACAAATTTAAATCAGTACCTAAATAAATCCAGACGGCAAATAGTATTTAGACCATGCGAACCAAGAGAGCGCATTAAGCAATCTAAAGACGGATTAATTCATGTTGCCAATGCATCTGACATTAGAGGTAACGAGTCTATACTGCGCGTTTATTCTGATGCTGGAAAAGCTCCAACGCTTTCAACGTGCCAGGGTGGGCACAGAGAGCCGAAAGTAGCAATCTATCAGCGTCCTCGAGGTAAAAATAATGGAGGTGTTCACACTGAAAAGTCACCAACACTCACATCTAATTCATGGGAACATAATAACACTCTGCAATATAGAAAATTAACCCCTAGCGAATGTGCAAGGTTACAAACGTTCCCCGATGGTTGGTGTGAAAATATAGTTTCAAATTCACAGTCATATAAATGTTACGGCAATGCGTGGACTGTTGATGTTATTGCTCACGTATTCAAATGTGCATATAGAGAAAATAAACATGAAGCTATTCGTCCTGTTGTTAATTATGAACAATCATGTAGTGCCAATATCTGATGATTTATACACGCAATCGGAATGCAATAAACGTGCTGAATATTTAATGTCAGTGAGGAATGTTGAAGTTATTTGTGGGGAGGTGATGAAAGATGAATAAACGAAATCAATTACTTAATCGTATTAATTGGGATGCTCAAGATGTTGGAATGATAAGACTTAGAAATGAAGATATTGGGAGTAAACTTCAAGTTCGATGTACTGCATTATGGAAAGAGTTATTAAATGCTGATATTCCAGCCGATGATTTAATTAATCGATTAACTACATTTCATAATGATGTTGAATTATCAGCAAAACAAACGGGATTGTATAATGAATAAATACACCGAACTCTCTGATTTCGAGATTAATAAAAAGGTATTCATTCTTAATTGTAAGGATGATTGCATTCAGTATAAAGATATCAAGCAACGCACTGGAAGTTTAAAGTTATTCCAGCGCCAACTAAAAGCCAATATTAAATATGATAATGAAGAAACATGGGAAGAAACAGAATGGATTGATTTCTTTGGTCACGCTATGGCAATGAGCCTAGTAGAGACAAATAAAATTGCCATTAGCTATGTAGATGAAATTTGGCAATGTGGCTCTGGTTGGAATGTAGCAGAAGATAAAAAATTAACTCGTGCCATATGCTTAGCATATTTATTAATGAAGGATGCGGAGAATGAAGGCTGACTACGGAGGTAGCCATACACCAAAGGAACTGCGTGATAGATGGCAAACTCCCCTACCTTTATTTACAGCACTGGACGCTGAATTTGGTTTCTATTTAGATGCCGCCGCCGATAAAAATAATGCGCTCTGTTCACGTTACCTCACTGAAAAAGACGACTCGTTAAATTGCGACTGGGAAAGTTATGGCGGTATTTGGATTAACCCGCCATATTCAGATATTCAGCCTTGGATTAATAAAGCCGCCGAACAATGTAAAAAGCAATTGCAACCTGTTGTGATGTTAATTCCTGCTGATACTTCTGTCGGTTGGTTTAATTCTGCATTAGAAACAGTCGATGAGGTGAGATTAATTACAGGAGGAAGAATATCATTTATTAATGCTGGTACAAACAAACCCGTCAATGGAAATAATAAAGGCTCAATGCTTTTAATATGGCGACCATATATCAAGCCACGAAAAATAATTAATACTGTCGATAGAGACGAGTTAATTAATATCGGCAATAGAATATTAAATGAATGGAAAATAGCATAGGTGAATTATGAGATTAATAATTCGCGGTGAAGTCACGCCCACAGAAAGGATAGCTATTAATGAGGCACTGGAAGCCCATAAAAAGAAATATAATCGAACTGGAATAATCGTTAATCATAAAATAAAGATAGGAAAGAATATCTACCCAGTCGAAATAGAAAACTGCCGTAGATCATACATGGTCACTTTGCGTAATAAAAGGCAAAGACTATGAATGCACAGGCAATGGAAAACGCGAGACGGCAAATAGCAAAGGAATGCTTAATCGAACTCAGAAGCCACGGAATACCAAACGACAAACTAACCACTCAGATCCTCGATAAATACACACCGAAGTTTAAGCCTCTAAATCACACAAAGTACAACACCAAAGATGTTATGTGCCAATACATCAGAAATCTGCAAAAGGAAGAGAAGAATGGA
>NZ_JAABNH010000016.1:0-68686 GCF_009915985.1 Proteus sp. G2626 | reverse complement strand
TGGATCCATTTATCATTGTCTTCTTCTGATTTTTCTTCTTTTTTCCCTTCAATCAATAAACGACTTCCTTTTAATGAAACCGATAAGTCATCTTCTTGATATCCAGGCACACTCACTGTCAGTTCATAATGGTTATCATCAATCTGTTTCAGGTTATAGGTCTGAATTGGTGATGCAATAGGCTTACTACCTGTTAACTGACTAAACAGGCGATCTATCTGATCAAAGCGGTTTGACAGTAGGTTGTCAGATAATGCTGGGAATAATGAAAAAGGTTTAATGTTAGGCATATAACTCCTCCTTCAGTATTTAGTGAATTATGGGCGGTATCTTATTTACCCAAAATATAAATATGAACGAGCAAGTATTTTTCAAGCCCTAAAATCTAAATTTTTTATCTTTAACCAACATGGGATTGTAGATAGCAAAAAACCCCGCCGAAGCGAGGTTTTGTATATTCAACTATTTAATGCTCAACTCATTTGAGCTGTCATCACACTTTTGCAAAAGATGCATTTTGCGCCGTGTGGATTGTTCACTGTGACATCAAATTGTGATGTTCTATATTGTGAACTGCTACAACAAGGGCATTTAAAATAGAGGCGAATAGTAATAGCGCCTTTAGAGAGCCACCACGTTGCCTGCTGCTGGGCCTTTCATACCATTTTCCATGGTGAATGAAACTTGTTGGCCTTCCGCTAATGTTTTGAAACTATCACTTTGGATTGCAGAGAAATGTACGAATACATCTTTGCTGCCATCAGCTGGAGTAATAAAACCAAAACCTTTACCTTCATCGAACCATTTTACTGTACCAGTCATTGTATTAGACATAGAATTTCCTTTAATTTATTTAATTTGCCATAAGGCATATGCGGTTTGTTTTGTATTTTTACTTATGGGAATTAATTAGAAGGAATTCACAATGAAGAGGTATCGAGGATAACGCTAAACGGGAACAACTTTAAACTTACTAACATAAATAGGTCTGTACTTCCAAACCAGTGACGCTATTAAGCCATAGAAAAATTCAGATAGCAAACTTTATTTTGAGGGCCTATTTTTTCTTATGTGGAACACCCTCTAGATAACTTTTTCTATTTAATTAATGTATAAACATGATCATCAAAAATAACATCACCTATAACATAATTATTCTTAAGAATTTCAGTAAGAATAAAACCATTTTTTTCTAATACACGTTCAGATGCTATATTTCCAGCAGTAACAATAGCTTGAAATTTTTTTAAGCTAGCCAACTCAGGTAAATTTAATAATTGAGCTAAAGATTTTGTCCCTATAGACTTTCCTGTTTTTTCTGGAGATAGGATATAACCCACTTCTGCGATTACTTCTCCACCTTGATAAATAAGTCTTAGCCCCGTCAAACCTAGACAAGTATTATTTATTTTACTGCGAATAACAAAACATAACCAATGTGATGATGATAAGTTCCATTCGGGTAAACGACTATTAAATGCTTCTCTGATCTGCTCTTTCGTCATCAAGACTGAGATAAATTGCATGGCCTTTTCTGAACCATATAAACTACTAAAAAAAGGCCAATCATCTTTAGTTATTTTTGTAAAAACAAATTCCATAAGTATCCCTAATAAAATATTTTATATCACTATAACTCCCTGCATACTTAACAATCAATAAATACTAAATAAACTCAACAATAAATATTATTTATTGAAGTTAAAATAAAAAATATTGATATTTTTATATAAAAAAATAACATTACTATTGTATAGTTGTTGTGTTTTTTTCTTATTTAGATTATTAATAATAATGTCATAGATGCTATCAGATCTCACTTAACTTTGTTGTTTTATTTGGTAGATATGTTCTCTTCATTATATGATTGATGTGCGTATTTCTTAATCCATCTTCTCAGATGGATTTTTTTTACCCTTACAATTTTGAATAAAAAAACATAAAGAGCACATTATTTCAATATTAAAACAATTTGATATTTATTTACTGCATATCAATAAAATTTAATAGATATCATTGCGATTTGTAAGTTTTTACAATATAAAAAAGCCTCATAATCTTTTTTCCTATGTCATTATATATAACTCATTTCCCCCAATTCACCTTGGGGGATTTTTTTATCAAAAATAAAAGTTTAATAATCAATAATTATTGTTTTACTTACAACAAACCTTCATAAAAAGGGTATAAATTGTTATTAATTACACTCTATAACTCAACTTAATATTTATACACCATCCTTATAACAAGTCCTCATTCATATAACGAGAGACTGTCCCAAAATGCCCTTAAGCCAGCCGTTTCATAAGTATCTTAATTAATATTTCCATACGCTTAGTCACTCCAAAGAAGCGTCCATTGATGCTAGTGTGAGTGAATTATAAGTGAAAACATAAAGCTTAATTTTAATTAATGAATTAGCGTGTATCATGCTTTAAGTCATCACCACAGCTCGTTGCCTTTTTATATCAGAGAGCAGTTTTTGTAACTCAGAAGTTTGTCACACAGGTCGTTCTATGTACTGATAGTGCATGAATATTTATGTCTTACTCAATATTCACACTTGCCTTTTTATACGAAAAAGGTCACCGAAGTGACCTCTATAAGAACGCTAAATGATTTTCAATAAAACTAGTGATAATTAACCAGCTTTGCAACCACTCAATACTGGTTTATCTTTTCCTTCAACTAAATCGGCATTATCACCTTTAGTATAAAGCTTATAGGTGTAATTTTTATTTATCGCTTCATAATTTGCACCAGAAGCCATTTTCATGATTTTCATTGGGATCATTTCATCCATTTGATTAATAATCGCATAGCTATCTTTTGCTGTATTTACATAGATAACTTCCATCACTTTATTATTTTCACATACATAAGAAATTTTAGTTATCTCATCGGCATTATCTGCCATGACAAAACTAGAAGACAAAATACCTACAACAAAAAAAACACATCTAAATAAAAATTTCATATAGTCTCCTAAATATCATTAAGTTAGCGTTTATAGAGTATTCATTTACTCTTTATTAATTTAAAAAATTCTACCTGAAACTCTAATGGGATTTATCCAATTTATAAAATTGAATATTAATCAATTAATTGTCTTTTGTTGGCCCCATACAACGATTATTATGACAACTAGCGAATCCTGCTATCGCTTTATTTGAATATATTCGAGTAAATTTGGGATGTGTCCAAACATTAGGTTGAACATATAACCTAAAGCTTTTCCCCGTTGTGTAGTAATAATGAGCTTGCTGAAAAAAGTGCTCATAAGAAGAAGCCCAATCTGACTTATTAGATACTGCACAGGCGATAAATTCACCACCATAATTCATGGCTTTAACACAAAAATATCGACCATCTTCAATTTTTCCCGAATTAAAATCAGTTAACGTAACATTAGAATAATATTCAATATTATGACTTAACGTATCTGTGGCAAATGCCGTTGGTGTTAATAATAAACAGGTAAAAAACAGACTACGTAATAACATACTGTTCCTTAAGAAAATAAAAATAAAAAGCCTCTAATCCAGAATAATATTTCATATTATTTTTTATTCTTCGCTGTAAACAAAGCTACAGTACCTTGGACATGTATAGAGATGTCATGGAATAAAGAAGAAAGTATTTCTTCCAAAGAATCTACCGAATCAGAATAATTGCAAAAAATACCTTTTTTGTTGTAAACAGACATTAATTTTTTACCAAAAAAATTATGCTTAACTCCCTTACCTAAAATTGTTGTGCCATATAAAACCCCTTCTTCTGTCAGTAGATACCTGATATTCTCTATCGCTTTTTTCTTCTCTCTCATTGTTCCTGGTAAACAATGTAGTAAATAAAACAAGGAGATAGAATTATAAGATGCATTTAATTCATTAGAAAAAGGATGAAAAATATCATGCTGGAGGCAATTTATTAATTTATCACCAGGTATATACTTTTTAGTATGTTCCAAACTGTGGAAGTTAAGATCAGTCAGTGAGATTTCTTTTATATAATTTAATGATTTTTTTAAATAAAATCCCGTTCCAACACCAATATCCATATGGCGATCACTGAGATAATTTTTAAAATGCGGAATTAGATATTTATTCGTATCACAGTGCCATGCATAGCTATTAGAAATATTAAGTACCCACCAATCATATAGCTTCAATGACACAGGTGTATATACTTTGGCTCCATCATGTGTACTTAATGTCATACAATACCCTATCATAAAATGACTATTTTATTTTTTATCTATTGTATGAATAGTTGAAAATACCGAATAATGACTCAGGAAATATTTTTAATAAAATTATCTACCAAATCATTACTTACTTTAATTTTTATTAATCATAAAAAATTTTTCATTACTAGATATTATCAATAATTACAATAAGATATAATTTATTGTTCAATTTTTTCAAATAAACCTCAGTAACAACTAGCAATCATCACTTACCTTTATAATCTAAATATGATTAAGTAATAATACTATTAACTAACTTGTTCTGGTGATAGTTATGTCTTGCAAACACAAAATTCCTCTTGGAAAAAATGTGTTAGATGCCTCTCAAACACGGATTGAATGGTTGTTTGATACTTTTGAACAAATCTCTCTCTCCTTTTCTGGAGGTAAAGATTCTACCGTTCTTTTTCATCTTGTTGCCGCTGAAGCAAGAAAACGGCATCGAAAATTCAACGTCATGTTTCTTGATTGGGAAGTGCAATACTCTGCGACCATTAACCATGTTACAAACATGAAATCTTTGTATGAAGACTGTACTGAGCGATTTTACTGGATAGCATTACCTATCACGACGGAAAGCGGGATCTCACAATATGAACCCACATGGACAGCATGGGAACCTGGCAAAAAATGGGTAAGACAACCGCCTAAAGATGCCATTACTGATCCTGGTTTTTTCCCTTTTTATCATCCAAATATGATTTTTGAAGACTTCACACCTGCATTTAATCAGTGGATCACAGGAAATCATCGTAGTTCAGTCATTTTATTAGGAATTAGAACTGATGAATCATTAAATCGCTTTATTGCTATTAATAACAACAAAAAACTACGTTATGCCGATGACATCCCATGGACAACGGCATCACCCGAAGGTTTTTATTATATGGCCTATCCTATTTATGACTGGCATGTAAAAGATATCTGGACATACCTTTCATATTTTAACCTGCCCTATAATTCTATTTATGATCTAATGCACCAAGCTGGAGTTAGTTTAAGTCAAATGCGTATTTGTGAGCCATTTGGTCCTGAACAACGCAAAGGGCTATGGTTATACCATGTTTTAGAACCTGAGACGTGGAGTCTCGCCTGTGAACGAGTGAGTGGTGCTGATGCAGGTATGTTATACACTCACCCTCGTAATAAATCAGGTTTTTTTGGGCAACGCAAAATTAGCAAGCCCGCCCATCATACATGGAAATCTTACGCCCACTTTTTACTAGCGAGCTTACCAGAACAAACTGCCGAACATTATCGAAATAAAATCGCAGTTTATCTCCATTGGTATGCAGAGCGAAATTACCCAAATGGAATACCGGATGAACAAGACGGTGATACTAGCAGTAAACAAATCCCGTCTTGGCGACGGATCTGTAAAACTATTTTACGTAATGATTTTTGGTGTAGAACATTAGCATTTAGTCCTACCAAATCACACTGTTATGACCGATATTGCAAACGGATACAAGAAAAACGTAAAAATTGGCAGTTGATTTAACAAGAGGTGAATATGACTATTGAAACAGTATTTTCTTCGCTAAAAGATTATCTACTAAAACTAAATGATGAGCAAAAAATCGAAGCTATTAACAAAATCAAACTATTTCTTCATCAAATTAGTCCGTTCAAAAATGAACCTATAGATTGTGTTCTTTGGATAAAGCAAAATCAAGTCATAGCAAATGACTACAATCCTAATGTTATGTCTCCAACAGAAAAAAGATTACTCAAAACCTCATTGATAAAAGACGGTTATACTCAACCCGTTGTAGTATTATCTGCACAGCAAAATAAAACTAAACAATTGCAATGGCAAATCGTTGATGGCTATCATCGTTATCTATTAAGTAAAGAAAGTGCCTTAAAAAAACGAATTAATAATTATTTACCAGTCACCCTCCTTGATGTTAAAAATCACACAATGTCAGAGCAAATAGCAACAACTATTCGTCATAATCGAGCAAGAGGACAGCATCAAGTCGCAGCTATGTCAGATATAGTTAGAGATCTATCCCGATTAGGATGGAGCGATAAACGAATTGGTGATGAGCTAGGTATGTCACAAGATGAAGTATTACGCTTAAAACAAATCAGTGGGTTAGCAGAATTATTTTCAAAGCGCCATTTCTCAGAAGCTTGGACAGTAAAATAAGAAATAATTGTTTTCTACCGATAAAATCATCCCCCCGCATAGCGGGTGGTTTTATGCTTAAGACGCTAACCCGACTTAAACTGGCTAACATCACAATAAAAAACCACCGAAGCGAGATTTTGTATATTCAACTTTGAATAACATCATTGCCAGTATGGCTATAACAAAACGTCAAAACTCCGTAACATCATAATAGGATTTGTATTTTATTCCTTCCAAATAACTAATAAGACTTAAGGCTATAGTAATGGCACTGGTGTTACTTAATACAATTGATTTTCGTTTTAATTGCACTTAAAATCCTTTTTATTAAAAAGTATCATTTCATAAATATAATTATAAGATAAAAACATAATGAAAAAATTCGATATAGATAAAATAATGAACAACTTATCGAACAAAGATATAAAAAAATAAATCAAACTTATAACAACCAAGCCAATAAAGAAGAAAGTTTTAAAAAATGGTTCTTTGACACATTTATCTTTGATTGTATCTTATTTGAAGGATTATTTATTTCACTTACTATAGTTTTCATTTGCATAATTACATCAGGATCCACACCTCATTTATTCTATTCATTCTTAGTTTTAGTTTTTATTTATTTCACCATGAGTTTAGTAATTACTATCTATGATTGCATTAAAAATAAAATATCACTAAATTTATTCTTTAGAGTAAAGAAAATTGCAGTAATGACCTATATAATGAAAAAATGATCTATTTTTAATTAGAGCATTAATCTAATTTATTGAATATTTTCACTAGCTGATTCTTCGTTATTATATTTTTTCAATATTAGGATCAGTTTTCCCATATTATAGCCTAAAGTAGTGAGTAATATAGGATTGCTATGAACACTAAATTTTCGCTTAAAATCTAATGAACTCCAACGAAATAAGCGAATACCTTTGCTGGTAAACAACCGATCAAAATGTGTTACTCTATAAGTTCTTCCGCCCATCGTGACGGGTAAATGAATAATACGATTAGGTGAATCATATTAAATCGCCTTTTTACTAATAATTCAGTATCAAAGGCAAGCTTAGAGCCACAAAATAAATACAAGCTTCCATTTGGTTTCAATACTCGCCAAAACTCAGTTAATACGTCATCTAGCCACGCTAAGTATTCTGCTTCATTTGCCCATTGATTATCCCATGCGCAAGATTTAACCCGAAAATAAGGGGGATCAGTCACTATCAAATCAATACAATTAGTGGGATCCAACTCCCACTAGCACCAAATTTGATGGGTCAGTGATAGAGTAAAACCCTCAAAAACAATAAGTTATATAAACCAACAGAACTACACACTGACAATAAAAAGACTTTAAAGTGCACGAGAAATGCACGTGCATTTTAAAGTATAGAAAAGCTCGCTTCGGTGGGCTTTTTTAGTTTCAATAGCCAAGCAAATACATTCATCCTCTTCAACTTTTATAGCATATTCATCATAAATTATTGCTAAACCCTAGTCGAATATATATAAGTTTTACAATTTTTTCTTAAGAATAAGAATACAAAAACGAGTGAAATCTACTGCCATAAAAAAATTATCGAATAAAATCAGTTGGTTACTCTTTTGCATAAAAACTATTTAATAACAATGTAATGAGTCTCTAAAACCTATTATTACAAGGTCATTTTTAGTAAAAACTATCATATTTAATTAGCTCTATTAATCCTATATATGACTGGTTTAAAATAATACAAAATACCTATTCTAAAGAGTTTAAGAGGATCAGTATGAAAATACTCTTAATTGAAGATCACGAAAAAACAGCCAATTGGGTTAAAAAAGGGCTAGAAGAAGCTGGATATACTATTGATATTACGAATGATGGTCGTGATGGCCTCTATTTAGCATTAGAAAATGATTACAAATTGATTATTCTTGATATCATGCTTCCCGGAATGAACGGTTGGAATATTTTAAAAATATTACGTACATCAAAGTCAGTCCCTGTAATTTGTTTAACTGCAAGGGATGCTATAGATGACCGAGTTAAAGGATTAGAATTAGGTGCAAATGATTACTTAGTAAAACCTTTCTCATTTTCAGAATTATTGGCAAGAGTCAGAAATCAATTGAGAGTTCAACAAAATATTTCAACAATTATTGAAATTGCTGACTTAAAAATCAATTTATCTCGTCATGAAGTAGAGCGTAATAATATACAGATCCCAATGACTCGCCAAGAATATTCTTTATTACTTTTTTTTGCTTTACATATTAATGAAATATTACCTAGGACATTAATTGCAAGCGAGATTTGGGGAATTAACTTTGATAGTGATACTAATATTGTAGATGTTGCTATCCGTCGTTTACGAAAAAAAATTGATGATGGATTTGAAATCAAATTAATCGAAACGGTTAGAGGAATGGGATATAGGCTAAATGGAGTCAGTAATGAAAACAAAATCACTGAGATTTAAAATTATCTCTTTATTTATCATATTAATGATTGTAAATGCAGGTTTTATGTCTTTAACACTTTATCAATCGCTTAAAAATGAATTAACATCTCGTGATAATACCTTACTTGTAAATCGTGCAGACCAATTAGTAAAGTTAATTAATAGTGGAATTGATATCAAAACATTACCTATCTATTTTCAACGTATGATGGATATGCAACAAGATATTATTTATATTACGGATGCTAATAATAAAATTTTAGTTGATACTAATTCAGATATTTTATTTTCAGATCATCTAAAAACTACTGATACAAAGAATATAGATTTAAACATGATTACCTCCTGGGAAACAGAATCAGGTGTTCCTGTTTCGGCTATTAACTTTACAATAGAATCACCAATAGGCGTGTTAAATGTAGTGATCGCCAAAGCATCCTTTGTGCGCATCAGTATGCTAAGCGAATATTTAAGTAAAATATTGATTATCTCATTAGCTTCTATTTTATTTATGGGAATATTAAGTTTTTGGTTAATTAAACATGGATTAAGAGATATCCGTTTTCTTAGCCAAATTACGGCTAAAACAGACATACATACTCTTAGCCAAACCATAAATATCTCACAACTTCCCAATGAACTGAAAAGTTTAGGTGACTCATTAAATATAATGAGAAAAAGGTTAAAAAATGATTTTGTAAAGCTAACTCAATTAGCAGATGACTTGGCTCATGAACTCAGAACACCAATTAACGCTATAAAAGTTCAAAATGAAATTATGTTACAACGCTCTCGTAGCGTAGAAGAATATGAATCAATTATTATTAGTAATATTGAAGAATTGGATAAACTTGCAAAAATAATTGAAAATATTTTATTTATCGCTCGTGCTGAAAATAAAAATATCATTTTAAATAGAGAAAGCTTGAACTTATCGGATCTAATTGATGAAATTTATAACCTATTTTCATTTTATGCAGAAGAAAAACAGATAACCTTATTAAAAGAGCCTACAACATTAACAGTTAGTGCAGATCACTTACTTTTTACTCGCATATTAATGAACCTCATATCAAATGCAATTAAATATTCTCCCGCTAATACACAAGTAGTCACTCAATGTAAAAAAGAAAAAAATCAGTTACTGATTAGTATCAGTAATATTGGTGATGAATTGAATCAACATGAACAAATATTTACTCGTTTTTGGCGTGGTGATAATGCAAGAACAACAGATGGAAATGGCTTAGGCTTATCAATTGTACAAGCGATTATGACATTACATGAGGGTAAAGTCAGTTACGAGCGTATTGGAAAACATAATGTATTTATTTTAACCTTTCCATGCTAATTACGCGATATGACAAAATTGTCATCTTTTTGTCAGCTTTTTTATAAAACATCTCTGCATAATTAACTTATCAATCAAATATCTTCTTAATTATGTAGAGGTAACATCATGAAAAAAAACAGGAAAAATAACCTATCAGAAATCACACCTGAATCTGTTTTTATGATGAAACGACGTAATTTACTAAAATTATTAGGTATCGGCGCTGCTGGAATAGCGGTTTCATCCACTGTAAAAGCCGATTTATTTTCATGGTTTACTGAAGATAACAAACCAGCAACACCAAAATCATCCCGTAAAGAATTACAATTTATTCAACCTGAAGAATATCAATCTTCATTACAATTAACTCATGAAGATAAGATAATCGGATATAACAATTTCTATGAATTTGGCCTTAATAAATCCGATCCTGCTAAGTATGCACACACAATGAAAACAGAAGAATGGACATTAACTATTGATGGTGAAGTTAATCGCCCACTTACTTTAAACTTAGACGATATTAATCGTAAATTTCAATTAGAAGAACGCATCTATCGTATGCGTTGTGTTGAAGCATGGTCGATGGTCATTCCTTGGGTCGGTTTTCCATTAGCGAGCTTACTTTCTTTGGTTGAACCCAATAGTCGTGCAAAATATGTTGCCTTTGAAACACGTTATGCACCACAGGAGATGCGTGGACAAGATAGTCGCTTCATTGGCGGCGGTTTGCAATACCCGTATGTCGAGGGATTAAGACTCGATGAAGCGATGAATCCACTCACATTATTGGCGACAGGGGTATATGGAAAATCCTTACCAAACCAAAATGGTGCACCTATTCGCCTTGTTGTTCCGTGGAAATATGGATTTAAGGGGATCAAATCCATTGTCAAAATTCGTTTAACTGAGTCAATCCCACCAACAACGTGGAATCTTTCGGCACCGCATGAATATGGTTTTTATGCAAATGTTAATCCAGATGTTAGCCATCCTCGTTGGTCACAAGCAACAGAACGCTTTATAGGCACAGGTGGATTAGGCCAAGTTACAAGGCAACCAACATTATTGTTCAATGGCTATGGCGACCAAGTAGCGCATTTATATAAAGATTTAGATTTACGGAGAAATTTTTAATGCAACCAATATATGGAATAAAAGTTAAGTTATTAAAAACAATATTCCATCTTATTGGTTTATTGACTTTCACTTGGCTTATTTATGCAATTTATACGCAAAATTTCAGCGCAGATCCTTCAAAAGATATTCAGCATTTTACTGGAATTACAACGTTGCGTTTATTAATTATATTAGCTCTGATCCCTATGTTTTCCTTTTACTTAAAATTAAACACATTATTTCAAGTAAGAAAACTATTAGGATTATGGTGTTTTTTTTGGGCTAATTTACATTTAGCAAGTTATCTGCTACTTGAAATAGGTTGGGAAAATATTACTTTCTTTTTTAGCGAAGTTTTTTCCCGTATTTATCTTATTATAGGAGCTTTATGTTGGGTTATTTTATTATTGATGGCTATAAGTTCATTTGATTGGTTAAAAAATAAATTTAATCAAGAATGGAAAAGAATACATAGTCTATTTTATCCACTCTTATTATTAGTCTGTATTCATTATTTTTTATCATTAAAATCGCCGACACCAGAGCCTATTATTTATCTAATTATTATTGGATTAACTTACCTTTTTCGCTTTTGGCAACAGAAAAAAAATAAATCAACTAATATATAAAATAACCTACCCACCAATTTAATTCTAATATTATATAAATAATCTTGCTAAAGCCTCATTTAAGAGGCTTTAGCTAATTGTAATAAACTAAATAGTTGTCTATCAATTCAGCATTAGAAATACAATGATATATCCATAGAAAAATTACGCCCAGGAGCAGTAACACGTTGTAAACCAAGAAGATCACGACCTATTTGATTTGTTGTACCAAATTCTGGCAGACTTCTTAATGCATCCCAAGAACTATATTTTCTATTAAATGAATTAAAAACCCCAGCACGCAATACAATATTTTTATTTATTAATACTATTGGCTAATCTATTTTGGTAATAGTTATGTCCTGTAAACGAAAAATTCCTCTTGGAATAAATATATTAGATGCAACTATAGATAGAGTTAAATGGCTATTTGATACTTTTGAACAAATCACCCTCTCCTTTTCTAGAAGTAAAGATTCTACGGTTCTTTTTCATCTTATTGCGACAATATGAACCGACTTGGACGGCTTACCGCATTCGCCGTTGCATTGGCTTGCGATAACATTCGCTCTTGTTGTACGGTGATAGCTTGAAGACTGACGCGAATACTTTACCCAAATTGTTCTGTTTAACGCTGGCTACGGTTGATCGCATTTGTGAAATTTGCCGTATTCAGCGTCAAATCAATATTTAATCTACCTAATGCTCCCGCCATAAATTCAATCCTTGGAGTGAACACTACAAAAGCAAACTTTCACCCTGAATAAATGCAATATTCCTTGTTATTTGCTATTGATTTAATTATTGATAAACTGAAATTTCGAATAATAGAGGGGGTTTTATGAGACTTATTCTGGCGTTATTACTACCTTGGTTACAATTTTTCACGATTGGTCGCCCATTTGCTGGTATCTTCTGCCTTATCCTACAAATCACATTAATCGGATGGATCCCTGCGGCTATCTGGTCGGTTTATGCGCTTTCTCAATACAATACGGATAAAAAAATTGAGAAAATGTCTCGCGGTGGTTAACGATTAAGCCCCACTGATGTGGGGCTATCGATTCCAAATGAATTAGGAAATATTATTGCTGAAAACTTTATAAATGCACAAGGAGGGTTAAATTAATATAAACACTCTGCTTCAATATAGCTCTGCAACCCTTTAATCATCTGCTCTGACTCTGCAATTCGCTCTCTGAGTAACCAATAATTTCGGATAGCGGTGTCAGTAGGTCGGGCGGTGGTTGCATAAGCCAAGCTGGTGGCGGGAGTGGTTTTGCTTTTGGGGCACTCGGCTTTGATATACACCCGCTCAGGATGACGCTCGCTAATATCACGCAACCGACTAATTTCATTCTTAGCATTCGCTAGCTCCTGCGTATATTGAATATCCAACTAATTTAATCGCATTATGCGTGCTTGATAATTAGTGTTAATAGACTTCTGTTCTTCGAGTGCAATCGTTAGTTCTTTGTTTTTTTCTATCAACAGATTAATCCTGTTAGCTTGCCTGTTAATCACCCAATAGCCACCCACAATGATGCCTACCATCGCGATGATGGCATAGAGTTTCCCGTATCTCATAATTAATACCGATGATGTGAGAATGCAATCTGACAACGTTTTTCTAAACTAACTTGGTCTTTAGTACATGAGTTATCAATCAAGAGATAAATACCACCAGCGATGATGATGATTAAAGGTTTCCATAACATAGTGCTGACTCCGCTTCTCGACGAGTCATAAAATAAGTAGCTAAACCAAGAACCATGCTAAACGCCATCCCAATAACAAATCCCCATTCATATAAAGAGAGACTGGCAAAAAAGGCCGTTAGGCCTGCTGTTCCATAGGTAACATTGGTTAATTTATCCATACGCATAGTCACCCCCAGAGGAGTGTCCATTAATGATTAATATAAAGAGAAATTATTAAGAGATTTTCGAGATGATTTATAAAAATATAGTAATTCTTATTTATTACTGTACATATTTATAAATTTATTCATAAAATAATAAATAATATTTATGAAACGGAGTAATCAAGTGCGATATATTATTTTATTTCTTATTTCTTTATTTTTTATAATTACTTTCATTATAATAACTAATGATGATAAAAATCAGTCAGTTAAACAAACAACTAAAATCGAGAACGATATAAATAAAAAATCAGAAAAATGCACATTTTATTCACCAATAAAAACAAAACAACTGGCCTGGATAACACTAACTCATAAATCCCCATGCTCTTAGGTGTAAATAATCATTACCAGTGTTATTATAATGGATAATACGAATAGGCATTTTCAAATCATAATTAAATACCATCAAATTAGATAGTATTTAAATTCAGTTATATACCTTTTTATTAAAATATTATGATCCTGTTACTATCAAATCCATATGATGTTGCAAAATTAATATATTCATTCAACAAATTTGATGGCATGGTCGGTGTACGTGATAATATCCATAAATAATCTTTATCTGGCCCTACAACCAAAGAATATTGATAATTTTTATCCAATTTGATGATATTATATCCACCATAGAATGGACCAAAAAATGATACTTTTAATGCACCCTTATTAGATGAACCAACAAAATAAGCCTTACCGATGCTTTCTTTCCAGCGATGTTTATTTTGACTCCAACCTCGATTAATAACCTTAACACCACCATCATCTCGTAATGAATAATTTGCGGTAACTTTCGTTAAGCCTTTTTCAAAACGATTATCTATTCTAGCGACCTCATACCACTGCCCAAGATAACGTGATAGATCAAAATTATTAACAGGCTCAATGTCACTCGGAGGAATAACATTGCATCCAGTAAGAATAAATGAACTTAAAAAAATGACAAAAGAACGTATCATATTTTCCTCCTATCAATAAGTTTATTATAATCCATAACGTAATCTTAAGGATTGAGGATAAGGATGAAAATATCGCTGTTTACTCAAATAATTATCAGGATACTCTGATAGATAATGATTAATTAATGTTAAAGGTGCTAATAAAGGCTGTATTCCTTGACGGTATTCTAAAATCAATTGACTTAATGCTTGTCGCTGATTTGGTGTTAAATAGCGCTTAAAATACCCCTGTATATGCATAAGAACATTGGTATGATTACGTCGTGTTGCTTGGTACTGTAATAATGTCATAAATCTATTTCGATATTCATCAAAAAAAGCTTCCAATGAATGCCATTCTTTATTATTAGCAACAAAGCGACCTAACTCTCTATAAAGAGGTTGTGAATGAGCCAATAAGAGCAGTTTATATCTTGTATGAAAATCGATTAAAGACTGACGAGTAAATGCGTTCATTCTCAATTCATTCAACGCATCCAGTGCAAATACACGTATAACAAAATTTTCTCTTATATGAGGATCATTCAATCGTCCATCTTCCTCTATTGGTAACCAAGGCATCATTTTTTTCAGATTTTCTGTAAAAATACCCGTCCCTGCCTTCCTGTTACCATTACCAATAGGATCATATACACGAACACGCTCTAATCCACAACTTGGTGATTTTGCACAAACAATATACCCACTAAACTGATTAAATTTCTCTAAATACTCAACAGAATACCGATTCATCTTTTCAGTTAAATCACCTTCACTCCCGTTACTAAATTTTAATGCAATTTCTCCTGAATTTGATTTAACTAATCTTAGTGCGGGTCTTGGTGTAGGTAAACCAATAGCCATCTCAGGACAAGCCGATTGATATTCAAAATAATCAGATAGTTCATCTACGGCAAGATGAAAGCGCTTATGACCACCATCAAATCTAACATTATTCCCTAATAAACAAGTGCTAATCCCTACAATAATTTTTTTACCAACAAAATTATTTTTGTGAATATCTGTAACAGAGTTAAACATTCTTACTACCTCATATGAAACATTCATATAATCTGATTATAGTGGATCATAACTGTATTCATATTAGTAAGATTATGCTTTTTTTACTACTTT
The DNA here is from genome assembly GCF_009915985.1 of Proteus sp. G2626. Classification (NCBI taxonomy): domain Bacteria; kingdom Pseudomonadati; phylum Pseudomonadota; class Gammaproteobacteria; order Enterobacterales; family Morganellaceae; genus Proteus; species Proteus sp. G2626. Next base: position 52,803 of record NZ_JAABNH010000016.1, on the reverse strand, counting down.
TATAAATTTAATTAGGTTTCAATCTTTCAGCACTAGATATATATAATGCAATAACAAGTAGCAGTATCGTTCCTGAGTAAACAATAAGTAACTGAGGATTTTTATGTTCAACAATAATTAACCTAATTACCGCAATTATTGAAATATAAATAAAATATTGCAATGGAAAGTGATAATTTGATTGAAAATATTTAATAATTAATGCAATAAATTCAAAATAAAGAAAGTAAATGATAAGTCCATCAACTAATAAATAAATTGAAACTGGATCACTAACTGTAAACAATAAATTAGCAAGGATAATAGTTTCTTTAACTAAAAAATTATTAAAATAATTGCAAGTAATATCAGGCCAACACTACTAATCCATTGTAAAACTCGACTAATTACTTTTGTTTGATTTAGTCCTGTCATAATAACTCCTAAGAGTTTATGCTCCTAATATCAAGTTTTCTATAGATTAAAATAAAAAATAGATGAGAAGCTTTATATTTAATTAGGCCGCCATCAAGGTATCGAACCTCGACTTTTAGTTTAAATAAAACTAGTTGGCCATCCCTCTCTCGCTTAAATGTGAAGCTATCAATCTCTCCTTAAGGGATGTTGTAGCTCAATGTCGTGATGCCGTTGTGAGCAAATATCTCGTGCATTATCGACATACCACCGCACAAGCGAAACGCGGTGAACAAGTCACACCAAATACGTTAACCACAACATTTAAAAAAGCACGAGATAAATGTGGGTTAACTTGGGAAAAAGGTACGGCACCAACTTTCCATGAACAGCGATCTTTATCCGAACGACTTTATCGAGAACAAGGAATTAATACACAAAAATTATTGGGGCATAAAACACAAAATATGACCGATAAATACCACGACGATAGAGGCAAAGAATGGCAAATTATTGCTGTTTAATTGAACAATTTTTGGGAAGAGTTTTGGGGATATTTTGGGGAAGAATTTTATAGTACAAAAAATAAACGGGAACTAATAAGCTCCCGTTAACTATTTATCAAATCAACAATTACATGTGTTTGATAATCGCGTCACCAAACTCGCTACATTTCAGCAGTTTAGCGCCTTCTAACTGACGTTCGAAATCATAAGTGACAGTCTTAGCGGCAATCGCCCCTTCCATACCTTTAATGATTAAGTCAGCGGCTTCTGTCCAACCCATGTGGCGTAACATTATATAAACCCGTCATTATTAACTATTTGTTTATTAAAGTATATTTATTCTTATTTGGTTCAAAAGACCATGAATATGCCTTTTTATAACTACTTGATTACCATAATACTTTCATTGGTTTTGATAACCATATATTAAGACTACAAATGGCTATTTGGGCTTAAAACACCCTTTAAAAAAGAAAAACTAAATTTGCATGCGATGACGTACTGTAGATCCTCCGGATCTTATCATCTGATAAAACGTACACCGAGGGTTCTTACTACGTGCAATAGATATAATTTCATCAACTATAGTAGCCTGAGTTCTGACTCCAAAAGTAATTGAAAGTAATGACTCTGGAGCAAACTCTACATCAGTATATAATTGATTGGATTGTCCACTGACAGCCCATGTTTTTTCATTTGTTTGAAAGTTAATTCTACTTTGGATTACACCAAAACTTTCACTAAATAATAATCTATATTCTTTTTCATATTGCCATGCGGATTTTTTTGAAAAGAAAACATCTTTAATAAGAGCATCGTGAATAGATTTAGTCTCTCCATATAATAGTAACTCAATTGCGGTTGTAGAACTTTTAAGTTCATCTACATACTGTACAGATCCTTGATGAAGTCTATCTGGAGCCTCTTTATACACATTTTCAAATTCAAATACACAACCTCGATGCTCATCCGCATAATGGGCCCACATTAGATTATTATCATAGTCCGATGTCACACACAGAACACGAGCGCAATTAATAAGTCCCACGTTTATATACTCACGGAAAAAATCTTCCATACTAGGAACAATTTTTTTAAATGAATCAAAATAACTATTGCCACTCACGATACCATTTTCAATATCTTTCTTTAAAAGCCCTATTATCATCTGTTTATCAAAAGTAAACGTATTAAAATTATATATTAGATGACCCGCAGCACAATTAGCTAAAATTTTAAATACAGCATTATTTGCTGATTCAAACTCACTATCAGAGAAAGGTGAAAATTGACACTCATCAACATCATTAAAAACACTTGGACTCGACCATCGAAGTGTACTGTTTTCAAGTATTATTTTACCCGTAGTAGTTGTCATATATTTATAAAATGACATTAATCCTCCATACTAATTAAATAAATCGGATATAAGAAATATAGTTCAAGCAAGCTGTATAAAATACCACTAATAATAAAATATTAATATTCTTAACCATTTATTTTATGAAGTTCAATTAATATTTAATTAGTTTACTCATTTTTAATCCACCCGCTATACTCTCAAAAAACTAATTAGATCCGTTATAAACCTTGCAAACTTATCTCAAGAAGAAAAAAACAAAACCAATGTCGATTTAGCTGCAAGTGGTGTCGCGTATAAAGAACGACTAAACATGCCAGTTGTTGCATCCGTAGTTGAACGACAGCAACCAGCACATTTGAGAGCGTACTTTAATGAACGATTAGCGTTTTATCGCGAGAGAAGTAAGAGGTTGCCTGATGCAAATTCGGTGCAGTATTTGAAAACAGAGTAATTAGTATTAGCTCAAATTTAAGATAATTACCTTTTCATGAGGTATAACTAATTGAGTAGTCCTCTATGAGCGAAAAGCGGAAGTTCAGAATGTATACTTACTTCGATGCTTGTTAAGCAATGGGGAGTAGGTCAGCAATTTATTGTGAAAGCAATAACACTAATAGTATTAGTGAAGAGGCTAAATATTTGTTTAGAATCCGCCCCCTTAAAAGGCGGTATTCTTGGCAAACATTTTATTTACTGTTTATCAATTGCAATAATGGGATCTCAGCTACATCATTAGGAATATAGGGGTCATCTTCTTTTAAATTAACCCCAATACAATCAACATCATTTAACCCAATTTCCCAAGCCCACCTAACATCTAACGTACTCATTTCTATCCCTAAACTATCTCTTTGTGGATGCTCAGGAACAATATTTTTTAACATCGCATCACATCCAAGATAGAATTTTCCACAGGCCTGATACGCAGTAAGAAATCTTTCTAGATTGACATTGCTATCAGGAGTCATCGTATTAATTCTACTGATCATTGTCATTCTTTTAGTTAATGGAGTTGTCATCATATTTTCAGATATTAGTACTCTATAATGAGTTGGGTTTTTAACTGAGATGCCCTTGACAATACAAACCCGTAATCTGGCTTTACTATCTACCAAGCCTACTGATGATATAAGATCTTTAAAAATATCCTCACCTATATCGGAGTGTTTAAATAATAGATATAATCCTGGATAACACGATTTTAATTGAGCGAAACCTACTCCTTGCCAGCGTGTTCTATCCCATAGACGAGGTTTGATTAGACTTTGTATGGAATAATCTTTATGTGTTATATTTTCGAAATTAAGTTCCTCTTCAGGCATTCTTCCTTTACCGGGTGTTGGGGCTTTTATATCCTCGATCTCCAACACTTTCGAAAATTCACTATCCCAGGATTTATCTCTTAAAAGAGGGTAAGTTTTCTTTTCAGAACTGGCGGAATAAATTTTCTTAATTTGTTGATCAATATCATTACCAAGAACATTTTCAATAGATTTGATACAGGCACCAAAACTAATTGCTCTGTCGAATGCAGCATCTTCGAAGATCATTTTTTCAATGTATTCTGTATTTTTTATAAAAAATAACTCGGGGAGAAGATTGAACACTAATCCTTTGAATCCATTAGTGATTTCTTGTTGCGCCTCGATTCTAAAATCACTTACATCAAAACCAACGCAATTTATTGTAAGATTTAGTTTTCCACTATTGCTATTTATTTCATGTGATAAGGATAAGTCATCATCGTTATCTGCTATTACTTCAATAATTAGAAATGCTTCTTTAAGATAGATGTTGTCAATCGTACAGGTTGCAAAAGCACCCTCTAAAAGTGATAAGACATTAGTTGAAAACTCTATAAATGGTGACCGATTCGGAAAGTTAATTTCTATAGTGCATCCAAAAATAAAAGATGTATGTACTCCTCGTTTGTCATGGTTATCTTTTATGCCCTTACTATTAAATCCTGTATCAAAGTCACGTATTTTTCGCAAGAAATCATTATGATCTTTATCGGCAGTAACTCCGTACTCACGTTCAAAATCTTCAATATAACCTAAAGCATATTTAAGACATCCCGATGATACAAAAAGGCCTAGTCTATCGAGTTCATCGGGGATATTACTCTGTCGATTTATTCCCTTTAGGTCAGTGTTCAAAATGAGTTGACTTATGTAAAAATCGACTTGCTGATTTTCTTTATCGCCGAACGAGCTATCACTGATATTCTCGTTAATTATTAAAAACAGTTCATACCATAAAAGAGCATGTGCTAATTTCCCTAGTTTTATTTCTGTTAGACATAAATTATAATAAATTTCAGCCTGCTTTAAAGATATCTCATCATACTTCCAGAAGTTATCTGTAATCAAAGAAGCGGATAGAAGCAAGCATGAACGTGAACTCCATAGCAATCCAATGGATTCGTAAGCATAAGCAATAGCTTTTAATGCTAATATAAATTTATCTCGTGATTCCTCTTTATAGAGTGGAATAAAAGATTTTCCTAAATACTTGATTGCCTGATAAGGGTGACCATTTTGAAGCCTCTTTATACCTCTTCGCAGATTTAATAATGCCCCTTTAACTTCACCACCTCTAACAACAGATTGCTCAGTCATATAGTCTAATAAATTTTCATATGCATCTACATCGAAAAAAATGTCATCTAGTTCGTTCAAAAGTTGGAAGTTTTTCTCAAACGGATAGCCTATTAAATTCCCGCTATTTTTAAAAATTTCATGTAACTCTTCAAATACAACCGAAGCATCTTCTACATCTGAAAACGTTGTCAGTTTATAAATGGCTTTGTGAGTTCTCGCTGTGAGCGCATTACTGGGACGTGAATCATCGTCAGCTATCTCATCTAGTTTGGCGAGCATGTTACGTTCAATATTCTCAATGTCGATTGTAGATGTTGCGTTGTTAAGTCTAATATAACTTTTATGAACGGTTACTAAATTTAAAACTTTTTCCCATTTTGAGGAATTAGTTGATGATGCTATACTTTCATACGCTAATTGAAGATTTTCTTCGAAGAGATTAAAATCTTCCATCCAAAAATGAGATTTCCAGGCGTATTGATAATACGCATCTAGCAATTGTTGATTAGTCCCGAATTTTTTTGAGATTTTTATAGCTCTTTCAAATAGACCTTGTGTTTCAATTAGTGGTTTCTCAAGTTCAGCGCTTAACTCTGCAATTTCTAAAAATATATCCACTTGTTCATATGAAATTTCAGCAGGGTTTATTTTCTCTCTAATATACTCGGTTAATTCTTCATATTTTTTATGTTTCTTATAATCATTTTCTCCAAAAATAACTTCTCTTTTATATTGCGTTGGAACTGACAATGAATCAATGACCAATTGCTCAAAATGATTTTTGTAAATTTGATCTAATAGCCAATTAATATCTAATATACGGACATCTATTCCAGTTTTTGTTTTTAGTGTATCCTCAACCTCTGAACGAATATTGGACTTTGCAGATTGATTCGTTACGCAAAATACTTTAGTATACCCACACTCTGTTTCTTTTATCTTAAGTACATCTTCATGACATTTTTTCTTCCAGTCTTTACGTGTACTTACCGCAAAGGCCCAACGTTCTTTATTTGATGCTTCATTAACACCTTCGAACCAAAGAAGCTTATTCTGTTCCGAAACAGGGTATGTTTGTGTGTCAGTTTTACCATCCCCCCCTGCTACAGGACCAGTCTGTTCAAGGAGATTAGGGCAAATTATTTTTTCACATATTTTTTTTGCAAAATCCTCGAATTGTAATTCTTGATTTCTTGTATTTAGCGTAGAGAGGAAGTGTTCCAGTACAACTCTATCTAAAGTACCAGTCTCTCTGATTGTTGAATCAGAAAACTTTTCAGGGCGACGGCGCCTTAAAAATTCTTTAGATGAAAATTTGGTTTTCTGTACATTCATGATTGTGACGCTCCTCTTGCTATCGACAATAAACCTTTGTATGCATCAACTAGATTTATTGTTCATACTGCTTTTTTTGAAGAAAAAATTGCGGAAGTTTATTTCTAGACAAGCTATCTATGTAATCACTATACCACTGCATCATCTGTTGTCTCCCTTCCAAATACTGTGCATGATTGTAAGCCCCGTGAATAGCGTTCTGAACCACATGTGCAAGCTGTGTTTCGATCCATGCAGAGTTGAATCCTTCTTCGTGCAGAATGGTACTCAATGTGTGACGAAAACCATTCCCCGTCAGCCTTCCTTTTTATCCTAATAGCTCAATTACCTGATTAATGCTTTCCTTTGAGATCGGCTTAGTACGATCATTACGTCCAATGAATGCGATCGGAGATATGCACCTAATCTTATAACATCGTGTTTTCTATGTCCGTTTCTGGCACAAAGCAGACTACTGGCTCACATATAGTTCAATGCTATAACAGCATAAGTTCTAATATTGAGCCAATACAGTTAATAGTTACAACAATTCATCATTCCCAAATTGCTCTTTTATTTCCTCTTCTTTTTGTCTGCGTTCCTCTTCTTTCTGAGCTTCTTCAATCTCACACATTCTCACGTTATAGATTGATTGCTCTGGCATCTGTACACGAACAGAAATAAAACGACCATCAGGGATATCAATCGGGTCGCCATCATTGAAACCATCAATATTATTACGGGCGAACTTAGGTGCGCTAGGGTGAGTACGGTGATACGTTTTAACGAGAATGGAGCCATCTTTGTTAACTTTAGAGTTAACCCATATCAGTGGTTGTTTATTTACATCGAGTGGAATTTCAATGCCGCCATCGACTCCACCCCATCCTGCATCTGAGTTAAAACCCAATACACCTTCGATAAGATACTCACCTTTTGCTATTCGAGTAACCGTAGCGCCTTCGGATTCGTCGTTAGTTGTAAATGTGCTGTCAGGATTGATATTGATTACTGGAGAGGCTTTTTTGATGAAACCTTGAGGGTCTACAGTGGTATTTAATGTTCCCCATGTAACGTGACGCCTAATTAAATTAGCACTTTTGCTATAATATTCACTGGTGAGTATACCGAGGACAGAAACAAACATCCTGAATGCAATATCACTGTTATAATATATATTAACGCCAGAACCATAATAACCGAAGTGGTCACTTGTAACCCCGCCACCCATTGAAAAAAAGTTAGTTGGGATTAACGTATCTTTTAATTCGTCATTTCCACGATAAGTAGCGTTAGAGCCTAAACCATAATCACCCACCTGCATTAGAGTTCCTGATTTTTCAGGGAAATTATGAGTTCTCCATCCAGAAGTGGAATTAATTCTGGAGTGCATTACGGGTTGAGAGCCCGATACATTTAATTGTGCGCCCACACCATTAGGAATGACCGCAGCTAAAGAGCCACCATAGGCTTCAATTATTCCATTTGAAATTAAATTCCCTTCTAGGGTTCCACCTTTTTTATCAAATTTATTACTAATATCACTCTGCATCTTTTTAATGCTATCGAGTGTGACAACTTCACCATTTGGCATCTCAATTTTCGTCTGACCCGTTTCACTCATCCACGCACTCATCGCATCGAGGAAATATTGTGTGTATGCATTAATAGCGACCATGGTTCTTGCTGCATCACTATTATTATCGGGTTCTGTAATATGAATTGAGAATGTGGCGTTAGTTGCTGTGGCTAATGCGGGATGAGCTAATACTAATTCAGTATCGGAATTAACGGATTTAATCATATACGGAATATTCGTGTTTCCCGATTTAATTAAAATAGTCATTCCGATATTAATGGCTGGATTATTATTTTTAAATTTAGTGCCAGTTCCGCGAACAATAGCAGACCCTGACACTGTGTTAACAGTGCCTGTTGTGTATATCATAAATAAGTTTTCCTAGAGGTATAAATGAGGGTTAATTAAATATTGAAGTAGTCGCTGAGTTCGATGCCATAAATATTAAATTCTATTTTAAATGCATTACCGCCAATTGCGCCGTAAGAGCCACCATATTCTGAACCTATACTGTATATATCATCCCAATAAACACTATTACTATCATTTCTAAAGCCAAAGCCAGTCCTTAGATAGACAACATCATCTCGATTTGTTCCTTCTATTTTCCAGTTAACAAACTGCGCGTCCGGAATAATCATCGGTTTTTTTAGTTTATAGAATGAAGCGCCATTCCGATTACTAAATCGTGTCGTCTCTCCGAGTTTCATAGGTTTATAGTTGGATGAAAATGTAATTTCTTTTTTCTCGTTATAAATCACAATGCCATATTTGGGTGGGTTTAATTTAAAGTTAGTACAAAATATAACGACATACATTTCACATGAATGACTAACAACTAGCCCTTTAGTTTTAGTATATGAAAATACAGCACTAGAATTTTTTGGGCGCGCAAAGATAACGGGGCTCATTTCACTTGTAATGTGTGATGGTATTCTCCATCCATTATGCTTACCCGCATTTATTTTCACGACTTCAGCAAATACACAATACCCTCGCATCGATGGCGTAAGCTCACTAATACCGTTCATTCCATGTAGTCTAATTCCGTATGATTCATTATTTGTTTTTGGATAACCATAAAAATCAAATTTAAAGTCTGGATCATTCTCCTCAGAATCGTAATCCTCTGTATATACTCTAGCCCCTGCAGGCTCCTCATCTACATAAAAATTAAAATTATCGCCAGCTATATTGTAATCAGTGACATTAGATGAGAACCAGTAATATGAACCGGGTATTTTACATGTCCGAGAAATTATTCTGGGTATAATAATGATTTTATATTTTTCATATTCGACGATATTATGTTTTAATGCATTCCACCCTTTACGAGGGAAGTGCCCGAATCTATATCCAATATTTATCGTTCCTAAATACCCCATTACTTGATTATCATCAGCATCTAAATAATATTCGTTGCCGATTTCTGGTTTAACATAAACACCATACATTAATTAAACTCCTGTTATTTTCCCTATTTCAATCCTAAGCTCTCCTTTATCACCGTAAACCGCAATCCGTTCATTTGTAATAACGGTATGCGCCCCCGTCTTGTTTGTTCCTATATCTAATTCACCTCGGAACGTTCCTTTATTCATTTCAATATTGCTAGTTTTACCGTCAATTAAAAAACCACTTTTACCAGGAACATAGTCGCCAGATTTAATGTATTCGGTAACAACAACAGAATTTAACCACGCCTCGTTAATAAAGGCCTCACGCATAAACAACCGCCCATTTTTGGCATACATGAATAATTCCATCTTGCCATTTGCTGGGTTATACCAAGCAAAGTTATTCGCATTGTAACCAAAGAAACTTTCAAGCTTTCCATTCTTAACTTGAGCACTAATTACTTGTCCTGCTGCGTTATATTTAACCTTGTCATGAACAATCGTGATATTAATTGAGTGTGTGACAACACCGTCACCGGTTTGACTAAATTCAGCCTGCATTTTTTGGTTAATCATGCCCTGCTGTTTGCCAAATTGCGCCTGTACCTGTTCTTCAGATTTAGCCATTGCTTTATTAGTTTCAGATATCGCCTCTTTGTTCGTCGCAACATCTGCACGAATACGACCGACTTCTTTATCTGTATTGCCTAACTTCTGGTTGGTGTCGGCTAAATTTTGGTTAGTTGTTTTTAACTCTGTGCGGATCTCCGTAGTTGTTTGACCGAACGCTTTATCTAAATCAGAAATCGTTGTTTTAACTTCTTTGATTTCAGAGTTAAACGTGTTCTCTGCATTATCAATTGATGAGTAGAGCTGAGTAACAGTTTGTGCCCATGCTTCGTTATCCGTTGCACGTACTTGCCATAGCTCTTTGATTCCAGCTTGAGATTGACCATGTTTCACTAACAAACTGCGTGATAGTTGAGAGTCAGCGTTACTAAGAATGAGTACTGTCTCAGCGTTCCAATCTAATTTATCACTGAGTTGTTTGCCGGCATCTGTTGTCATGAACTGGCCGTCTAGCTCATCGAGTATTTCTTTGGTATTACTATTAGGCTCCCCTTTCGCTTCAACAAATACTGATTTTCCAACGGAATTTATACTGCGAACATAAATATAATAGGTATGCCCTGCTTTTAGGTTGCGCCCCTGTATAACCCACATAGAGCTAACACCTAAATATTCAGCGCGACTTTCCACTTCGCAAATATCGGTGATCTGTTTTTCTGAAAACCAAAACTCATACTGTGCACGTAGGCTATTTTGGCCACCAGAACGCGGAATAATACCCAAGCTAAAATAACCTGACTCCACTTCAATATAACTCGGTGGTAAGGGTGGATTAATTGCAAATGATGTTGTGGCCACCTCGCCTTTTTGTTTCCGATCATTTTGAGGTGCAACGGATAAAACGTAATTTCCTTGAGGCAAACCACCAAAACGATACATCGTATCTGTGGTTGAAGCGGTACCAACAATGCGATCACCCGTAGTGAGTTTTAATAAAAAATCGACTCCTCGACTGGAATAAGGCGTGTTCCAACTCGCCTCCACTTGCCACGCACTCGCATCCGATTCGATATCCACAGAAAGGTTTTCAACCGGTGGGATAAATCCACCCAGTGGCGTATCGGGCTTTGGCTCAAATTTAGCGCCTTTATCAACAATCGCCTCTTTTTCGGGTATGTGTTGCACAGCAATAACCGTAAAACTGCCATCACCGTTATCAGCTAAACTAATGGCACGAAATAATCTACGGCGTAAAGATGGGAACGTTAATGTCCAAATCCCGCCTTCTCGTAATCCTAACGGTAAGGTATCCAGATTTATTTGATTGGATGCGGGATAATTCAGCACTTCATAAGATTGCGGATCACCTTGTGCATTGATGAGTGTGACGCTTGATTTACCGCTTTTGGGTGTGTCGATATTGCGATCTAAGGTTAATGTTTTTGATACGTAATCAATGTGTGTTAGGCGTCCACCAATTTGATTATCCGCGTAATAGTTATCGGCAATTTCGATAATATCACCCGGCATATGACGCAAGCCTTCACTGCCAACAGTAAACTCAACCGTCTGTGTCTCTAATTTTTCCGTGGTTAATAACCAAAGACCATGCCGATGAGCTTGTCCTCGGCTAGTACAACCAAAGGCATCGACGCGCATGACATTACGCCCAAAGCGGGCAATGCTGGCATCATCTTCAACCAGCTCAACACTGGTTTTCCAGCCATTATCGGGATCAATAAAACGAACCTCGATGGCAGTATGACGCGATTTTAATGCGCTAAAACTATACTGAAAGTTACCATCAATCACGTTGGCGTTAGTATATGGCCACACCACATCAGACGATCTATCTTGAATAAAGGTTAATGTTCGCCCATTCCAGACCGGCATAATGCGCATCATGGCACACATATCCCCCATGACATCATAGGCTTTGCGCATATCCGTAATGTAGGCATTGCACGTCATGCGGGGCTCTTTTCCACCGAACCCATTATCAACCTGTTCATCACAATAACGACCAATCGCATACAGAGCGAACTTATCGACCTCACTGATATTAAGACGTTTCCCCATCCCATAACGAGGATGAGTTAATAAATCCCATAATATCCATGCTGGGTTATTGGTAAATGCCGGTTTAAAGGTGCCATCCCAAATCCCTGTATAAATCCGTTTATCTGGATCATAATTACTCGGCACCTGAATAATACGCCCTTTAATTAAATAATTGCGGCGTGGAAATTTATTGCCAAACTGTTCACTATCAAACATCAATCCTGCAACCGCAGAGCCCGGATAAGTTTGTGAAATATCCACTAATTCAGAATAGCTCGACCAAACGGTATTATTTTGAATTTTGTCAGAAGTGCTATCTTGAGTGATACGGATCATGCGTACACTAAACGGAACGGGCGGTAAATCATCCAACACAACGGCCATTAAATAAGGTGAGTTGGAGCGCTTGCCATTAATCGTGACATTTTTCTCTGTTATCCACGTCCCATTGCGCTGGATTTGGATTTGTAATTGAACAGAAGTCGGTACGCGATCACCATTATCTTTAGTTTCAACCAGTGCTTGTGTACCAAAGGTTAGACGTAAACGGTCAATATTGGGTGAGGTAATAGTACGAGTGACGGGGGAATTATATTTAACCTCAATCCCCACCGGCACTTCATTCGCAGACGCGGTAAAGCCACTCATTGCCGGTTGCTCTAATGTCCCTGCCCGCCATTGTGCATACATCCCATTAATGGTGCTATTACCAGAGCCGTCTATCACAGGCGTATCATCCAAATAAATACACCCTAAATCATCCATCGAGCCTTGAATATGAATAGGACCTTCAATCGGTCCCTCACTGATTAAATCAATTAATGAGGCTTTTTGCCGTGATGTTAAATCGTTTGGTGCCTCATACGGTGTTTTTTGACCACCACCACCTTTACCCATGATACGAACTCCTCTTAACCACCGTGTTTGCCGGCATCGATATCTTCGCCATCACTGTCATCCATAATTTCAACAGATTGTGAAATGACGCGTGAACCACACATAATTTCGCCATACGCAATGGGTACTGGCATCCCTTGTGCAACTGCGTTATCAAGATTACTAAAATAGGTATTGCCTTTTTCTTCATCACCACGAGATAAATTAGGGGGTTTAGGTGCGGGGATCAGCATTTGAGCGACACCACCAATCATCATGGCCGCACCACCTGCCATCAAAGAAGTCGCCACTGTTGCGGAAATCCACGCAGGCCCCCACCATCCCAGTGAAAATAAGGCGGCACCCGCAACAAACTGAAAAACGCCGACGTTTTTAGCCCCTGATAATTTCGGCACAATATGAACGACCGCATTATCAGGTAAAGCTTCATTGAATTTTTGATGAATTTCTTGCGGGGAAATATCGGTACCGGCAATACGGACTTGATACCAACCATCACGAATGGCGAGGCGTAATGCTGGGATTTGAATAAAAAGCGCGTGAAGCCCTTCAGAGGCAGTATTCACATTTAATTCAAAGCGACGTCCAAATCGTTGCAAATTCCCGTAAAGTCGGAAGGTTGCCAATCGCGGTAACGCCAAATTGAGTGCGTCATTCGTTGCCATCGTTCGTTATACTCCTCGCGTTTGCTAAGTTGGTTTGGAATGTGATGCAAAATCGTTTGATTGCCTAAATAGATCCCCGCATGGTTGGCGCGAGAGCTGGCGTAGCAACACAAAATAATATCGCCGGGTTGTGCCTCTTTTTTTACCTGTCGAAAACCACTGCTCACCATATTATCGAGGTACAGTTCTTTACCTTGTCGCCACCAATTATCATGGCGCTCAAAGTCAGGCAATTCATGCCCTGCCAAATGGTAAGCGTCTCGAAACAACCCATAACAATCTGTTGAGCCATGAACAAATTGGCGACCTAACAGATGAAGTACTGGCTGATAGCTGTGAATTTTTTCATCACAGACCACCCACCACGGCAATGCGCTGTTCACCTGCAGTTGTCGGTCTAATGTACTGAGGTACTGTTGGCCGTCAGGGTGACTATGTACAACCGCGATCACCTCGCCCTGCTGTTCGGCGCGAATAAAATCATTAAAAGAAATCGTGAAATGGTTTTTCGGATCGGCATGCTGATTAACACAAGGTAAATACTGTTCACCCTGCGCGGTACTTATTAATAAACCACATGCCTCCGATGGCGCTTGCTCTTTCGCATGCGCCAAAATTGCTTGTTCAATCATAAGAAATACCTTAGAAGGGAATTAACTGTTACCAATGCGGGACGTGGAGACAAACGCGCCTATACGTGACTCGTTTTTTCGTAACTTACAATCACTAAGACGCTTACCGCATTTATCTTTTAACGGATCGGTAGTTGGCTTTCCCCATTCATCGGCAACAGGAGCCCCTTTGTATCCGCACTCTTCAGAGCGATATCCCCAAGGGCAGATATCTGACAAAATAACGCGACCAGGAAGCATCAATCCGTCGGTTTCACTGGGTGTCGCCAACATAAAGGTAGCAGTCACTGAATTTAAACTGGTCATCTGCTCAATGATCCAGCGTGTCACAATCTCTTGTGACGGGTCGGCATTAGGATTACCTTGGGGAAAATTGACCGCATCTAAAAATTGTGTGCTGACAATGCGACGTACCACCAGCCCACCAATTGCACTATCTAGCTGACTGGCAATACCAGTAATGAGCCCGAATAAATTAGACAATGTAATAGTGGGTCGCCCTGATGGGCCTTTGCCATTGAAGGTAAATCCCTCACCTTTCACAGGGTAAGGTTCATAGGTATTTCCTTGCCAGATTAACGGTTCTTTACGCTGATTGAGTCCATCAAAAAAGCGGTACCGAATACCGCCTATTTTGGTTAAATCAAATTCGTAAAGTTCAAGCAAAGCATCAGTGGAGGAGAGTTCGGTAACACTAATTCGCATTTCAGGAGGAATATGTTGCATATTAGCTCCAATAAAAAACCCGCCGAAGCGGGTCTTTAAGTTAATATTATCATTTCTTCATATCGTTCATATTTTTATCATACTGTCCTTGTATATAATCAAACATCTCTACTGCTCTTAGACACTCTTTGTCTTTTTTATTATCAAGCTTACATCTGTAATAAGTTAATGTATTTATACTTGATACAGCGCTTATATTTTCTACCTGCCAACGGCAAAACTCAGGATCTTTATGTTCCGCACAAGTTATATTAATCGTATCAATAATAAAATCTTTTTCTGAAACTTCAGCTTGTGTAAAAAATGGAAATAATAAAACTATCAATATAAGTTTTTTCATATGTCCTCAATTAACAATATTTAAGATACAACTTGTTCGAATTCAGCCGTTATGTCAGTTCTAATCATCCCTACTGAAGACGACCATTTTCGACATAGTACCTTAACTAAGTCTGATTGATGAGGTGGCTTCCATAAAAATGCGGTAACACCAGCATGTTTTTCTAAAAATGATTCAATCTGTAAGCTTTCACTATTTATATAGATCAGCGTTACATTGTATTTTTTTAGATTATTATTAATACCATCAGGGCGACGCTGTTCATAGCCATCGCCAAATTTCACTGATTTTACTCGAGGCTCAAACTCCTTTTTCATATCAGGTTTAACTTTCCACTTAAATATTTCCATCTACATAGCCCCACCATCACGACGCTGGCTCATAATATAGTCCTGAGCACCTCGTTTACTGATTTCATAAACTTTTTTCAATGCTTCAGGCCCTATCTGACCATTGTTACCGTCATTTTGTATATTAATATGATAATGCTGAGTAACACCTCCTCCCTGATTAGG
Organism: Proteus sp. G2626; assembly: GCF_009915985.1. Taxonomy (NCBI): domain Bacteria; kingdom Pseudomonadati; phylum Pseudomonadota; class Gammaproteobacteria; order Enterobacterales; family Morganellaceae; genus Proteus; species Proteus sp. G2626. The sequence goes on along the minus strand of NZ_JAABNH010000016.1, from coordinate 37,242 downwards.
CATTTTCGCAATAACACCCAGCTTCCCATCAGCGCCACGGCGCAAAGGGAAAATACCTTCTGGCCCAGCTTCTCCCATCAAGCCCGCACCTTTTGCAAACGCAAACATGGTAGGTTTATGAACAATCTGCCCACTGTAAGCACTTAGACTGGCTGAGTTGTAAACTCCACCGTCCGCATTCGCAACTGGCGCACCAAAACCCAAGCCCATCGCTTCTATTCCTTTAACCAAAGACATTTTAATTAAAATATCCGTTAGCATTTTAAGAATCGATTTTGTAAAGTCTTTGAAATTGGCTTCACCCTCAAACAATACGTTGGTTAGTTGGCTACTAAACCCATTAAGCGCCATCGATGTTGCATTTTGTACTTGAGAGTTAACATCAAGTGCTGTGTCTTTATAATTGCCCCATGCTGTTTGGGCACCCGCTAACCAATCAGCCCGTTTCTGATCTTCAACTTCATAGGTCTTTTGTTGTTCAGCTAACATGTTATTCAGATGTGGACTGTCTTTTTGTCCAGCAAGCAATTGGGCGCGCTCTAAGTACCGTTGTTGCTCCCTTGCTGATTTACCCATACTTTCTTCAATAGCTGAGCGCTTTTCCGATTGCTGAGCAATATATTTATCAGCCTGATCTTGCATCTTATTTAAGCGTTCTTGCAAAGCAACTTCATCACCCACTAATGCAAGTTTTTCCTTTTGAGCAAGAATGTTTTCTTTATTGGATAGTAAAGATTTTTCGGCATTAGTTAATCGGCGCGTTAATTGCACCTCTTCTAGAATTGCAAATTGCGCCTGTTCTTTTTGAAGCTCTTTACGTTGTTGACTGATAACATCATTAGCACTCTGATGCTTTTTAAGAATTTCTAACTGAGCTTGTAATGCCAATAAATCACGAGAAGCTTTTTCCTCTTCTTTATCACCTGCTGGAACTGTATATGATTTACTTCGACCAGAACCCGGCATTTGACGGTCTCTTAGTCGATAATTAATCATTTTTTCATATTCTTTATACTCTTCTTCAGATAATGCATGCTTATTAGCGTTTAACTTTGTAAGTTCTGCATTCCTCTTTGTTTCCCAGCTTGCATATTTATTATAGAATTCTTGTTTAATTCGGAATTTATTTACCTCTGATTGGCTAGCTACTTTTTCAGCTTGATCCTGAGCCTTTTTAAGATCAATATCAGCTAGTTTCTCTTTGAGTTCAGCCACCTTGGTTTTTAACTCATCTGGCGTCATATTGGTTTCAGCAAAGAAAATACCTTTTGATGCAGGATTTATTTGGAAATCAACTAATATCCGCTCATATTCGTTAACTTGTTGTCTTAAGTCTTTTGTTCGCCCAATATCAAGCATTGCATCCCAGCTTTTTTTGGCCGCGTCCTGAACCCCCTTCCATGCGGATTCTAAGAACCCTAAATTTTCAACAATATCATTAGCGCCATCATTGATAGATTGCGCATAAGCATCGATTGCCAGCTTAGCTGCTTCTGTTTTATTACCTTGTAATTCGAGTGTTCTGATTTGCTCTAATTGGGATGCTGTGAGATGATGATTCGCTTTTTCTAATTCAAGCGACATTTGAAGTGGTTCATCTTGCAAGCGTTTAAACTGATCAATCGTGGTATCAATCGCCTGCCCAGTGATGTAATTCATCTGTGCGGCCGCTTTTGAAACACGAGAAATTTCATTATTTGAAAATACGCCTGTACCGACCACACTCGAAATGGATGATGCCATTTCACCACGCGTAATACCGCCACCTGCAAGGGTTCGCGCCATTTCATTTAATTGGCTGGCAGATTTATTGGCGTAGTTACCCGTTAATATCAACTGCTTGTTAAATTGGGAAAACTCTCTTTCTGCATCATAAGCTAATTTTGCAACGCCCGTTAAACCAGCAGTAATTCCTCCCCAAATACCACCACGAACCAGTGAGCCCATATTAAAGGAATTGGCAATACTCTGAAGACGGCCAGATAATGACTTGCTGTTTTTATCAAACTCTTTAGTTTCTTTGTTCGATTCAGATAAACGACGAATATAGATCTCAGCTGAAGAACTGACACCAAGTTGAGAGGCTTGATAACGCAACATCTGTTCACGACTTAAATTTTGAGTGGCAACCTGTTCTTTTAGTCGCTGAATAAACCGTGTTTTTTGTTGTGTTAGAGACTCTTCTTCTCGGCGTAACTTCATTGACTCTGAAGTAATAGCAGAAATAAGCACCTGATAATCGCGCTGATGGATAGTGCCTTTCTTCACTTCTTGGTTTAACTGAGCCTGAATGGCTCTTAACGCTGATGCACTACCTGATAATCCTTTAACGGCTTCGATTTGTTTGTAGTATTTTTCAGTATTCGCATCTTGTTGATCTTGTATCGCCTTTATTCTTGATTTAGTGACATTCTGAATTTCGGCAAACTGCTCACCTGTAATTTTGAGCTTGTCATAAGCCTTTGTTGATTTATTTAAAACCTCAGTGAGTTGTTTGAGTGCATCTCTCGTTTGCCCAACACTTTGGGATTGCTCTAAAAAAGCATCTGCTTGTTTGCGTGATTCAATAGCTGCGCGCGCTTCTTCCTGTGCGATCCGCTGATAATAATCCGCTCGTTGTTGCTGAGAAATTTCTTGTTGATTGTTAAGTTCTTGAAGAGATTGCGCAGTACTCTCTGCTGAACTGCGAGCAGTTTGCGCTTGTTGTTCAACCAGTTGAGCCATGCGTCGTTGACTGGCTTCGGCTTTTTCTGCGGTTTCTTGCAGTTGACGTTCAACACGCCCCATTTGCTGGCTGAAATCTGCTGTTTCAGCGCCTAAATTAATCGTGAGATCCGCTATTTGTTGGCTCATATCGTACTCCGCCCGCTATCCCTTCACTGACCGCCATCATGGTTTCATCGTCCATATCAACAGCGGATTTTCGTAACAACACGCTAAAATCCTCTGGAGACAAATTATCACTGCCACCAAAAACACTGGCGACAGTAAAGTTGAGCCCAGAAAAGGCATGATCGATAAGTTGGAGGGTGAAGGGAGTTTCATTAAAGAAGTGTAACCAATCAGCGAGCTCGGTCGCTGTCATTTCGCTGAGCATCCTGCGCCAATCAGCACGTTTAAATTCATGTGACAAACGCAGGATAAATTGATGTTCACGGGCAACTACTTTTCCAGTGACTCTTCCTGTGCATCACTGTGAATATTTTCATTTTCCGCGCTTTCAACTTGTGCCATCCCACTAATCACCAGCACTTCTTTAGCTGCAAGAGCAAGTGCTTCAGGATTCCATGTAGAAAGAACATCATTGTAAATTAGCTCAACATCACCCGATCCACCGTGCGCTAATGAACGAGACACTAACCAGGCATTTGATTCTGTGTTTGCACGAATAATCAGGGCTGTTTTTTTAACGCCTTCCACTTTTTCAATATCGTCGTTTTTTTCTGATTGCTCGACTAAAAAATCAAAGTATTCAATGCGCTGTAGTGCTGACAATTCATACAACACAACAGAACTACCGCCGTAAGTAAACTCTTTTTTATTTAAAAACATACTGTTACCTTTTATTCATTGTCTTTTTTAATAACGGGCGCACTTTTTCCTTGCTCTGACGCTGATTTAATTTCTTCAGCAAGAGCTGGACGACCACTATTAGTGATCTTAATCGTGCGGGTGATCACTTCTTTTGCGGGTACCGTTTTTCCCAGCGAACTGACCCAGCCACGATAAATATCGACTGCCCCATTCGGATAACGAATACGATAGTGGCGAACATCTCCCAGCTGGAACCAATCAACCAGATCTTTTTGTCCTTGCTCACCCGGTTTCCATGCCAGCGTAATATTGGCTTCACCTGCTGATTTTTCCCCCTGAGCAGTCGCTTTCCAATCTGCATCTTCATCGTCAAGATACGTATCGTCATAACTGTCTGCGGTAATTTCACCCGGCTGTAACTCTTTAATTTTTGCCAGTCGCGTCCAATCCGTATCATCAAACGGCGCTTTTAATGGGTCTTCGGTACCGCTATAAATCCAAAGCGTGGTACCAGCACCTTTTACGGGTGCCAATGGGTTTGGTGTAGGCATAATGATTCCTTTTACATTGAGTAACTAATTTGATAATTGAGATCGACAGAACCCCACAACCCCATTTCTTCATCACGATGGTAGTCGTAGCCGTTAGGGGTCATATTTTCGATAAGATCGGACAGTGCGGGAATGGAGGTCAGTGCGGGATAAATCACAGCTTCAACCCATTTATCTAATTCAGCATCAGGGCTATTCGCACTCAGAAAAACTTCTATGTGAACAATCGCTTGCCAGCTATCTTCATCAAGGTTTTCACCTGTTGATACAGCATCCGTGATATACACGGCAACCGCTGGGAAGTCGTTTTCATCCACAAAAAAAGGGCGACCATCAAAGACTGTCGCCCCATTAGCATGAGGCTCAATCGCCCCTTTAATTGCGTGTCGGATCTGTGTGTGTTTGATCACCAAACCCTCCCTTTTATATAAAGCCGTAATTGTTGCTTTAAGGCCGATGCCATTTCTTTAGGCATATCAGATTCAATAAGCTTCTCTGACTCTTCGGTGTAAGCCGTTGTTAACGGTGTGACGAGCGGAATTTTAACTACTTCGATGGGATAACGACTTTTCCCAACGCGCTGAAGAATATGCCAGCGCCCATTATCAAGCTGTTGAATAAAGGCATTAGGAAAAGAAAATTTGCCCACTTTCAACACACTCCCTGCTCCTTTCTGATTACCTCGTTTTCTTGATAGTTGAACGCGAGCACTACCCAAAGCAATGGCGGGTAAATTACCCCGGTTTATCACTAATCTAGCACGAGGCGTTTTATAGCGACTACTCGCTCGACTAAGTCGAACACGTTGACGGATCAGGCGTTGAGGCACTTTGGTTTCAGCTGAAACCCGTTTAACACTATGGCTAATGACACGGCGAGCAACACGGTTGATCGCCATTGCCGTTGCTTTCGGTACCATTTCATCATTAATGCTATTTAGGTTTTTAATGGCTTGCTCTAACCCTTTCATATCACCCACCTATTTAATCCAAATATGTGGTTTACCATTAAACTTTTGATATCGCGTGATTTGGTAAGTTTTGCCATCAATTTCAACCGGATCCTTACGGTCAGGTTGATAGGTTGACGAAAAAATAACATAACTCACCCCATCACCGCTCATCGGCCCCAATTCAGGGATAAAGTGAGATTCTAGTGCTTGATAAAAAACACCATTTATACGGATGGGAACCCCCATCCGTTCTTCGGTCACGTTATCCATTCTTTTTACCAACCGCTCAAATGGATTCATCGGTGTTGACCTTAACCTTGAGGTGCGCCAGTTGATGGCACAAAGACATTGAGTTTAACGGTGACATTTTCACTCGATGCATCCGCATCATCCCAAACCACACCGGCAGGTGTACCACCTGTATCTACCACGATATTGTCTTTAACGGACGCCGTAGTGCCGGCTTTTAAGGCAATACCAGCTTTCTTATTCAGCAAGAAAACACCTTCTGCAAAACCATCACCGGTTTCGTTAGGTTGAATATCCGTGATCGCAACACAAGCAATAGCGCCAACGTGCACCAGTTGACCACTTTTAATGATCTCTTTTGTGCCATTAATCAGAGCAATTGTGCCACCCTGTTGTACATAATTCTTAGCCATAAAAACTCCTTCCGATGCCGAAGCACCGGATTTTAGATATAAAAAAAGCCCATAAGGGCATCAGGACAAATCAAAGAAAAAAGATGTCCTACTTACCAGTTACTTTAAGCAGACCGCGATAATCAACCGGTGCCACACCTGCATCAATACGTACCTTTGTAGTGACACCATCAGAGGTAAAACCTTCAAGCTGATCAATATACGGCACATCAATCCCGTTTAAGTACGCCACTTCAATGGTGTCACTGCCTTGGCGTGAGGCCATATACCAATCTTTTTCGCTTGCATCATCTAAACGAGGCTCAGCGATAATTTCCGCTAAATCGCGCACTGGGTTAATGATATTAGAATTAACATCCGCGCCTTTCACGCTGCCTGATTTAACCACTTGGATAGCTTGTGTTTCTAGCGTGGTCGGTACCAACATAAAGGCAGGGCGAATATTGAGTGTACGCTCACCTTCTTTTTGTTGACGCATAGCAGTTCGACCCGCACTGATGGTTTCTACATCCATCCCGCCGGTGATCATGTTTTTATGATCGGCACTAAATAGTGCTTTTTTATCGCTCATTTTTTCATTGTCGATAAGCACCGCATACACCAAATCACCGACAGTGGCTTTAGCTGCACGACCGAACTTCATTGGCACATCTGTCAGCATATTCATATCATCATTGATGATGGCTTGACGGGTAATGCTAAATAACTCACCGTAGGTCGCCAGTGCGATGGTTTCGCCTTTATCATCCAGCGTAACGTACTTATATTCTGCTCCTTCACGCACTTGACGTAAGGAAGGGAATGCCCCCAATCCCACACGATGTGCAGTTTTAAAGTCACTGAGTTGCCCTTTTTTCGTCCATTTTTCAAAGGTTTCGTCGTTTTCTTCCCAGCCGAGCAAAATCGCTTTATTCGCGACATCCAGCAGGATATTACCGAAATCAGAGGTGCTGTGCGTAAAGGCCATACCGATCATTTGCATCGGATTATACGTGGCCACACCGATGCCACGCTCTGTCAGTGATGCGCGCGCTAATTCACGCAGTGTCATGCTGTTATAGGCGTTATCTTTTTCATAATCCTGATAACCCGCACGCGCCATAACAGAAGCACGCACACTGTCACCGACAATATTGCCGTTTCCTGCATGGATATGTTGCATATTAACCGTATTTGATGGTTCAGGATTTTGTTGTTGTGCAACCGTGTTAAGTAATTGCTCCCGCGCTTTCTCAACAGAACAACTCGCATCCGCTAAACAAGTGATCATCAAATCATTATGACGACCTCCGAACATGGCAAATAAATCTTTAATCCCATTTAAGCGCACTTGCTCATCAGCATAGGAGACATTAGGTTGAGGCGCAGGTGTCGGCGCTGGATTAGGTTGTTGAGTAGGACTCGTCGTGTTTTTAGGGATAATTTGATTTTTAATTTCACTTGGCATAGATGAAAATTCCTCAATTCGTTTAGATGTAAGATTTGCCATTGCTTTCACTGGCTCAATCACTTTATCGGCGAAACCGTGTTCAACACACTCATCGCCATCAAGCCATGTTTCCTGCTCCAACATGGCGGTCATTTCTTCTGTTGTTTTTCCTGTTTTGGCCACATAAGCAGGAATGAGTACGTTTTCTAACTTGTCGAGCAAGTCAGCATATTCACGCATATCATTCGCATCTCCCCATGAAACACCCCACGGTTTGTGGATCATCATCATGGCATTTTTCGGCATAATGACCGTATCACCCACCATCGCAATGACCGACGCCATTGAGGCGGCCAAACCATCGATATAAACCGTGATTGTCGCGGAATGATTTTTAAGTTGGTTATAAATGGCAATACCATCAAACACCTCACCACCCGGTGAGTGAATATGCAGATTGATATGGCTGAGATTACCCAGCGAGAGTAAATCTTCTGTAAAGCGTCTTGCGCTAATTCCCCACCCGCCGATCTCATCATAAATATAGATATCTGCGGTTTGGTCTTCTTTGGCCTGCATGCGAAACCAGCTTTTTTGATTTACTGGCCTCGACATTTTAGGCATCGTCATCAAGTTCTTGTTGCTTAGCATCTTGTGCCCCTTTGTCATTAGAAGGATCAGTATCAAATACCAGTCCTAATCGTTTATTTTCGTCAATTTCGGTTTTACGACGACGTTTCACATCTGCAGGGTTTCCCCCTTTAGCACGTATCCAGTCGCTTTCTGTTGACGCCCCACCACGTAACAAGGTTTTCCATGCCTCAGACTCTTTTTTCGGGTCAATCCACGGCATTACGGGGCCACTGTAAACCGCATTAAACAGTGATTTAGCGTCAACATCAGGAGGCACTGCGATCACACCACTGGCTATCGCCATTTTTAACCAATTGCGATACATCGGACGGCTAATACCCGCCACAAAGGTGTCTTGAAAAATGTTATAACCTTCAAACGACTCCACCAGCTCTTGTCGTTGAGCGCTATATGTGCCGTTATAGTCACGGGCGATACTGGAATAACTGCCTCGACTGCCCGCAGAAACCGCACGTAATTGCCCATTGCGAAAAGTTTGTAGATTAGGATTCGGTCGGTCTGATTTGATCATACCTACTTCTTCACCCGGTTTTAATCCGTCGTAAATCATGCCCGGCTGAATATCGATGTTACGTTGCTCATCTTCGTCGTATTCGCCATCAGGGAAAGAGCCAGCATCGCCTTTTTTAATGTACATGCCCAATGAAGCTGCAATACGTGCAGAGGTTAACTCCGCATCTTCGTAATCTTTTAACGCACTTAAGCGCATTAAGATCCCCGAAAATAAACTGACACCTCGCGCTTGATGAAGCCGACGGGTGAATTTCAGGTGCAACATATTTTCGGCATCGATGGTTTTAATATCCCCTAAATTGGCACTGAATTGAGGGAGGTTTTTATACACCTGATACCCTGTGGGTCGCCCCCACTCATTGAACTTAATGCCTTGGATAATCTTACTTTCAGGCATATTCATGTGGATCGGCACAAAGTCAGGCTCTAAGGCTTCGAGCCAAAAATAGATATTGGCTTGAGGTTCTAATCCTTTGGCTTTACCTTTGACGAGTTGAGCAAAGACTTCACCATCACGTAGCCACGTTCTCACCAATAAACGCTCTAACACTGGGCGACTAAATTGCCCTGTCACTTCGGGTAATACTGACCACTCAGCCCAAGCTTGGCGAATTTGCGACGCTAAATCCTCATGGATTTGCCCTGCGCCATCTAAGGGCTGAGGCTCAACAATAATGCCCTTCGCCCCGACAATGCGCTCCTCCATCTTGTCGAGAATGCCGATAGAAATATCGTGATTGTTATCTAGCCAGCGCGCTTGCTCCCGTAATGATGTGCCACCAAATTGAGTCAGCTGGTTGCCATTGCGATTTTCACGTTTAGCGGGATGTGTGCGAGTGGGTAAAACGGCTTCATAAGCTTTAATTTGTAATCGAGAGCGGAGGCGCGAGGCTTGCCAGTTTGGCGCAAAATAACCAATGGCGTTGTCTAATAATGTCATCGAAACCTCGCTAATTTATACATTGGATTGCCTCGTTTTCTCGATATCAATGCCGATAAACGTGACTCCCAACGCTCACGGCCTTTAATGATCTCGTTGAGGTTTTCCATTGTCATGGCTTGCCCATTAAAGGTGATGGACTTGCCTTTTAATACCGCCTCTTCCGCTAAACGGTATTGCTCAATCATGTGTTCAATTTCTTCTTTCGTCATATCCAGCCTCCGCTGTTTGATACCGGTACCCATGCTGATACGGCAGGCGTTTCCTGTTTTTGGGTTTCGGGTGAGGGTTTTATTTCAGGCTCTGGGGCGATATCGGCAATTGACGGAGATGAGGAAAGCGTTACATCAGGCAACCTTGCCCATTTAGGCGGTTTTTCCCAATTGATACCTTCGTACCCTTTTAATATCACCAAGGCATGGGCGTAAACCATCAAGTCAAATGCCTCATTAGCGCCTCGACCCGGTTTTTCCCAATGCCCTTTTTCGTCACGCTCTTCATACGTCAACTCGTCATAGAACGATTCATCCAGCCAATCAGGGAAATGAATATAATTAGGCCCGACGGTATCGCGCGATAACGCAGAGCTGATCCGGTCTTTAAGTTGGTCAGTTTGCAGTAAATAAAGAGGCACATCCCCTTTCGCTTGAGCGCGCCTTTCGGAACGGCTGGTGTTATCGGGGAATGATTTGGTGATTAACTTACTGCGTTTATGCCCATCCCCTTTAAAGAGATAAACTTTACGATGTAGCCCTTCTTTTCGACAACGACGCCAAAATTTATAAGCATTATCAGTAACGCCATCTTCACCACCGGAGTCCACCCCAAGCATCATGATCCCCATTTCATGATGAGAATAGTGCTGTAATGGGTAGGTTTTCTCTAATACATCGGTGATTAATACTTGCCAATCTTCGGGATACGAACCCGGATCAATTCGACGACATTCACCGTTGTTGTCATAACGAAGAGATTGGGTGATTTCAAAGCGGTCAATCACCCAGCGTTCGCCTTTTTCACCGTAACCGACCACCTGAACCACAAAGCGTCGTTTTTTACCGCCCTGTACGTCAACTGTGGCAACCAAGAATCGTACGCCATCAGGAACAATCAATTCGCCTAAGTCTTCAACACGATTGATTAATTCATCACTCTGACGCTGTTCTTGTGCAACTTTCGGCAGATAAGGCAAACCCCAGTCTGTATTAGTCACTGACTTTAATGTTTCTTCACTGCCCGTTAATTCATATTCTTGCTCTGCACCAACAAACTTATTTACTAGTTGAGCCCATGTTTGATAAGCGGCAGCTGGCCCTTCCATCCAAAATGATGCAAATCTTGAGTAGCGAGGGTTACCCGTTATTTTCCCTGTTTTATCAATTGATTGCCCCTCTATCAGCCATACGCCTTTATTGTTTAATGTTCTTTTTTGGTCATGTTCTATCTTTGATAAACAGTGAGGGCATTGAAGATAAGCATTTTTACCTGCTTCAAAGGGATCGTCCGTTAATGAAAATCCAACCATGTTATCTTTTATAGGTTGAAAATATTCACCACAATGTGGGCAAGGCCAATACCAACGACGGCGATCACCACGGTTATAAAGTGATAAAATACCTGTTGTTGGCGGGGCTTCATGAGGTAACGTTCGACTCCACTTTGTATTTGTTATTTCACGACCAGGAGAGCTCTCCACCAGCGTCATGCCAGCTGACATAAAAGTGGTTGTCCGTTTTGATGCTAGCGAAAATGCATCACCTTCACCGTCAATGTTCTCAGGAAAGCGGTCATAATCAGTTAAAGCAACAAAACGATAATCTGATGACGACATAATATTGACAGTTGGCCATCCTATTTTTAGGTAATTTCCCGCTCTAAATGTTTTATCGTGAACGTTATTATCGTTTGTGCGAGGACTTAACCGCTTTGATACCTCTTTACTCACTCTAAACGTTCTATCCAGCCGTTTTTTAGAGTGCTCTCTGGCTTTATCCTCTGTCATTTGAATTAATAAAAAATCAGCAGGATCACAGACAATGGTGTAAACAATCCATCCATCAATTAGCGCTAAGGATTTACCTGTTCGAGCTGGGCCCACAAAAATAACAGCATCATATCGCCTAGATGTTAAACAATTCATAGGCTCAATAATGTAAGGTGTTAATGTGTCATCCCAAGGTAATGAGCTACCACCATCAAGAGGAACTCTCATATATTTTTTAACGGCTTCCGCGACAGGTAATCTGTTTGGTGGTTTTAATAGTGTGGATACATCACGCCGAATGGATGAAGCGGAAGCAAATCTTACTGTCATTATTCCTCCATCGCTTCTGCATTATTCACTTCACTGGATAGCAGCTCTCTCATTTCATCAATAACAATTTGAACCTGTACTAATTGTTCTGCATTCCATCCGTGATCTCGCTCTAACCTGTCTGGCCACGTTTCCAGAACCTGAGCAATAGCCTTGACAATAACCGCCATTTCTCGATGAACTTCTGATGCCGGAATAAGTTGTTTTAATGTAGTTTCAAATTTAATTCTTTCATTTTCAGACTGATACCAATCTTTTCTATCTTTAGGAAACATAAGGTCAGGATCTTGAATCCCTTCCCCACCTTTACTGTCATCTGCAAAAATTATCGGCCCAACATCTCGCAATGCATAAACAGGGTTTCCTCTGACTGTATTAGCAATGGGAACATTAGCTTCTAATAATCTCTTTTTAACTGTGCCTCGGTTTAGCCCGAATGCCTCAGCAATCTTTGCAACACTCCAGTTATAGGCGTCTCCCAGATTGCTGACATTAGACATCGACACCTCACTTGGTCAGGTGATTTTCTTGTTTTGTAATAAAAATCAATACGATAAATAGCATTGAGGTGACAACAATTAAATAATATTGTCACCTCAATACTGTTTATATCTATATATATCAATCAATTATGAGACCTGTTGCTGACACCATGAAAATCAGAAAACTAGCCGTTTCCCGCGTGCGCGCCGCCCCGTGGAGAGGGTACCCCGCTGGGAGTACCTTTTGAATTAATAAAACTATAAATTGAGACGCATATCCTTTACTAAATATCTAATAAGCATTAAATATATTAATGAGTTATTAATTTAAATATAAAACCAAAAGGTAATATTATGAATGTTAAAGAAAAAATAGACACTATACTTCTTTGCGACATTGCTAAGCACTTAGGTATAGATTCGGATATAGATCCTGATATTATTAAATATGCTATTACATCAGGTAATGAATGGATTATTAATGCTGAATATTCATTTTTATTAGATGATGAATCGTCTAATCACACTAAGGAAGATCGTGATTTTCTTGTAGAGATATTAAATATGTATAGAGGGTTGTCTGCTTCCTTAAGAAAATTTTCTAAGGATAAACAACAGGAGCTAATCAAGAAAAATAATCTCAAATTAATTGAAGATGGTATTCAACTTCCCGGTTTTGATGGAAATAATGAATATAAATACACTAATATTCTTGAGGGTTTTTGGAAAATAAACAGATTCACCGAACAAAAAGATCCTATCTCAAACACCCATTCTCAAACAATTGATAACTATCGTCGCATGATAAACTGTTATAAAAGTTTAAATGTGCAAAATAGAATGTATGATATTACTGAAAGTGAATTTCAAAAAATATTAGATAGCGCACCATATAGTTTTTAATCATTAACTATTTAATTACTAAGGGGGTAATATTGGCCCCTTTTTTACTTCTGACTACACCACGTTCTGTTATTTAGCTCGTTCATAAGTTTAGCCCACGCATGACGTTCAATTTCTCGCGCCTGCATTAGCTCATTGATATTTGCATCTTGTCGATCAGCTCGCATACGTAAATCTGCCAATTGAGCATTGATATCCTGCTCTACTTCACCAATAGCAAGCACACCACTAAATACCGCATCACCTGACGCACTAAATTTAATTTTTGGTGAATCAATAACAGCATCTTTAATAAAACAACCACTTAAGCCTGCAATAAATAAATCGTTACTTTGCTTTGGTTTAATGCTGATATTGATACCCACATCTTGCACCAGTTGTTTAATGCGAGTGAGTTGTTCTTCTAACCTATCTAACTCAGTGGTATCTACTGAGACTTTTAATTGAATAGTATTATCTGACATGATCCTCTCCAATAAAAAAGCCACCAGCGATTAACTGATGGCTATCTATATAAACTCTATCAACGCCACGCAATGAATGATGTTTGTAGAATTAATAATGTCTCTCCATAGTCACGTCCTTTCTTCTACCTACAGCTGACGTTGCTGATAATGACCGAAAATAGCTAAGGCGGTGGTATTCATTGTTTTTGACTCTCACTATGCGCTATCTGTCGAGAATAAAACAGGTCATGGCTAACATAGGAAACAGCGACAACGCTACGTTTTCTTCTATTGGCACGAAATAAAAATAGCAGTATGATTAATATGTATTTATTTTTTGCTTAAATTCAGCCGCCCTGTGAAATCAAACTCACAGGGTTATTTTTATTTTGTATCCATTACACCAATCAAAATTAGATAACTAAGAATAATCTACTAGTGAATATACCTACTTAAGTAATAATAAAAAATTCACTATGTTTGTATCTAATTACATCTTGATAGTATTGCCCAGCCTCCCATGCTGGGCTTTTTTTATTCTTTTAGAATGCTTTTATCCAGTTCTTCACGGAATTTAACTGGATTATCTGAACCTTCTACTGCCATGATATTTCTCCATTAAAAAGCCCCGCTATTGCGAGGCGATTGTTTTCTAAAAACTTACGTTGATTATTAACAGATTGGCTTAGTGGATATTGATAATCTATTGTTTTCACACATACTAGTGAAAGCCCTGTGGGAGCCCAAACTCACAGGGTTATTTTTATATTGCGCTGTTTATTTAGGTAGGAGATAGATAAGAATAATCAATCTGGTATATATATTTACCTAAGCTATACTAAGTAAACATCGCTATACTTTAATTGATATCTTGTTAGTTTGCCCTCGTACCCTACGTAGGGCTTTTTTTAGTTCACACACTCCGTCCTAATATAATCCTGTAATCCCAATATCACTTGCTCTGATTCTGCAATTCGCTCTCGGAGTAACCAATAATTTCTGATAGCGGTGTCAGTAGGTCTGGCGGTGGTTGCATCATCCATGCTGGTGGTGGGATTGCTGGTACTCTTTGGACAGTTGGCTTTGATGTACACCCGCTCAGGATTACGCTCACTAATATCACGCAAGCGACTAATTTCATTCTTTGCATTAACAAGCTCCTGTGTGTGCTTTATATCAAGTTGATTTAGTCGCTCTATGCGAACTTGATAGTCTGCATTGATAATCTTTTGCTCTTCGAGTGTGGCTGTAAGTTCTTTGTTTTTTTCTGTCAGTGTGTTAATTCTTTTAGCTTGTGCATTAATCAGCACGCAACCACCAGCAACAATCCCCACTATCACAATGACAATGTAAAGTTTCCAATGCTTCATAATTAGTACCGATGATGTGAGAGAGCTATCTGACAGCGTTTTTCTAAACTGGCTTTGTCGTTAACACATGAATTATCAATTGAGAGATAAATGCCACCAGCGACTGTGATAAGTAATGCGAGGATAAAGCTAATAACGATAATTAAAGGTTTCCATGACATAGTGCTGACTCCGCATCTCTACGACTGACTAACCCTCGCCATACCTTGCCACCTGCATAAACCCAGCGTTTCATTTCTTCACAGGCACCATACTGATCACCTGCATTTAATTTCTTTAGCAATGTAGAACGTGCAAAAGCTGTGGTGCCGACATTGAAAGCGAAGGAATATAGAGAAGCTTTTGTTTTATCATCCAGTGGTACTTTAACCAGGACATCAACTTGTTGTTGCGTTCTGATAAAGTCTTTCTGAAGTAACTCGTCACATTCTTGCTGTGTGTATGTCTTACCTTGAATAATGTCTTTGCCTGTATGCCCATAACAAACCGTCAGAATTCCAGCAACATCACGATAAGGTTCATAACGAACACCTTCAAAGTAACCAATCACTGTTATCGCAATACTTACCGCACCAGCACTCGCAACTGCAGCTACCTTTTGTTTTAGATTCATTAAATGTCCTTTTTAGCTTTAGTCAGCATTTCACCAACTATCTTTTCTATGTCTTGCGGATCACTAGAACAATTTCGATGAACTAATTCAGCAAATAACGCTGTTCGTTTTCGTTGTTCTCGCTGTGTCATAAAGTAAGTTGCTAATCCAAGGAGCATGCTGAATCCCATCCCTATTACAAATCCCCATTCATAAAGTGAGAGACTTGCAAAAAAGGCAGTTAAGCCAGCCGTTCCGTAGGTAGCATTGGTTAATTTTTCCATGCGCATATACACCCCCTACGGAGTGTCCGAGTTTAGTTAAAGGAATACAGACACACAGTTATTGTGTGAAGTGGTTAATGCGTGATTGATTCTGTGGCTACGTATTTTTATACATGAAGCTAATGTATTAATTTGATTGCTATGCGTTAAATTAATTTAACATATATAAAAAAAGTCACCGAAGTGACCTTTATAAGAAAACTATGATATTGATTATTAATTAATTAGATCTACAAATGATGCAAACCAACTGCAATGATTAGTAACATATACCAACACAGGCTCAGTGACTAAAATGTAAGCAAACACTGTTGATATTAACCCCACAAACAATATAACTCCAATAATTCTAAATGCCCAACGTTGTATGGTTAGTCGACTCTCGATTGATTTAAAAACACCATCAATATCATCCTTGATAAATGAATACTCTTTATTTATTTGCTTTTTCTTATGTACTAATTCTTCACTTATAACCTTAAGAGTTTGTTTTTGATTACATAAAACCAAAAAAACCAAACAAATAAATATAAAACATCCTAATAAAATAAAAGTATTAGTTATTCCTTGCCCTTGCCATGTTGATGCTTTTTTAAACTGAGTAGCAACTATGATTGATGCGACTGGAATACCAAGTATGTGATTTTGAATATCTGAAAATGCTTTATGTATTTTCCCCATTTCTTCTACTTTAGCAGTACGAAGTTGATCCATGATCTTATCGTATGAAAATCCTGACGCAAAAATCTTATACCCCTTTAAAAACTGTTCCTTAAGTTTTTGAAGGTTATTCAACATATATTCAAATTTCTCTTTATCATCAATATCTTCTGTGACTACTTGAATACTATTAACTAAAATATCTAACTTTTGTTCTCTATGAGTATCTTCTTTAAAGCACGAGATTAAGTTTTCTAAAGATGTATTATCTAGTTCCCTTATAGTTTCATAGGAGTAGCGTGGAGAAAGTTTGAAAACCTCAGTACCTAGAAAAATATACTGATATGTAGTTTTATCAAAATATGCCGAATCTTCTTCAAGGAGAGATAAAAAACTAATTACCATTCTATAATTTTTAATATCTTGCGGAACTTCCGTGTCCTTTTTTGAAAATTGAATATCAAAAATAAAATAGTTATCCAGCTCCGTACACAGATTTTTGGGAGCTTGTAGCATTCCTCTTACATTACGGAAAACACTTCCAAATGACGTTCTTGGCAACTCAACGGTTAAACTAATTGTTTCCCCTGCAACTAAATTTCCTGAATCAAGCATAATTCCAAATTTTCGCTCATCCTTAAGCAATTGGTCGATAAAATCGCAATCGGTTTGATCTTCAAGCAAAAAAGAACCAGTCATTGAGTCATCAGTAAACTCAATTCTTCTATATAGTTCTATAAGTTGCTCAAATGAAATGGAACCGCTCACAAATCAAACCTCATCTAAAAATATCTGCCGAAGCTCATCTGAAATATTTCTGAGGATAATTTCATTATTTTCCTCATTGTATTCTACTGAGCCATTATTTATACCAGCTCGATCAAATTTCAATTCCCAATATTGTGATTTTCCTTTAAAACTAACCAAGCCACGAATTATACGACCATCAGGGATGAAGCCATCTGATAATTCAAGCTCTTCTGATGCTAGTTTAGCAGATAAAGTATCAGGATCATGTGGCCATACTGAATTAACAAATGTATCTAAATTTAAAGGCGTTGTAGACTTACTCAGGTCTCTTAAATGCTCAAAAGCTCTACTGAGAAAGCTTTCTTTTTCCTCAGCTTCAAGCCCTTGTTCAGTAACAAATGCCTGAAGAGCATTTTTTAGTTTTTCAGATTCCTGCTTTGCGATCAAAACGTCATTACACCCTAAAAAACGCTTGAAATAATTTGAAACAGTACTCTGACCTTTAAGAAAACTAATATAACGTTCAGCACCATTTTGCCAAGCAGTTATATCAATTCGTCCAGCAACTCGTAACTTTGCAATATCTAAATATACACTGTCTTCAATAATAAAATTATCATTAATTGCTGAGCCTGTTGTAGCATTTACCATAGCAATAAGTATATGTTCATGTGACCCAATAATTATATGAGAAAATAGAACGTATCCTCCTGTTGCCATGGTCTCCTGCTGTGAACGATCAACGAGATGATTCATCATACGAACTGAAATGTCATAAAATGAGTCAGGAGCATTTAAATAATCAGCGACAATCCTTTCCATTGGATAATTATCTGTATCCCCCTCAAAATGACCATACCCCTTACCAGTCCTTCCGGAATAACGTTCACAAATTGCATCAATCAATCTCTGAGATGCATTGGTTACAGTATTCATTGTTGGACTAAGAATTTGTGTTGCGTCACCATGCTGTTCTTTATCAAGAAAATGAACAACTACATTTCTTACTTCAATTTCAATAGATTCGTCTTTGCTCACAACAAATTCCTTTAATTTATAACGTAATTAACCTAACGCTTTATATATGTGCAATTATTAATCACATAACTCAAATTATTTCGTAGGTTACCACATAAAAAATAAAGGCAAACAAAGGTAGTTCAAAATCTAGCTCTATATCTAAAAAATAATTAATGTATTTGGAAGTATTTAAAAAAACAAAGACCCCACATAAGCGAGGTCTTGATAAAATTCAGTGTGGTAAGTAATAAATCGCCCACTATTTAAAGATGATAAGGCAATCTTATTCAAAATGCAATTTTTAACTGTTTATATAACCAGTCATCTTGTAATCTTATTAAATGCGACTTCCGCACCACTCTCTTCAAGAAAGCATTTACTAATTAACTTCTCATAGAGCGGTTTCCAGTTACGAGACCATGTAGGTTGGGTTAGCTCAGGTACTATATGTTTTATTGCTTGGTATGCGACTGAAGATGGCATTCTCTTGTACCCCCTACCAGTACAGCGAGGGCAATCTTTAAATACAGGTACACCGCCTTGTAATTCCGTCTGCTCTTCATCTAAAACCTTTCCGCGTCCTTTACAGCGACAACGATAGGTTAGTTTTCCTTTTCCATTGCAGGTTTTGCATAGCTCACCGACATTTTCTTTTTCAGTCCAAGGCTCAATGATGACAGTTCCATCAATACTTGTTTTCCCTTGGTACTTAACGACATCTTTGCGACTGTAAATTAGTCCTTTGCCTGCACACACAGAACATTCACAAACCGAACCTGCTGAACGGGCATAATCTTCAAACGCCATTTTTGCGAGGATCACTAAACAGTAACCCAACTTATTTCCCGCCGATTTAGCCACCAGCTTGGGGGTTACTTTAAGTGCATATTGTGTTAACTGTTCTACGGTGCTGAACTTATCTTTTTCACTCACGTCATTCTTCGCAAAAAAAGCAGATATGCCAAACTTAGCGCGTTGTTCTGTCATACCAAGCGCACCTGCAGTATCCATTCCTTTCATTCTGTCAGGATCTGTACAGTTTGGTGTATCGGTGATCATCGGTGACTTTGGATAAAATTGTTTTAATGCTGACTCTAATTTCATGCTAATACTCCTCGTGCCGTACACACGTTAAATAAATGCACCGATGCCTAATGAACGGTTTAAAAAATGAAACAACAATTCGATTTGATTGTCGTGAGTGGCTTCCCATTGCTTCGGGTCTCGATGCAACTCGTCATGATGAATACGACACAATGGAATGGTGAATAAGTCGTGAGCTTTAGTACCCATGCCTCCCATGCCATGACCTATGATGTGGTGCGGATCATCAGCCTGTTGCCCACACACGCAACACGGTTGAGTTTTCACCCATTGAAGCCAGTTGGTATTTTCCCAACGTTGCATTTTAGGTTTAAGAAGAAATGACGCTGGTGGCTCCGGATCAACAGCAACTTTAATAATCGGCTTTATCGCATCTAAACGTTCATTCATTGCGGATAATGCTGTCACGTTGCTTGGGATAATGTCAGCTTCAGGAAAACCACCATGGACTCTGCGTTCTTCTTGTTTATCTGACCAATTTAAAATCTGGCGCAATATCGCTTCGGGTAATTCATCAACCAAACTATGCATTACTGCAAATGAGAAAAAATCAGGTATCGTTAGCTGGTGGCCATTATCCAATCTCAAGCGACTACGAATAGTATCCAACATCCAATTGATACGGTTTTTATGGGCCAATTCAGCAACCCAACCTGCTGATGAATGGCGAATATGATTATCGTGATGCCAGCAAGTGCGGATCACGCCAGCTTCATTAAATGTCGTTACTAATTCGTGATGATGGTAATTATCTTCATCATTATCAATCTGGCAGCACTTGATATTACGGATAACCCACGTATCCATCGGTGATACTTGATCTATGGTGTGGATTACTTTTTTGCTATTAAGAAATTGAATGATGTGCTTATTGTTTAAAATTGGCTGTTCATCACCCGTTAATGCGCCTGAGGGCAACACGTCTAAACTTTTAGGCACATCACTAATAATCACACGATGGTGATTTTTAAATTGCTCAAGTAATTCAGCACCAGGTTTAAGCAACACAACACCAAGTTCTGGCTGAATATAAGGCGTTAATAATAATTTCATGCACTCACCTGTTTATTCAGCATCACCATGCGGATCAATTCATCCGTTTTACTCTCAAAGAAATGGAGTTGGATTTCACGAGGATTATTAGGACTGGTCATGTTCTTCCCAAGCTGACAACATCTAGCAGTAGCAATAGGCGCTCCTGTGATCTCAGGAGCGATCGAAATTTCATCAATAACAATTAATCCATTCATGTTATTTCTCTCCACGTTTTACTCGTGACCGTACATCACGTTATTAAATGAGCGGATAGTGATTTCTAATTTTCCACCCTTTACGACTTCCATTAACATCACATCCATATGCTTTACCTGCTGATCATCTTCCCAAATACCCGCATGTGTTAATGCATCAAACGGGGCTTTTAAAAAGTTATCAATATCTCTGCGCTGTTTTGTGGGCGGATATAAGCGAACCAGGACAGAAACATTTTCTTTAATTACTTTGGGTTTTCGTTTTAACTGCTCATATACAGAAGCAATGGTGTTAATTCGAAACTTACGCCCTTTTTCACTGATCAGCGTTCTACCCTTAATGTTTCTCCAATACGAGTTAACACTAGGTGGAAATGGCAACGTAAGCATGAGTTCAGGCATAAGTCCCCCATAAGCCAATTAGCAATGTCACTACAAACCAAAAACCAACGAACAAAATGTATCTAGTTAGCATTAGTGATTACCTCTTACTGAACTTACTAATGAATCGTAGGGCTCGGTTGGTAATTTCCCCATGAGTGCAAAATTAGAAGTGGCGTGTTTTACCCATCTGATAGTTGGCAAAGCGCATTTTTTAGCCTTCTGAATATTCAACTTTTCAATGTAGACTGACTCACCTGATTTACGTGATTCTGTTATTGCTGAATAAACTCTTTCTGCCTCTTTAGTTACTCTGTAGCGTAATGGACGTTCTTCGCTAATTCTGACTAATGCACCTAAAGTCCAAAGGTGTGCCAGCGCTCTTGATGCGCCAGCTAAATTAGTGTCTAAATCACGAGTAACAATGTCGCGATCTACTACTTCACCCACTTTGTACAACGCTAAGATTTGCTCTGTGATTTTCATGCGACACCTCTCGATACAAGCCATTTCGCTTGTTCAATAAATGTTTTGCCGATTTGCTCTAACTCACTGCGTTGAATGTAATCAATGGCTTTACCATTCCACGTTTTATCAAACACCACGATAGCGCCAGCAAAAAATGCCCCTGTTGGTACTTGGTTTTCATCTGCAGGAACAAACCATTGTGGAACATCAAAACCAACACGACCGCGAATAAAACAAATATGGTCCGCTTCTTCACACCACCATGTTTCGCTTGTGGCCACTTTCAACAAGAAAACATAACGCCCGCCTTTTTCACGCATAGCCAACGCATGATTCATAATGTGGCGAACACCTGTGACAGCCTGTTTTTCATGATATGAACTACGTGAATAAGGAGGGTTGGCAAATGCTGAACCGCCAATTTCTTTGAGTTTTTCTGACCAATCTTGGGTAAGCGCATTATCCTCAACGGTGTAGAAATGAGGGCATTTGCTGTTTTGCGCATCAGTAAATAAATCTAGCGTGAACGGCCCATAGAGTGAATTGATACCCCAATACAGATTTTCAGGTGTTCGCCATTGATCACCAATTTCTTTTAATTTGTGAGCAGATTGGCTTTTTAATGCCTGTAATTTCAGTGCGTAATCAATCATTGCTGAACCTCCTGTGACATTTCAGTCGCTTGTTTCCAAATGCTGTTCCATGCTTGGCGACCAGAAAACTCACTCATACGGCGAATGCCTGTCTTACCTGCTAATTCAAGTGCGATCTCTTCAATACGGTTTTGAGGTTTAGAACGAGAACCAATCAGGCGTGAGAATGCGCTGTCACGTTCAACGGTATCAACTTGAACCTTTGGCTCATCCTTTGGCTTTTGGCTACGAACGATCAGCTCATCAAAGTGTTTACGTAATTTACGAGGGCTTAAAATGTTTTGGTGCCAGAATGAATCTTTGTTGGCCCAGTCGAACAATCCACAAATTTGCTCATGGGTACGTCCATCGATTTGACGCATCAAACGAATATCGTTCGCCCAGTCGTACCAAGTAGGCTCTAGCGCGGATGGATTCAGTTTTTTAACACGACCAAACATCCATTTTGCCGTTTTTAAATCACCTTCATCGCCCCATTTTTGGAAGTTAGGGCTGTAAATTACCGCTTCGGGATAACGAGTTAAAAAATCATTTTTTGGCTGGTCGCTGGATTCGCCAGAATTCTGCGACGAATGATCTGTTTCTGTTGTACTCTCTGAAGTAATCTCTGTTGTATTCTCTGTAAGAACAGGCCATTTTGACCCGTTCAGAACAGCGCATTTTGAACTATTTGAAGGCTTCAATTTGCGCTTATCGATAAGGTCATTTTGAACTATTCGATTAGATGAATTATCATCGTTCGATTGGGTCATATTGACCTCATCGGTCAGCAAGTGGTGATCGTAGTTAATCGCATAATAATTAGTACGGTCATGGTTCGATTTATTGATTTGCTCGATGCGTAAAACGCCCTGCTTTTTCAAATTGGTAAAAGCACGTTTAATCGTTGATTCAGAGAAAAAAGGAAATTGATTCTTCCACTCTTCGACGGTGTTATAAATCCAGCGTGAGCCGTCATATTCAACACCTGAAGTAGTTTCAGTTAGCCAATATTGAATTTGCTGTAACAGCATCGCCTCATTTAAACCAAGGCGTACCGCTAATTCAGGAATAACGACTAAAGGGCGACTTTTTAGTAATAATAAACTCATCTTGCCACCTCATTACTTAATACGTGTGTACTTCTCTTTGAATCGTTGCAAGGGTTCACACTGTGGGTCGTCACAACCATCAAGCATAAAAATGACACACTGTTTTTCTCTGTCATAACGAACAACATGAACAACGATACCCCTGTGATTTTTGTAGTAGCGATCAAGTTGGTTTGGGTTCTCATTGTTCATTGCCCCGCTCTCCACTTGAAAAATAAAAATCAGCCCATGCCTTTTTAAGCGACTGTCTATCTACCAAACCTGTTTTTTGTTGGTAGTTGTTTGGTTGTTCGTCAGACGCTATGATTTCTACATAGCGAAATGACTTACCGTTAGTCAGTGGTAAACAACGGAATTGCTTTTTAGGTATTAAATGCGCTAATCTACTCATGCTAATTTCTCTTCACACAATTGAAATTTGCAAACCGAAGCCAGAGGCCGTACACCTTTGGCTTCACCCTTTCTTGATATAGCCATCTTTAATTTCTCTTTTGATGTAACGAAACAAACGCATTCATAAATGTGCGGATCTGCGAAATTAATCCATCCAGCATCATTTTTATTTTCTGTTCTTCTTCGTTATCAATAACGCCATCAGCCAAGCTATCTTTCATCAATAACGCCAAACGCCCCTGCATTTCGTCAACACCGCTACGCAGTACAAACAATTCTGTTTCATCCAGTTCCGCAGGACTGATCCGGTCAACGAGTAAACGATTTGATTCACGAGCGACAAATTCAGCAAATAAAACGGTCTTAGAAATATCTTGCATCGCTAACAACTCGTTTAAATCAAATGAGCGACAACCGTTTTTCTCATAAAGCTTGTTGTTGAATGACGTTAAAGACAGACCAAGTGCTCCAGCCATTGCCTCGCGTCCACCAGCTGTTGCCTCACACATTTCTTTCACTACCTGTTTTATTGATTGGTTACTCATTTCCTACCACCATTGATAAATTCTTGTAGTTAACTGCTTTAAACGGTTTTGTTATTGTTTGTATAAAATTCGGGACTGTATTTAAGAGCTCCTTTAGTTAATCTATCTATTTTCAAGGCTTGTTTTTCAGGAACAATAAGCGACCATTGACAAACAGCGCTATGAGAAACTCCAAGTGCCGAAGCTGTTTTTACCGTTCCCCCAAAATGTTCTAAAACTAAACTTTTAAGCATTACACTCCCCACAAAGTAAGCATGCTTACAATTTAATGTAGCAGGATACTAATGTCAATAAAATGTAAGATTGCTTACATGACGAGTGTGAATTTGAGGCCAACTATGGAAACAGTAGGAGAGAGAATAAAGCAGCGTAGACGACAGTTAAAAATGACTCAAAAAGATATAGCTGAACGTGTTGGTATATCAGCGTCAGCGGTTACTCAATGGGAAAGTGACAACACTGGTTTATCTGCAGAAAGTTTATTAAAACTATCATCCGTTTTGAATTGTAATCCAACATGGTTAATGTTCGGAACAGGACTTCCTGAGGATGATGTTAAATTACAAGCTGCTATTTATAAGTCTATACCTATCATTAGTTGGGTCCAGGCTGGAGTATGGACTGAAACATACTGTGAATCAGATCCTAGTGATTACAAATATGTTGATACCAATTTAAAATTATCAGATAAAGCATTTGCACTAATCGTTAAAGGTCAATCAATGACTACATACAACGGGGAGTTGAGTATTCCTGAAGGAGCAGTGGTTATAGTTGAACCTGATTATGGTTATCTAGATGATATAAATGGAAAAATAGTTATAGCACAACAAAAAGGTAGTGATGAAGCTACTATTAAAAAACTTATTATTGATGGACCAAACAAATACTTAGCTCCTTTAAATCCACAATTTAACCCTATTCAAATAAACGGTGACTGCGTTATAGCTGGTAAAGTTAAACAAGTCATTATAAATCTAGACTGATCCCAATCTCCTCACAAAAAGAAAGAAATGTAAGATTACTTATATTTTTTTCTTGACTTAAAATGTAAGTTTACTAATATCCATACTAAATAGTTATTGAGAATACTTATGACAACTGAACCAGTAATCATACCGCCAGCTAATTTCACTGAGGCAGATATTGTTGATTGGATGGAAGAGAAACTATCGTCGATTAAAGTTCTCGGTGAGCTAAACGCAAGACGTGAAGAGCTGGTGGATAAACTAGCAAAACTGGATGCTGAAATAGCAGAGTACACAAATAAAAGCACTATTCAGATACAAAGTGAATGATTTTTATATGTGAAGAGAACGTGTGAAGAGAAACAATTGTGTGGGGAGGAATTAGCTAGTGAGTATTGAAAATATTAAAGAAAGCTTACTGCAGTCTGTAACGCAACTAGAAAATGCTGCAAAAAAATGCACTCACAGTAATGCTCATAACGATATACCAAAAGGAAAAGTAATATCCTCTGAGCAGTGTGAATGGACCTTAAAAGATTGCACTATGTTTCGCAGATTTATAACGCTCGCGTTTGAAGAACAATTATCAGATAAAGCTCAATGCATTAATAAATGCGAGCACAAGAAAATTATTGAGTTAATGGGTGATAAAAAATATAGAGAAAAAACAAAAGCTACTTCTAAAAAAATAGCCAGTAGCCTTGGGATTAAAGAATTATAAACTTATTACTCTTTCTATTGTGTTAGCTAAATAATCTTCTAGTTCATTAATTCTAACCTCATCTGAGGATAATTTAATAGTTTTGATGAGCTCAAGAGCGGTAGTACTAAACTTTATTTTTTGTTCATTAGATTGAGCGGATATTAATAGTTGAAATAGCATTTCAAGACCAGCAATACGCACATTGTCAGGATATTCATTTAGGGTTTTGTCTTGCATTTTATTTTCTCTTGGTTGTGTAGGAACTTCCAAGATTACCACCACCGCCTGAGGTGGCAAAATAATCAGGCTCAATATTTGAAGTGTGAATTCATTTTTATTTTTTATTAGCAACACCAGGGAAATGTAATCTCGATTAATTCGAGAGGGATTTTTATTACCTAAAAATTGTGTGGAGAGAATAATGTCTTATATTGCAACAGCAACAAATAAACATTTCTATTATCTCGATGTACGGATCGAAGATATAGATATTCAAGATATTGCTAGTGGCCTTGCTAATGAATGTCGCTTTAATGGACAGATTGATAATTTCTATTCTGTTGCTCAGCATTCTGTATATGCAAGTTATTTAGTTGCACCTGAATTTGCTTTAGAGGCCCTACTTCATGATGCCAGTGAAGCTTATGTCAAAGACCTACCATCACCACTTAAAAAGCTATTGCCTGAATATAAATTAATTGAATTACGTGTAGAAAAGATGATCCGCAAAAAGTTTGGGCTACCTGAATCTAAATCTGATGCAGTTCATTTTGCTGACTTAATGATGTTAGCCACAGAAAAGCGTGATTTAGAAATTGATGTAGGTAGTAATTGGTTAATGCTTGAAGGTATTCCAGCAAGTGATTTTGTTGTTAACCCACTAACACCACCACAAGCAAAAGCTTTATTCCTCCGCCGTTTTAATGAACTTTATAAAGAGAAAAAGGGCTAATAACCACCAGCATCAACTAATATCTATTTAAACTGTGTACGGACAGTGTGGAGAGAAAAATATGCAAATGTTGACTTTAGAGGAGTGGGCGCAAGAAAGATATAAAAGTCGTCCACCAAAGTTAGGAACGCTACAACGATATGCTCGTGGTGGCCTGTTCTACCCACCAGCAAGGAAAGAAGGTGGCATTTGGCGCGTGAGAGAAGATGCCGACCTTGTCGGTAATTTGACATCACCGGTTATCAATAACAACGATAACCCTATTTTACAAAGGATCCTCAAAGATGGCTGCCAGACCTCGTAAAAATAACGTCAATATCCCTAATCTTTACCCATTATTTAGTCGTAAAGCTAACAAGGTTTATTGGCGTTACCGCCATCCTGTAACAGGTAAATATCATGCCCTCGGTGATAATGAAGCCGAGGCGAAAGCAATAGCCATTGAAGCTAACACAAGGTTAGCGGAACAACGTAGCCGACAAGTTATGGCTATTGGTGATCGGGTGGCAAAAATAAAAGGTAAAGAAATCACGGTTAATACTTGGTTGGATAAATACTGGATTATTCAAGAAGAGCGTTTAAAAGAAGGTGATATAAAGCCGAATACTTATAAACAAAAAAGGAAGCCGGTAGATTTAATGAGGCAAGCCTTATCCATGAAACCATTACCCGCTGTTGATGCCAGAGATATTGCTGAAATTCTGGATGAATATAAATCTAATGGTCAGCACAGAATGGCACAAGTTATTCGCTCTGTTTTAATTGATGTATTTAAAGAAGCGCAACATGCAGGTGAAGTTCCTCCTGGTTATAACCCTGCCCTCGCCACTAAACAACCGAAACGAAAAGTAACTCGCCAACGTCTTAATTTTGATGAATGGAAAAAGATATTTGAGATTGCTGATAAACAACATCGTTATGTTGGGAATGCCATGTTGCTTGCACTTATTACAGGCCAACGATTAGGTGATATTTCCGCAATGAAGTTTAATGATATTTGGGATGATCATTTACATATTACTCAAGAAAAAACGGGTACTAAATTAGCTATTCCATTATCACTACGTTCTGAACAATTAAATATGTCATTACGTGATGTCGTTGCTCGTTGTCGTGATCGCGTTATTAGCCCTTATCTTATTCATTATTTTCATACCACTTCACAATCTAAACGTGGTGATCAAGTTACTGCAAATACGCTAACGACTAACTTTAAAAAAGCGAGAAATAAAACGGATATTGATTGGGGAGAAGGAACACCTGCAACATTTCATGAACAACGATCTTTATCTGAAAGGTTATATAGAGCACAAGGTATAAATACTAAAGATTTACTCGGTCATAAAAACCAAATTCAAACAGATAAATACCATGATGATCGAGGGAAAAATTGGATAAAAGTAGTGATATAAATAAACTCTATGTGTATTAAACAAGAATGTCAGTATATTATGCTAGATATAGCATAATATACTGACTAGACCATATTTCTTTATTTTAAATTTTTCAACTTTTCTGTTTCATTCCAATTATTTTAGAAAAGTGATTTCGCAGTAAAACTATAGATGATATCAACCTTGCTAAGGTCTAATATCATCTGCTGCTTAATTATGAAGCGAACCTTATTTTTCAGAAGAGAATATCCTAGTTAATCTTCTGAATGAAGAATCGAATTTAGATGATCCTTAAAGCGCACTTGAATCATTTTACGAGCATCTGTTAGATTAACATTAGTCGTATCAAAACTCTTAAGTGCTTTTTCTAAGAGATTAATACATTGTTCGTAGTTTAAATCACTTCGAATTTTATGCATATAAAGTATATAGAAAATTTTCTGTTCTATTTTTTGGATACTATCAGTTGATAATGAATATGCTTTTTTAACATTAAAGTAACAATCGATTATTTCGGGAGCCTCGGATAAATTAAAGTTTACTTCACTAAAAATTTCATCGTAATACTTGCCAAAAATATGTTGCTTTTGATTTGATGATTTCTCTGGGAATCCTTGTATAGCAAAAAGTATCTGGCCAAACTGCTCCATGCTAATTTTATAACGGTATTCTTTTTTATCATCCATTCCAGTATCGCCACTTTTTCTAGAATAGATAATATCGTGGGCATCTAGTAGCTGTTCCAACTGTATTTGCAATGTGCTTAATGATTTAAGATCCACGTTTGAAATGGAGTTTTGGCTATTTGTATACTCAGCTATTTTATTTGCAGTTTCACTACTCGAAGCATTAAAAATTCGCACAAGAATTTCGCTTTTTGAAAGAAACTCCGTAATGTGGGATTTATCTGTAGCATTAAAATCATGAAGAGTCCTAAGTGTCTGACCTCCATTCAGTACCTGAATGCCTGTAAGACTAATTCTAACTTTTCTATTTCCATTTACAGGATATGCTTTAATATCATTAGCAACAATGGTTAAACCATTATTATACATGAAGAACTTCCCTGGTTCCTCTCGAAGGGTTTTGGCTATTCCTCCATTATATCGTGATCGCTGAACTAAACCCCTTACGTTATCAAACAGCACACTAAAATCTATCTTTTCTTCAGCTAACTGTTCAATACTCTCACAATTATGATCTAAACGTAGATCAACATTTCTACATGTAATCCTTATCACATCAGCAGCGTTCAATCGAACAACATATGATTTTGATGTCGATATTGAGCTTTCAGAGTAGGACATTAATGCATCATTATCGATTATCAATTCAGCATTAATAGGAGCCGGCCTTATTGACATAATACTAGCAATATTAGGCAAACATATCGATATCACTTCCATGTCATAAAAACTTTTTAGTTGCTGGATGGCACTCTCGTCATGCTCTATCGGAACCATTTCATTACTGATCATATAAAGCGAAAGCTTCCAAACATCGTTACCATTAAGCATTTCATTGACAGATTGAACATATAATTTAAGCTTTCCATCTAAACCAGCTATGCTTTCGTTCATTATACAATTGACTAGTTTAGTAGAAATAAAAGCTTCATTAAAACTTTGCTTTTGATCTGATTTAAATTTTTCACGAAATTTAAAGTTGAATAATTTTATCTCTTTATTTTCCTCATCAATGAAAAATGCATCAATACCATGGTCATCATAACGATCACCTGTTAAATAAGTATTATATTCTGTATCAGTAATATAATTACTTATCTTATCAATATCTTTTTCATTACAAAGAGATTCAAGCATAAACAGGTAAAACCCAAATCTTTGTTGAAGTTTAGTATCAATAACAGGATTAGTGAATGCATTTGTTTTACTGAAAAGGTCAAAATATTTTTGGCATTTAATATTTAGTAATTTGAAATCATTAATACTGACATACGACATAAGAAAATCCCTTCAGGCAGGAGATACTTTTTATGTATTATACCAGATATATATCCAATACCTGTGATCAACTATGTATTATCTATCAATAAAGCCATACTTGAATTAGAGTAATTTTTATATCCAATCTTTCGTAAATAGATATATATTCTCGCTCCATAAAAAATTATAAATTAAAATTCGCTCTCCTTATCAAGGATAATTGGCTCATTTTCACCTAAAATAACTCATATAAATTTAGAGGTTTTAGCTAGTTTTGATAATTCGTTTTGATAACTTTTTGATAACCGTTTCAAGATTGACAATAAAAAACGGGAACTAATAAGCTCCCGTTAACTATTTATCAAATCAACAATTACATGTGTTTGATAATCGCGTCACCAAACTCGCTACATTTCAGCAGTTTAGCGCCTTCTAACTGACGTTCGAAATCATAAGTTACGGTCTTAGCGGCAATTGCGCCTTCCATACCTTTAATGATTAAGTCAGCGGCTTCTGTCCAACCCATGTGGCGTAACATTATACCCATAATAATTAAGTAACTTATTAAATAAATTATAATTATTGGGGGTGATAATCTTTTTTTATGTGATCTTGGTTTGTATGTAACTGGTTGATTTTTAGTTTGGGCTGGAGTGGTTTTGGGGAAGTGATTTGAAGTGTTCGAAAGCTTATCAAGCTTGATATCAAGTATTAAAACCTATTATTTATATTAAATAATAGGTTAGTTATAACAATTAACGCTAGTAATAAATTAGAGTATCTTACTTAAACTAAATCCGCAGTAACGCTACATGAGCGTATCTTGAAAGGTGTCTAGTCACACTAGCTAAATGTTGATACGCATCATTACGTATTTTCTGCATTGTTAAAAGGTATAATACTAGCCAATCCGTCATCAATATCGATACCATAGGAAACTGCTATTTTTGCTACGGAGATGCCGCACTTTCCTCTTAATTTGAAAAGTTCTCGCTCAAGCATGGATACTTGCACAGGGTATTCAAATTGCGAAAATTTTGGATGCCCAAGTTTGTCACTAAATTCTTGGCAAGCTCTTCTCATGCTCTTAATTGACCTGGCTAAAATAGAATCACTTGGCAAACTCTGAAGAGCATTGGTTAATTCATTCCTAATTTGAATAACACTTTGAGCACAATGATTTGCATTCTCCATATCCGCTGAATTGAATAAAACACGCTTATCTTCAAGAAATAAGATAATATGTTTTGCTTCGTCAGCTTCTATGATCGGCGCGTTCCACTGGATTCCGAATATTGGACAGCTAAGACCAGTAATATTTTTGTAGATTCGTTCAAATTTCACTTTTTAATCCTTAATCTTTACACCACATCTGTAGTTCCGGAAATAACCTGTCCGATAGCCTGCAATTATTTTGTGCTGTTCTTACTAAAATAATGTGGACAGCTACTTAAACGAGTTTTTCTAAATTATTTTGGGCTAAGGCCATTATAGGGATAGTGACAAAGCTAGCGATTATAATTAAATACCACAATGACTACTTTCTCGGTTTAAAGAATCTTGTTCCGATATCATATATTGAAACAATTGACGTTGATACGGGTAGACCTCCGAAAAGCAAGGTATCGGCAGCTACAGTACCAACATATTTACTCGCTATTATACCAATATCTTTCCCACGACTTTCGAGATCTTTTGAAGCGGTAATGATTCCTGAAATAGAGTCAATACGTTCTTTTTGATCCAAATAGAAAGCTACTTCTGCAAGGGTAAGTGACTCAGGACTTTTTAAGAGGTTCTTTGCCTCTATGATGGAGTTACCTATTTCAACATCGCCTCTTTCTTCGCTCACAGTGGCCTGGGATAACTCGCCAATAAACTTGTCACGTTTATAATGTGTATAGTTATATCTAGAAATTCCATCTCGAAAAAATGGATGACTGAAAAATGGCTCCACTGAGTATTCTTCCGCTGCAGCCAACATCAAACCAAAACCGTGCCCAATTCCATATGGTTCTAACCTCCAGGCATATTCTGGTCCTAAGCTTTCTTTCCCTGTTCTTTTCAAATACTCCTTGGTTCTTTCTTCGCCAGCTCTTAAATCGTAAGTGGCAGGTGGACCAAGCATTATTGCCTCTGAAAGATTTGCTAATCCATTTTTCTCTTCAAGCTCTATAGCAAGCTCTTCAAGCTTAAACAAATCTTTAGGTACAACTATACCTTTATCAAGAGCCCAGCGAAGTATCTGTGGCCCTGTATCGCAATGCTTTGGATTTAATTTCGTATCAAGGGACGGAGTTTCTAAGGGTTTTGCTTTATAGCTCCCATCTAGCGCCGGAAGAAGCCCAATGCGGTCATCTGTACCCCATCCAGTTAAGAAATCCTTTTCTTTGAAATGATCGTATCGTTGGGATACCCAAACTTCAGAGTATCTAATATCAACAGAGGCTAATACTGCAAGCAAGCGAGCAGGATCATATATAGTGGCTGCATCAATAATTATTGGATTCATGAATTTCTTCTAGTTTGAAAATACCTAACGCATACTAGAATGCAGCATAACCGCAAGTCGGAAATTATCTTGCATTCTTTCTGTATTTATATCCATTTAAAGTTAATGTCAAAATAGTTCTGAATCAACGGTTTTTTCTAAAATAGAGAATGCAGTTCCTTGGCAAAATCCGGACTATCAGCTCACTAAGTGACAGAAATTTAATTTATTGATTTGAAAATTATTATCAATAATTTTTAGTGGTATATTGTAAAGACTAAAATAAAAACAGATCGGAATTGGTCCGTTAATAGCACGAAGCCGACCACAAAGAAATATATACTTTTATTTAATGGTCTTTCGTACTCAATAACTAAACTAACCATCTAAACCCTTTCTATCCCCCACCATACTCCCTTACATCGATATAAAAATACTGCTTTCCTAGTGAGGTTGTTGACATCTGTCCGGCTACTATCATGGAATGAGGGATAATACGATTACCTCGCCCACAGAGGGTTACTCTAATCGTTTTTCCTCCCATCGAATCCATCATTCCAATATGCCCAATTGTTGTGATTAATACCGCACAAGGAAAACCGACATCCACGCCATTCCAATTATTTCCTGTGAGTACAAAGTTATTTCCCTCTAATAAATTAAGCGGTCTTTGGCTTGAAGCGTGTGTAATAACGCCTTTATGATAGATTTGAATTCCCCATTTTTGAGGATGAAGTGAAATATGATAAGAAGACTTCACAAATACATAGAGCTCATATTCTGCTGAATTGCCTTGAATAGTATCGATTAAATTCACACACCACGCATTGTTCTCATAAATTACTTCAGATAATCCACCTAATGATGGATTAGAAGAATTAAGAACTCGAATAAAAATAAGTGGCACTGCGTTATTATTACCTTCAATAACTTTAATTAGTCCCGGCTTAGTTTTTATCTTCTTTAAAAATACGGCTGATTCATAAGGTGTTAATTCTTCGGTAATTCCCTGATTAAAAAATAATGCACCATATTTACTCATTTAATTAGTACCATAATAATTCCATTAATTGCTTGACTACCGCGTAGAGAATTCCACGAAATTTTATTATTCTCGACTCTAACAGTGAAATAAGAACCTCGATTTCTAGCTACAATATAGGCGGCCAATGACCGCCCTTTAGGAAT
The DNA here is from genome assembly GCF_009915985.1 of Proteus sp. G2626. Classification (NCBI taxonomy): domain Bacteria; kingdom Pseudomonadati; phylum Pseudomonadota; class Gammaproteobacteria; order Enterobacterales; family Morganellaceae; genus Proteus; species Proteus sp. G2626. The sequence goes on along the minus strand of NZ_JAABNH010000016.1, from coordinate 3,659 downwards.
ATTATTGTAAGTTTTACTGCCATTTTGAGTGACCGCTATTTGGTCAAAAATAAACGAACGCCCTGTGATTTTTATTGGCTTTCCTTTTTCATATATCTCTATTCCCCACGACATGAGAAATCCTCTACGGCATCAGGAGATACCCATCCTCCTAAGAATTTAAATCCTAATTGAGGTACAGCATGATAAAGAGGCCCTTTAATGGTTTCTCTCTTTTTATCAAACTTCACCAATACAGGTTGTTGATGGTGAAAAGTTTTTATTTGGTAAACACCTTGGCAATCGACTTTTTTATATCCAGAGGTACACCCTGACAATAATAATGCTGTAATTAAAACAATAAACTTCATACTCTACCCTAAATAACCTATTTTTGCCGCTAACTGATTGTTTTCATCATAAACATAAATAGTATTATTCGTGATCACTAACCGCCCTTTTGTTCCTCCTGAGTTAATATCTAACCGTCCACGAAATACCGCATCATTTAATTCCACATTCCCTGTTGTGGCATCAATATTAAATCCTTTCTTACCCGCTAAATAATTAGTGGAGGTTATCTTTTTGCCTACTGATAATTTATCAATGGTTGCCTTGCTAAATAACGCATCATTGAAAAAAGCTTGTCCACTTTGGATCACAAACGGTGTCACCACTTTGCCATTTAATGACGATATCACCGCAAAGTTTTGGGCATTGACCAGAAATTGACTATTTCCTTGTGCATTAAACCCTAAGCCAATGCCAGTAATGACTTTATTCCCTTTGCTATCTTGTTGGATTTTCATCGTCCATGATGCCGAAATTTTGCCATTTATGTCTGTGACCACTTTCGAAGTTTGTTCTATTTTGGCTGAACTTGTACCCACTTGGCTTTCTAAACGAGTCACTTGTTGGGCGGTCGAGGTCACCTTTCCTGAAACCTCGGTCACTTTAGTTTCAAGTTGGTTTACCGCATTCGCCGTTGCATTAGCTTTCTGTTCGCTCGATTTAGGCACATCATTCGCCACAAACCCTTTTGGTGCCACCGATTGTTTGTTATTAGTGTAAGTGCTGGTGATAATTTGATGGTTAACACTTTTATGCTTAGTGAGCTGATATTTAGCCCCTCCTCGCAAATAGATATATTCCACAGAGCCATTCATTAATTGAGCTGGCCCCATCACAGGGGATTGATTTGTCCATTTCCAATCAAAATTATCAATGATGCGGTTTTCAGACTGAGTTCCCCATCCAGAACCACTCACTTGCCATTCCACAATCATGGCAAAACCTTTGGTGCTGTGAGTCGCATAGCTGGGTTTATTATCTGAATATTGCCCTAAGGTTCTAAAAACCTTAAAGGCATAACGTCGAGAGGTTACTAAAGGCAAAATAACCGGGTAATAGGTGTTTTCATTGAGTTTAGATAAATCTAAATCCACCACCACAGATTCCGTTAAATCGGCTTTCACTTTATCTAATTTGCTGGATAACGTTTGTACCTGAGAGGTTGCAGACGTCACTTTGCCATCGATATTAGATACTCGTGTATTTAATGCATTTACCGCACTACTATCAGCTTTCCCCTTAAGATTTGAATTGAGCGTTGAAATCTCTTGCGTTTGTGCTTGCTGTTTCGAGGTGAGGGTTTCTAATGATTTATTAATAGCGGAAACATTCCCATTCATCCGTGTTTCCAATGATTGTCTGGCTTTCGCTTCTGCTTGGTCGCCTGTAACACGTGCTTGTTTCTCGGCGGAGATAAGTCCTGCGGTGACTTTCGATAAATCATTGCCTGTATAATCACCACGAAGTTGAGTGGCTAAGGATTGTCGTTGTTGTGCTTCAGTTTTATCAGTCTCAATGCGTGCTTGTTGCTCTTGTTTAATTGCGGCGGCCTGTGCTTCTGTTGCCGTTGCAACTTGGTTCATTCGCTCAGCTAATAATTTTCCTGCCTCCTCCAGTTTTTTTTCACTTTCTTCAATCGTTGCTCCATGCCTCACCAACTCAGATAAAATCTTGTCGTGATTTATCCTCATCAACTCATGTAATTCAGTAATATCGAGTTGGTTAGCTTTGCTGTTGATCTCACCCAATAGGTCTTGTGTGAGTTGATCTCGACTAATTTGCCCCGCTAATTCCTCAAGAATTAAATCCGTTTGAGAAGAGCAAGTACCCGAAGCTTCCACAAACGGTGATTTGCCATAGCTGTTGATTGTTCGAACATAAAAATAATACGTATGCCCTGCTTTTAAATTCTCTTGCGTCCAGAAATTCCCTTGGCCAACTTTATTTGTTTTGGTGATCACTTCATTTTCAGAAAGATTAGTGAGTTTTTCCTCACTAAACCAAAACTCAAAGGTATAACCAAAGACAGCGCCATCGCCTTGTTTCGGTGCAATGGTCAGATTAAATAAGCCAGAGGTGACATCAATGTGCTCAGGAGGTGGTGGTGCTTGAATAGCAAAATCACTAATAGCGGGTGCCGACATTGCGCCAGCCACATTTGTTGCTCTAACTTCAACACGATAAGTTCCTCGCGCTAATCCGTTAATATCAACACGCTCAGCCGGCACTTGAATAGATTGAATCACTTTACCATTTTGAAGGATATTAACCGTATTATAACGCACATCATACGCCACATTCTGCCAAGAAAGTGTACCTTGTACGATGTCACTGACGGCAAGTGGAACAAAGGTAAGATTAATAGGGGAAGCAACACCACCAGTGGGTAAACTCACAAATGGTGGACGCTCAAACGGTTTGCCAATCACATCTTCATATAAATAGGCACCATCCTCTTCCAACGTTAAAGCCACACCCTCTAAAGCATGAAATGCCCATTCGGCAATACGAAATTCAAGCCCACTAATCCCCAAAGCGGGTAATTCTAAAAGCACAACTTCCCCCGGACGATAAGCATAGCCGTCTAAGTTCATCGTGAGTTGAACCCGTCTTCCTGCTTTCTTTTTACGGAGATATTGGCGAGCTAATCGTTGGGCTTGATAAGGGCTGGTGACAAAACGATAGTCGATATTCTCCCGAATTTCTAAGCCATCCTCTTTCACCCATTCGTCTACAATCACAGGCGTGAAATCCGTTTTTGTGTATAACTGTTCAGCATCAATAAACGTGCCATACACCGCATTGGTCGCGTCTTTTAAACCTGTTTCAGGGGTACACGTGACAGTGCCAATCAATTGTGATTCGGTGATAGTTTTTATTGCCGGCCCATAATAAGCACCGATTTGAATACCGTGTTTTCCTGCGGTGAATGTCGGTTCCGCGTTGATGCATTTGTGCATCGCTTCCAAGACACTCGATGGACTCTCATTTAAGTCATAGGCACCATTAAGGGTATATCGCGACTCAAATCCACCTTCTGGTAGACTCACTTTTTCATCACATAAATCGGCCGCCTGTTTAAAGCTGTCAAAATCAATATCTGTATCAGGTACTTTTAAATAATGGCGGTAATAATCCAAAATGACTAAAGCCCCATTATTACTCCACTCGGTTTGCCCAGTGCGAGGATCAAACAGATGTTTTCCCCAAACTTCACATTTCACATTGGGTAATCCATAAGGGAATTTTTCTTGGTCAAACGTGAGTGTCACACGTAACCACGCCAGACCTCGACCAATCATATCCTCTTTCCATGACGGGCAATTTTT
>NZ_JAABNH010000015.1:0-3815 GCF_009915985.1 Proteus sp. G2626 | reverse complement strand
GATATCAAACAGAATAAAGATAAGTTTGATGCCATCTTAAAAATCGATCCCAAAGCGATTGAGACAATAAAAGAAAAAGCGAAAGCCATTGATGATCTGGCGCGTGCCAACTCGGTTGCGCAATTTGCTTATGATCGCAGTAAAGAAATTGAGCAGATGCAATTTGAAACCACCTTGATAGGAAAGTCACGCGCAGAGCAAGAAAAGATCAATGCCCTTCGTCAGATTGATGTGCTCTATCAGCAAGCCAGTGTGGATTTAGGCGAAAAAGAGTTGGCGAACTTACAACGCAATGTCGAACTCACTAAACAGCAGATTGAGGAAGAGCTGAGGAAGCGAGAGGCCATGAAAGGTGATCCGATGGCGGGATTAAAACAAGGCTTATCGGATTTCAATGAGTCGGCCATGGATGTGATGGAGAACGTCAGAAATGTCACTACCAATGCGCTTAATAATATGTCTGATGCGTTAGCCGATTTTGCTTTAACGGGTAAAGGAAGCTTTAAAGATTTTGCCAATGCGGTGATCTCCGATATCACTCGAATGGTGATGAAAATGCTGGTTTTCAAAGCCATTGAAGCAGGTGGGCAGGCAATGGGCTTTGATATGGGATGGATGAGCAAAGGACATGCTTACGGTGGTTATACGGGGCACGGCGGGAAATTTGAGCCTAAAGGGATTGTGCATGGTGGTGAGTTTGTTTTTACCAAAGAAGCGACGGCTAAATTGGGTGTCGGTAATCTCTATCGCTTAATGCATGCTGCGCAAGGTTATGCTTCAGGGGGCTTTGTGGGGGCGGCCGCAGGGCGAATACCCGTTACACCACAACCGACGTTAGCTCGTGCGAGTGGTGTACAAATGACGGTCGTTAATCATATTACGGTGACAGGAAATGGTGACGCTGTACTTGCGCAAGCAATGAAAGAAGCCGCACAACAAGGGACAGAAGCAGGCGCACAGAAAGCTCACGCGATGATGTTACAAGACTTTCAAAGTAATGGTGCAGCACGCAGAACATTAGGAGTTTAAATGTCTATTCTTGAATGGCCAAAAGAGGTGATCCCCACGCAGGAAAACTGGCAATTATTGAGTAACAGCAAAACCTTTACCTCACCATTTAATGGAAGTAGTCAAACGGTACGCTTTCCGGGAAGTCGTTGGCGTTGTGAGCTGACATTCAATAATTTAAATGAAGAGAAATCGCGCCAGTTAGAAGCGCTGGTGGCTTCATTGGATGGGATGTCGGGGCGAGTCAAAATAGCCAGTTGGATAAGAAAAGGGCGTTATGGGTATGGTTCGCCTCGCATTGCAATACCGAGCCAATTAGGTCATCGGCTAGAAACAAAGGACTGGAAGCGCAATATGCGCGTGTTACAGCAAGGGGATCGCTTAACTGTGGGCAATGAACTCAAAATGGTGGTGGCGGATGTGGTCAGTGATCATCAAGGACGTGCCATTATTCTTATTTCGCCGATGTTAAGAATGTCACCTACCGTCAATGAAATGCTCGAGGTTGAGCGTCCTTTTGGAGTATTTCGGCTCGTTGATAATGAACAGGGTAAATTTCAGCATCGTCGCTTGGGGTATACCAATATCACGTTATCTTTTGAGGAGGTGTTGTACTGATGCAATATCATCCATTTTCTGATGCCATGGTCAACGCGATTAATGAGGGGGCTTATATCGTTTTAGCTGCCAGACTCGATTTGAAATCAGGCGTGACCTGTGCGCATACCGGTGTTGGGCAACTGATTATTGCGGGGGAAACCTATTTAGGTGTAGGAAGTTTAGGCGAAATCAGTCAGCTAAAAGAAAATAAGACAACCAGTCCCCCACAATTACAGCTTAAATTAGCGGGTTTTGATAAATCGCTGGTGGGGATGGTGATGAATGAGCAAAGTCGAGGGCGAGAAGTGCGGTTGATGATGGTTGCCATCGGTGAAGAGGGAAAACCGCTTCTTGCTGAAATCTTATTTGTCGGACAAATCACATCGATTAATGTGGTGTCTGGCGAAGAAAATGCCGTATGTGTTAATGTTTCTAATCGATTCGAGCGATGGTCAATCGGTTTACCCGATAGATTCACCGATGAGTCGTGGTCATCTCGACGGCAAGGTGATCGTATCTTTCGTTATGTTGCTCAAATGGCTGAACGGGCGATTTATTGGGGCAGCAAGAAAGATGCACCTTCATTTATTTATAAATAATTGTTGGAAGAAACAAAATGAGTAGAAAACTTTTAGTTCCCCTTATTATGACCAGTCTATCGCTATGCGCAGCAAATGCACAAGCCGTAGGTGAAAATACGCTTTCATTAGGTTATGCACAAAGTCATGCTAAAGTGGATGGCGATAAACTAAAAGAGAAACCCAAAGGATTTAATGTTAAGTATCGTTATGAATTCGATAATCAGTGGGGAATGATTGGCTCCTTTGTTTATACGCATCAAGGGTATGATTATCACTGGAACTCTCGAAAGATTGGGAGTATTGATTTAGATTATTACTCGTTGGCTGCGGGACCTGTTTATCGTTTTAACGATTATATAAGTGCTTATGGATTAGTTGGGGTAGCTCATGGACAAATGGAAGTGGCATTGAATAATTTTTCCTATAATGGGAAAGAAAATCAACAAAGTAAATCCGCATTCGCTTATGGTGCGGGTCTTCAATTTAACCCATATCCCAATATCGCGATTGATGCTTCTTACGAATACACTAAATTAGATGCTTTTAAAGTGGGCACATGGATGCTTGGTCTTGGCTATCGTTTTTAGTTAAAAGATAAACAGAGAATATAAAAGTCGGCATTATGCCGGCTTTTTTGTTTTTAGGCATTTTGATAATGAAACAACCCAACTGGACATTTAAATTACCTGAAACCATCAGGGCGGCCATGAATCGCCCTTTTTCATGGGGTGAATTTGATTGTTGTATTTTTGCCTCGGAATGTATTGACGCACAATGTGGTTTCTCGCCAATAAAGCCTTATCTCAATCACTATAAAACTAAAGCTGAAGCTTTCAATCTTATCAAATCCAAATTTGGCTCCTTAGAGAAAGCTGTATCACGCTATTTCAAATCCATTGAGATTGAGCGTGTTCAGCGTGGTGACCTCGTACTGTTTAAAGGTGAGGACGGTGACAGTCTAGCAGTGGCCTGGGCGGGGCATTATTGGGGCGTAACTCCACAAGGCGTGAAGCCAGTGCAGATTAACCCAATCAAAGCGTGGAGAGTGGAATAATGGGGGGAAGTGGTGGATTAATTTCAAAAGTCGTGGGTGCGGGCTTAATGATTGCGGGGCTATTTACCGGAGGCGTGACTTCGGCGATGGGCATGGCACTGATGGCAGCAGGCGTTGCGGTTCAAGTCGCGGGTTCGCTTATCTTTAAGCCTAAACTACCTTCCATGAATTATCGAGATACGGGTGAACGCAAACAGATGTTACGTTCATCGTCTGCGCCTGAAACCGTGATCGTCGGAAAAACAGTGATATCGGGTTTGCTTTTCTTTGCCGAAGAAGAGGCGGGTGAACAAGATGAAAACGAAAAAATCACACTGGCATTAGCGTTGGCAGGGCACCCCATAGAAAAAATCGGGAAGATTTGGTTAGGGGACGATTTAATTGAGACGTTTGGTGAATATACCGTTCATGAAGTTAAACACCTTTGGTTGAGGAGTTTAAAAATCACGGCACCTGTTGTTGAAGTGGAGTTACATAATAGCAGAGAAGATGTCGATCCCTTTATGCTAAAAAATTGCCCGTCATGGAAAGAGGATATGATTGGTCGAGGTCTGGCGTGGTTACGTGTGACA
>NZ_JAABNH010000014.1:0-6175 GCF_009915985.1 Proteus sp. G2626 | reverse complement strand
CTGTGAGGTATGCTGGAGGTATCAGAAGTGCGAATGCTGACATAAGTAACGATAATGCGGGTGAAAAACCCGCACGCCGGAAGACCAAGGGTTCCTGTCCAACGTTAATCGGGGCAGGGTGAGTCGACCCCTAAGGCGAGGCTGAAAAGCGTAGTCGATGGGAAACGGGTTAATATTCCCGTACTGGTGGTAACTGCGATGGGGGAACGGAGAAGGCTAGGTTGTCCGGGCGACGGTCGTCCCGGTTCAAGCATGTAGGCAGAGTGATTAGGCAAATCCGGTCACTTAATGCTGAGGTGTGATGACGAGCCACTAAGGTGGTGAAGCAATTGATGCCCTGCTTCCAGGAAAAGCCTCTAAGCTTCAGGTTACCAACAATCGTACCCCAAACCGACACAGGTGGTCAGGTAGAGAATACTCAGGCGCTTGAGAGAACTCGGGTGAAGGAACTAGGCAAAATGGTGCCGTAACTTCGGGAGAAGGCACGCTGGCGGTAAGTGAAGTCCCTTGCGGACGGAGCCGAAGCCAGTCGAAGATACCAGCTGGCTGCAACTGTTTATTAAAAACACAGCACTGTGCAAACACGAAAGTGGACGTATACGGTGTGACGCCTGCCCGGTGCTGGAAGGTTAATTGATGGGGTTATCCTTAGGGAGAAGCTCTTGATCGAAGCCCCAGTAAACGGCGGCCGTAACTATAACGGTCCTAAGGTAGCGAAATTCCTTGTCGGGTAAGTTCCGACCTGCACGAATGGCGTAATGATGGCCAGGCTGTCTCCACCCGAGACTCAGTGAAATTGAACTCGCTGTGAAGATGCAGTGTACCCGCGGCAAGACGGAAAGACCCCGTGAACCTTTACTATAGCTTGACACTGAACATTGAGCCTTGATGTGTAGGATAGGTGGGAGACTATGAAGTGTGGACGCCAGTCTGCATGGAGTCAACCTTGAAATACCACCCTTTAACGTTTGATGTTCTAACCTAGGTCCATAATCTGGATCGGGGACCGTGTCTGGTGGGTAGTTTGACTGGGGCGGTCTCCTCCTAAAGAGTAACGGAGGAGCACGAAGGTTGGCTAAGCATGGTCGGACATCATGCGGTTAGTGCAAAGGCATAAGCCAGCTTGACTGTGAGAGTGACGGCTCGAGCAGGTACGAAAGTAGGTCTTAGTGATCCGGTGGTTCTGAATGGAAGGGCCATCGCTCAACGGATAAAAGGTACTCCGGGGATAACAGGCTGATACCGCCCAAGAGTTCATATCGACGGCGGTGTTTGGCACCTCGATGTCGGCTCATCACATCCTGGGGCTGAAGTAGGTCCCAAGGGTATGGCTGTTCGCCATTTAAAGTGGTACGCGAGCTGGGTTTAGAACGTCGTGAGACAGTTCGGTCCCTATCTGCCGTGGGCGTTGGAAGATTGAGAGGGGTTGCTCCTAGTACGAGAGGACCGGAGTGAACGCACCACTGGTGTTCGGGTTGTCATGCCAATGGCATTGCCCGGTAGCTAAGTGCGGAAGAGATAACCGCTGAAAGCATCTAAGCGGGAAACTTGCCTCGAGATGAGTCTTCCCTGTCACCTTGAGTGACCTAAAGGAACGTTTAAGACTAAGACGTTGATAGGCTGGGTGTGTAAGCGTAGCGATACGTTGAGCTAACCAGTACTAATGAACCGTGAGGCTTAACCTGACAACACCGAAGGTGTTTTGTCTGAGAGACGAAGAGTAGATAAAGTAGGCTTGTTTAAGATTGATATTACTGGCGACTGACCGAAAGGAAAGAAGCGGGTAATAAAACCGAATTTGCTTGGTGGCCATAGCGCAGCGGTCCCACCTGATCCCATGCCGAACTCAGAAGTGAAACGTTGTAGCGCCGATGGTAGTGTGGGGTCTCCCCATGTGAGAGTAGGGAACTGCCAGGCATTAAATAAGACGAGAAAGCCAACCCACTGGGTTGGCTTTTTTGCGTTTAAAGCCACTTTAAATATCAATATATTTTCTCGCCTCTAATCAATTATCACTTTGCTATCCTCGACGATACTTGGCTGTTAAACTAAGATATCAGCTAAATGAGGTAGACTTTCATGAAAGAATCGGTTTCATTGCAAGCATTTAATACATTTGGTTTGAGAGCAAAAGCTCACCAAATAGAAACTGCAAATAATAAAGATGAGCTTTGTACATATTGGCAAAATGCTCATGAGCAGAAATTGCCCGCCCTTATTCTAGGTGGTGGTAGCAACGTATTATTTACTGAAGATTTTAATGGTATTGTTATCCGTAACTGTATTGCTGGTATTGAAATTACGGAAAATGAACAATATTGGTCTGTTCATGTTGGTGCGGGTGAAAATTGGCATGGGCTTATTGAAATTCTGTTAGAAAAGAATATCTATGGGTTAGAAAATTTGGCGCTGATACCCGGAAATGTGGGTTCTGCGCCAATACAAAATATCGGCGCTTATGGCAAAGAATTAAAAGATGTTTGTGCTTATGTTGATATTGTTGAGTTAAGCACAGGCTACGTTCATCGATTAACTAACAAAGAGTGTCAGTTTGGTTATCGTGATAGTATTTTCAAACATCATTACCAGCAAGGCTTTGCTATTATTGCTGTTGGCTTGCAACTTAGTAAAAAATGGGAGCCTATTCTAACATATGGCGATTTATCAAAATTACCATTAGAAACGGTAACGCCGAAAGATGTATTTAGGTCTGTATGCTCGATGAGAACAAGTAAACTTCCCGATCCTGCCATAACAGGTAATGCAGGTAGTTTTTTCAAGAATCCAATAGTTGGTACTCGTATTGCACAGCACTTAAAAACAGAATACCCCTTCTGCCCTCAATATGTTCAACAAGATGGTGTAAAACTTGCAGCAGGTTGGCTGATTGATCAATGTGGTCTTAAAGGTCATCAGATTGGTGGTGCTGCTGTTCATATGAAGCAAGCACTTGTTCTCATCAACAAAGACGGTCTAGCTACAGGAAAAGACATTGTTAATTTAGCTGCATATATACGCCAAAAAGTTCTAGAACGCTTCGGTGTACAATTAGAGCCTGAAGTTCGTTTTATTGGTCAACATGGCGAAATCAATGCGGTGGACGCTATTTCATGAAAGAAACACCAACTCCTTTATTATTAATTGCGCTCCTTGCTGATGGAAATATCCATTCAGGAGAGCAATTAGGTGAAAGCTTAGGAATGAGTCGTGCAGGCATTAATAAGCACATTCAAACATTACGTAGTTGGGGCATTGATGTTCAGACAGTTGTAGGGAAAGGATACCAATTAGATGCACCAATGAACTTATTGAATGCGGATATTGTGAATCAGAATATTAAAGGTAACCCTGCGAACGTTATTCCTGTTATTGATTCTACAAATCAATATCTAATGCAACGTATTAGTGAATTAACATCGGGAGATGTTTGTATTGCTGAATATCAGTCTGCGGGACGAGGGCGAAGAGGGCGTAAGTGGATCTCTCCTTTTGGTAGAAATTTATATTTGAGCATGTACTGGAAACTTGAACAGGGGCCCGCAGCTGCAATAGGTTTAAGTTTAGTTGTGGGTGTTATCATGGCTGAAGTATTACAAAAACTTGGCGCAGAAGGTGTTAAAGTTAAATGGCCAAATGACCTCTATTTAAATGATAAAAAGCTCTCAGGTATCCTAGTTGAGTTAACAGGAAAGACAGGTGATGTTGCTCATATTATAACGGGTATTGGGATCAATATTGCGATGAGCAAAAATCAAAATGAAGCAATTAACCAGCAATGGATTAATTTAGAGCAAGTTGGGATCAAAATTGATAGAAATGAACTTGCTTGTGAAATTACCAATGCATTAAGGGATGCATTTGTTCAGTTTGAAAAACAAGGCTTATCTGTTTTTATCGAACGTTGGAAAAGTTTAGATAATTTTATGGATAGGAGAGTAAAACTCATTATTGGTGAAAAAGAAATCTTTGGTGTTGCCAAAGGTATCAATGATCAAGGCGCTTTACTTTTAGAACAAAATGGAAGTATTACACCTTATATAGGTGGTGAGATTTCGCTAAGAAGTGCACCTTAATGCTTTAAATGGCGTCGAACAGCTTAAATGGAAAAAGCTTTCTCTAGTCGGAAAGCTTTTGTTTATTTGCATTATTTACTCTATCTAGAGTTAATAATATTTACAAATAATTGTTTAGTTTTATTTACGCAATCTAACATTGCTAATTGTATGATTATCACCTTTGGTTAAGATCAAACTCGCTCTTTCTCTTGTTGGCAAAATATTTTGTTTTAAATTTAATCCGTTAATTTCTTGCCAAATAGACGAGGCTATTTTTATAGATTCTTCTCTGCTTAACTTAGAGTAATTATTAAAATAAGACTCTGGATCGGTAAACGCACCTTCTCTAAACTTTAAAAAACGACTGATATACCAGTGTTTTAGTAATTCTTCTTCAGCATCAACATAAATAGAAAAATCAACATAATCAGATACGAAAACATTATGTGGATCATGAGGATAATCTTGATTGCTTTGTAAGACGTTTAATCCTTCAAGGATTAAAATGTCAGGTTGTTCAATGACCTGTTTTTTATCTGGAATAATGTCATAAACTAAATGAGAGTAAACAGGCGCAGTGACTCGTTTCTTCCCTGATTTAATATCAGAAACAAAGGAGACGAGGCTATGCATATCGTAGGATTCAGGAAATCCTTTTTTCTTCATTATGTCACGTCTTTTTAGTTCTGCATTAGGTAAAAGAAAACCATCTGTAGTAATTAAATCAACTTTACGATGCTCTGGCCAACGCGTTAAAAGTGCTTGTAGTAAGCGGGCTGTCGTACTTTTGCCCACAGCGACACTACCTGCTATACCAATAATATATGGAATTTTAGCACTTTTTGTGCCAAGAAATTGTTCTAAGACAGCTTGACGGCGTAAGTTAGAGCTAATGTAAAAATTGAGCAACCTTGAAAGAGGAAGATAAATTTCAATAACATCCTCAATAGAAATTTCTTCGTTAATCCCTTTTAAGTCGATAATTTCTTTCTCTGTCAGCGTTAAAGGAACAGAATCTCTTAATGTTGCCCAGTGCTTTCTGTCAAATTCTAAATAAGGGGTTATAAAGCGTTCTTTGTTATTCATAAGCCAACATCAGCCTAGTCTTCGCAGGTTGGACAGGCTGTTTAAAACACCCGTATCCGATAAAAAATAAACAGCATCATAACGAGTCATGCTTCATTGGCGTAGATATTTTTTAAAATTTTTCTACTTTTTTTGACACGAACTGAATAAATTTATAAAAAAAGTATAAAAAATAGGCATGAAAATCATTTTTTGGCGTAGACTAGTGTGTGTGTCACTCATTTTTTTCTAAAAATTTATTGAACACAATAAATTTAGAACTTAAAAGATAAAGTTAGCATTAAAATTTATCTTGAATTGTTGTTGTCATTTTGGTCGTTTTTTTCCTAAAAAATCAACAATTCAATCAAAAGTGAACAAAATCTAAGCAAAAGAACAAATATCGCAATTTTTTTGTTGCATCATGATGAAAGTCCTCCTAGAATGCGCACCACTTAGCCGGCATAGCTCAGTTGGTAGAGCAACTGACTTGTAATCAGTAGGTCCCGAGTTCGACTCTTGGTGCCGGCACCATTAAAATTTAGTTGGTGGGATACCCAAGCGGCCAAAGGGAGCAGACTGTAAATCTGCCGTCACAGACTTCGAAGGTTCGAATCCTTCTCCCACCACCATTAATTCCTTATTTAAGTGTTTTCAAACAGTAAACACTTAAGTAGAATACAAAGCTGATTTTAAGTCAGGTAGCCGAGTTCTGCGGGCATCGTATAATGGCTATTACCTCAGCCTTCCAAGCTGATGATGCGGGTTCGATTCCCGCTGCCCGCTCCAGATGTGCTGATATAGCTCAGTTGGTAGAGCGCACCCTTGGTAAGGGTGAGGTCGGCAGTTCGAATCTGCCTATCAGCACCACTCCTTCATGTTCTTGCCTTCCTGATTAAAATCTTAACAAGCAATAGCTAATCGCTAATTTACTTACTGCTTGGTTGATGTGGTGTAACCACCGATTCCGTGTCTTAGAGGGACAATTTAAATGTCTAAAGAAAAATTTGAACGTTCAAAACCGCACGTTAACGTTGGTACTATCGGCCACGTTG
>NZ_JAABNH010000013.1:0-248057 GCF_009915985.1 Proteus sp. G2626 | reverse complement strand
AAAAATTGCCCGTCATGGAAAGAGGATATGATTGGTCGAGGTCTGGCGTGGTTACGTGTGACACTCACGTTTGACCAAGAAAAATTCCCTTATGGATTACCCAATGTGAAATGTGAAGTTTGGGGAAAACATCTGTTTGATCCTCGCACTGGGCAAACCGAGTGGAGTAATAATGGGGCTTTAGTCATTTTGGATTATTACCGCCATTATTTAAAAGTACCTGATACAGATATTGATTTTGACAGCTTTAAACAGGCGGCCGATTTATGTGATGAAAAAGTGAGTCTACCAGAAGGTGGATTTGAGTCGCGATATACCCTTAATGGTGCCTATGACTTAAATGAGAGTCCATCGAGTGTCTTGGAAGCGATGCACAAATGCATCAACGCGGAACCGACATTCACCGCAGGAAAACACGGTATTCAAATCGGTGCTTATTATGGGCCGGCAATAAAAACTATCACCGAATCACAATTGATTGGCACTGTCACGTGTACCCCTGAAACAGGTTTAAAAGACGCGACCAATGCGGTGTATGGCACGTTTATTGATGCTGAACAGTTATACACAAAAACGGATTTCACGCCTGTGATTGTAGACGAATGGGTGAAAGAGGATGGCTTAGAAATTCGGGAGAATATCGACTATCGTTTTGTCACCAGCCCTTATCAAGCCCAACGATTAGCTCGCCAATATCTCCGTAAAAAGAAAGCAGGAAGACGGGTTCAACTCACGATGAACTTAGACGGCTATGCTTATCGTCCGGGGGAAGTTGTGCTTTTAGAATTACCCGCTTTGGGGATTAGTGGGCTTGAATTTCGTATTGCCGAATGGGCATTTCATGCTTTAGAGGGTGTGGCTTTAACGTTGGAAGAGGATGGTGCCTATTTATATGAAGATGTGATTGGCAAACCGTTTGAGCGTCCACCATTTGTGAGTTTACCCACTGGTGGTGTTGCTTCCCCTATTAATCTTACCTTTGTTCCACTTGCCGTCAGTGACATCGTACAAGGTACACTTTCTTGGCAGAATGTGGCGTATGATGTGCGTTATAATACGGTTAATATCCTTCAAAATGGTAAAGTGATTCAATCTATTCAAGTGCCGGCTGAGCGTGTTGATATTAACGGATTAGCGCGAGGAACTTATCGTGTTGAAGTTAGAGCAACAAATGTGGCTGGCGCAATGTCGGCACCCGCTATTAGTGATTTTGCTATTCAAGCACCACCACCTCCTGAGCACATTGATGTCACCTCTGGCTTATTTAATCTGACCATTGCACCGAAACAAGGCGATGGCGCTGTCTTTGGTTATACCTTTGAGTTTTGGTTTAGTGAGGAAAAACTCACTAATCTTTCTGAAAATGAAGTGATCACCAAAACAAATAAAGTTGGCCAAGGGAATTTCTGGACGCAAGAGAATTTAAAAGCAGGACATACGTATTATTTTTATGTTCGAACAATCAACAGCTATGGCAAATCGCCGTTTGTGGAGGCTTCTGGTGTTTGCTCAGCTCAAACCGATTTAATTCTTGAAGAATTAGCGGGGCAAATCAGCCGAGACCAACTCGCACAAGACTTATTGGGTGAGATAAATAGCAAAGCTGACCAATCAGCCGTTGTTGAGTTAAATACGCAAGTGAAAGCGAACCATGATGCGATTTTAGCGGAGCAAGTTGCACGAGGAGCAGTAATTAACCAAGAGCAACAAGCTCGCGCTGAAGCTGATAAAGCGGAGGCTCAACAACGCCAATTCTTAGCTACACAACTTCGTGGTGATTATACAGGCAATGATTTATCGAAAGTCACCGCAGGACTTATCTCCGCTGAGAAGCAAGCGCGAGTTACAGGTGACCAAGCGGAAACCAAAGCCAGACAATCACTGGAAACACGGATGAATGGGAATGTTTCCGCAATTAATAAATCACTAGAAACACTCACCTCGAAACAGCAAGCGCAAACGCAAGAGATTTCAACGCTCAATTCAAATTTGAAAGGGAAAGCTGATAGCAGTGCGGTAAATGCGTTAAATACGCGGGTGTCGAATATCGATGGAAAAATGACGGCTACCGCTCAGCAAGTCACTCGCCTAGAAAGCCAAGTGGGTACAAGTTCAGCCAAAATAGAGCAAACCTCGAAAGTGGTCACAGACATAAATGGCAAAATCTCCGCATCATGGACAATGAAAGTCCAGCAGGATAGCAAAGGGAATAAAGTCATTACCGGCATTGGCTTAGGATTTAATGCGCAAGGAAATAGCCAATTTCTGGTTAATGCCCAAAACTTTGCGGTGATATCGTCATTAAACGGCAAAGTGGTGACACCGTTTGTCGTGAAGAATGGACAGGTGGTTATTCATGAAGCCTTAATGGATAAAGCGTGGATACAGAAACTAGTAGTACTCAATTATTTTAAATCATCGGGATTTGATAAAGGGAATGGCTTTTTATTGGATGCAAAAAACAATATTTTCCGCTTTACGGGTGGTAATGGGGCATTAAATATCACCAATAATCAATTGGTCGTCAAAGATGAGAAAAAACGCCTTGTGATGAAAATCGGTTATCTAGGGAGTTGATTTATGTATGGTCTTGAAATTTTTCCTGTTGAAGGCGGTAAACCTTACCGTTTAACGCGTGATACGCAAATTCTCTGTTATTTAACCTCTTATCAGATAGGGCCAGAAGATTGGCCCCATTATCGACAACCGAAAAAAACACGGAGCAAAGTCATTCATGAAGCCATGGGGTATGAGGCGTTCGCCATCCCGAGAGTGGCTTCTGTGTATATGGCGGTGAATGATTATGCGTATTTTCAGGGAATAACGCATATCCGAATGGAAGGGCCTGTATTACGTTATGAGTATGTTTATGACAATGTTCAGGTTCAAGACCCACAGATGGCCAAAAGAGCCAATATGGTGGTCGATATTTATGGTATCCCGTTACCGGATAGTACAAAACCAACGTATGGTGTGGAGTGGTATGGCGCCTTTCAGGGATTTCGAAGTGCGATTACACGTAATACACAAATGACTTATTGTGTGTTTCGACAAAAAATCCACCTTGAAGGCGGGCGCTATTGGTCTTTGCCAACAACATTACCGCATTTAGATAAGTGTGTTGTGTTTTATCATGCCACCAACCCTCAAGCGGAAGTGAGCTATTTAGCGCATAAAAAGCAATTATACAGTTCAGCCCAAACAGACATTTATGTGTGTGTTTTCGTTTCAGGAATGGTTTTGACCCCGAAGAGACGTTGGGGTTTATCACTGTACAGTGAAGATGGAACACTGGTCTTTAATACGGACTATTTGCCTTTTACCCGAGGAAAATCAATGGAATTGTTATTACGGGAGGGGAGTGTAGAGACTCCATATAGCTTGCCTTTAGTCTGTGCAACAAGTCAGTTTGTGAATGCGTCTTATCAGGATGACCCTATTGATTGGGCCAAGCGCAATACGGGGATACGTTTTCGGGGAAAACAGATTTTTGTGAGCGAACGAATACGTGATGCTCATCGGCAACATCATGTAGAGCAACGTATTCCCTTTTATGTCCTTAATGGTTCACATTATTTTTAATAAAATGAATACCTGTCTATATTTATGTGGGATACATGTCGCTTTTCTTTATTGGCATAATGCTTTCTGCTGATAATGATTGTTTTGCTTTAATCATTTCTTTTTCATTTGAAAATTTATAATTAGGCAATAGTTCTTTAGGTTTGACACCTAAAATAAACGCGATAGAGAATAAATGTTCTACTGTTATTTTGGTATGTCCATTCTCTATACGTGAATAGTGCTGTTGACTTATTTCCAATGAATGGGCTATTTCCCTCCCTGTCATCCCTAATTCTTTTCTTTTTTGCTTTATTCTATAAGCAATAATGGAATTAATTGTACTCATGAACTTCATTCTCCAACAATAAACAGATTTTTAAGTTTAACAGAGTAAAAAGCATTTGTTATAAAAGCATTTTACTCTACTTATAAAACTCAATTAATTTTTATTGATATGAAAAAGTAATCGTTGCTACTGCTTTTACACTTCCTGGCGTAATAGTATTTTCTGTTTTTATATAATTAGCTTTTAATTTTATACGTGGATTTATCTCTCCTCTATAATTTGAAAAATGCCATTGATTTTGATTTCCTTTGTTAGGAGTGTCTGAACCATAACTAATCGCAGTTACTTCATTATTTTTATATAATCTTAGCCCAACGCCTTTTGCCGTAGAATCCGTTGCTAATGTTAATATATCAGAACGATTCCCATGTTGGGTCGCATCATTTAATGTAGCATAAACATCAATACCGTCTTGGCATTGAAGTTGTATATTAACTTCCCCTCCTTGCACTTCTTTATACAAAGACGTGAACTGGGATTGATAGACAGTATTTAATGGAACAACATAATTCTTTTGATTCATCGAGCATGTTTGGCTTTGCACTTGGATGCGCCCTCCATTTAACATAACAGGAGCTGTTAATCTTTTATTATTCAAACTTGCCCGATTAGATTCCAATAAAATATGGCCCAGTTGTTTGGTTGGTATCGTTACATACCCATTAGGTAATCGTCCTGTTGCGACAAAAGCAACATATAAACGAGCACCAAAACTTCCAGTTGCACCATTATAAGCATTTGGATTTGTATTGGCGGCAACAGGATCAATATATATACTTGAGCTGTTTATGGGAACCAAAGGCGTTGCAGGCCAATAGCCTGCCATACCAATAATAATACCTAGCCCCGGGACTCCAATATCAAATATATCGAAATCGGAAGATTGAGTGTTTTTCCCTTGGCGAAAGCTATATGTAATCTTGCCTATTTTAGGTAATGTGGGAGTAAATTTTCCACGCATTAACGCTATTAAACTACCACCGTTAAATATATATTGATTGCTTGTTCCGCTGAGTTCTCCTATCACCCGAGGGTAAGTATGGGCATCGGCAGGGCCTATAACAACAACAGGGTGGGTAGATGTGTTGATTGTTATTGGAGACGGTACGTAGTCATCTGCACCAGCAACAGCCAGACTAGGGAATAGATTTAAAAGAAATAATATAACAAATATTCTTTTCATGTTTTGTTCCTAATTAGAGTGCGGTATACACTGAACAGGAATGATTTGAGGCCGCATGTCAGTTTCATTGTGTGTCGCATGATATGTAAATGAGCATTTATCGTCATGATTTGGTCCCCATATCACATCAAGTTGACCTTGTTTGGGAAGACCTCGGGTAAATAAGCGCCCAGCTTGAGCAACATATCCGACTAACTGTTCATGATCATCCAAAACCTCGGAAGCCATTGGAGGAGTACTGCCATCTGGCATACGAATATCAAACAGCAGGCTTCTCCCTGTTTGAGTATTAAATGTCACTAACGTGGCACTATTAGCACGAGGAATAATTTCTTGTTCTGTTGCTGATAATTCAACATTTAAATCTAAATTAGCGGGGTCGATACTAATTTGATTTTTTTCATAGGGTGTGACATAAGGCACAATACCATTACCCCAAAAATCTAATCGGCTACCTGGTGCATTATTAATAACCGCACCTTGTGCTCCTTTTGCATGGATAATGGTAAAAGTATCACTTAAATCATTACTCAATGTCACTCCATAAGGGTGTGCAACAACCGCCCCCGACGCCCCCAATGACATTTGACGATTATGTTGAGTATCTTGCCCGACGGTTGCGGTTACATTTACATAAGGTGAACGATAGCCTCCATTCATCGCATAGCCGGAAGGTCCACTTTCCTGACTATTACCTGAAATACCATAAGAGAATTGATTATCTTCCCCAGCGATACCGCTGATGGATGTTTGAATGCTGTTTTTCTCGCCTTTATTATAATTTAAGACAGTAGAAAAAATGGGGCTTTGAACACGCTCTCCCAAAGGAAGCGTAAAGTTCACATAAAATCTGTCATCTCGGCGTTGTTGCTCATTATCTCGTGATTGAGAAAAGCCAATCTGATAACCAAGTTTTTTCCAAAAATGGCTATATCCCATCTGATACTCATTACGACTTCCTTTATGCTCCCAGTAATTATAAGTGGTACCAGTTAAAAATATATTTCCCCATTTTTCACCTAATTCTTGATTAATTGAAACTTGGAATTGATTTTTAGGGCGATAAAATGCGGCACTTTTTATGGAAACATCATCAATAAATTCACTGTGATTAGCCAATAGCGCATCTTTCAAATGGTAAAAATCTTTAGATGAATAACGATAGGCTGCTAACGTGATATTTGTACTCGTGGTCGGAATATTGACGCTATAGCTAGTATGTAAACTGTAGCCTTTACGCGTTACGTTAGAGTGATTAAATGTTGTTCTGGACAATGTAATGTCAGATGCAATTGCCCCAATCGGCGTGTTAAAAGCAACACCAGCCAATCCTGCGGTATATTTTGAGCTTGTGGTCAGTCCACTATTTAAAGTGATATCATTTGTCAAACCATATTGATATGTGCCTTGTGCAATTAAATCATGATATGTCTCATTTGCATAACGATAGCGTCCCACTGACATTTGCCAACGGCTAAATCCGGGACGAATAAGTTGGGCAACAGAAGCAAAAGGAACCGTAAATGTTCTTGTTTGTCCATTAGATTCGGTTATTTGCACAAGAAGGTCGCCAGCATATCCACTGGGATACAAATCATTAATGACAAAGGGGCCAGCAGGCACAGTTGTTTCATAAAGGATGTTAGCATTTTGATAAATCGTAACTTTAGCATTACTATTAGCAATGCCTCGCACGATCGGAGCGTAGCCACGTAAAGAGTTGGGTAACATTCGTTCATCCGATGCTAATCGAATTCCCCGTAAGCTAAGGCTATCCATTAACTCGCCATTCGTATAAAAATCACCTAATGTGAATTGTGCCCGTAACCGAGCAATATCATGCGTCACATTTGTTTCGATATTCTGATATCCGGTAGAATGACCATTATTCCAGCTTTCACCACCACGGTGACGAAAAGCCCATCCCCATAAATTGAGTCCCGCTTTTAACCCAAGGTAAGTCTGCTCATTATTTATATCCGGAGTATTGTATTGATAATAGTTAACATCATAGTTGACAAATGCGGCAGGGACTCCACTTTGCCACTGTGCAGGGGCAATATATCCTCGAGGTCGAGTATTCACTTGTGCCTGAGGAATTTCTATATTCAGCTTTAAAGTGGATAAATCAAAATGAAATTTTGCTGAGGGGAGTCCTTCTGAGGCGGGATAACAAGTGGCTTTATAACTGTTTTCAGGAACAGTGCCTTTGACGACATCAATTAATGAAAGTAATTCCGGCGTTAGACATAACGTCGACGTATTCGCATTGTCAGTATATAAATACTGTACATTAGCTTTTCCTTTCCATTTATTATTGAGATAGATATCAGCGTAATACTTGCCCTCAGGAATAGGGTTGCCATAATTAAAGCGACGTATATCAATCGCATTCTTTCCTTGTACTGAATGCAAAAAGCTAGGATCAAATTCAGCTTCTTCAGCAGCGAATGAAGAAGTTGTTATCACCCCAATCCCTAAAGCGACACAAAACGGAAGAGAATAACGATAGGAAATGAGGTGTAATTGGTTATTAAAATTCATTATATTACCTTATTCCAAAGTAGATTCACCTTGTTGGTATCCACCATAATCATTAACAACAACCCAAGTGACTTTATTTGTTAATATTGGCTTCTCTTTAAGTGAAAATATTTTTGAAGAAAAAGGAGCTATCATCCCACTTTGTTCAACAGGCGTTAGCTGTTTATCCTGACCCACTGAGATTTTGTTGTAAGTGATGTAATAAGGTGTTGGGTTAATCGCTTTAATGCGTAGTGCTCCTTCCTGATGCCAAGTCACTTTTTGGTAAGCATCATCAGGCGTTACGTTGAGATTATCAGGGCGAAAGAAAAACTTAATGCGACTACGAACGGCTAATTGTAAGTAATTGTTATTTCCCTCTGAGTTTTCCGAATTTTCTTCCAATTTAGGTTTTGCCGGAATGTCTAAGACATTTAAATAGAAAAGAGACTCTCTATCTTGTGGTAATGATTCACCGGTATAGACAATCCGGATGGTTTGCCCTGATTTTGGCTCCATACGAAATATGGGAGGAGTAATGATAAAAGGAACGTGAATTGAATCTGGTGCTGCAGCTGCGTTTCCGGTATCTAACCAAGACTGAATTAATGCGGGGGATTCATCGTTATTATTTAATTGAACATTAATGCTTTTTTGCGTTGCGGGATAAACAACGCGGGTCCCCATAATAACCACACTGGCTTGAGCCACTGTGGATACAAACAGAGTCAAGAAAATAAGAATGAACTTTAACATAATACCTCTAGAAGGAAATGGGGCAGTTTTTTCTGCCCCGTAAAATAAAAGCAATCCAATAAACCTTACTCATAGGCAATGGTGTAATGAACGGTTGCTTTTACATCTCCAGCGGTAGATTGTCCGGTTGCGTAATATTGAGCAAAATATGGAAGGTTTACATTAGCATTGTCGATTTGTACTGGATGGACATCTTGTGTTGCAGAATCAGTACCTAACTGGATTGTTGTTGCTGCATCTGAGTTAAGTAATTGAACTTGAACATTATTCGCTTTAGTTCCTGTTGCTGTATTTTTTAAATTATGTGTAGTTAAATCAGTATCAGCGGATGGTTCAAAATATACTTTAACGTTTTTAGCACCATCTTTATCTGTGGAACAACCAGTTAACTTAATTGTAAATGGAGTTAAGCCTGCTGTTGTTGCTACATTATTTAATGTTGCGACTGAAACAGTCGGCAAAATAACAGCTAAATTTTTTGATTGGGTATCAACAGAACATGTTTGATCAACAACTTTACCTGTAAATGTAATTGTTCCGTCATACGCCATAGATGAGCCAGCAAATGCAGCAGAAAGAATAGTAGCTAGTGCTATAACTTTTCTTTTCATATATTTAAGATTCCTATTTTAAATTAAATTAAAGTTAAGTTATTTTTTGTTTTTCAAAAAAATGAAAAGTATTATTGAATAATAATATATATAATCCTATTAAATAGAGTTTATAGTGAGGTTTATATTTGTAGAATATATAAATAATAAAGATATTAAATTTTTTAATGGTGATGTGGCAAATATAAAAATAAATAATTTAAGTTATTATTATTTCAAATATCACTTAAGTAAAGATGGTTTTTTCGATCGATGGCGTTGGTTTTGATAGTTTTAATCTATTGATGATTGGTAAACTGATCGTTAAAATCGATCTTGTTATTGTCGTTCAATGTGTTATATCAATGATTGATGATATGTATATGAGAAGGTTATTAGTCAAAACTTGAGTTTTAATATAAATCAAATTGCTTAGCTCTTTCAGATATGGTGCAGAATTTCCGTGTAGCAACTTCTTATTTTTTTCATTATAAAACACTAACCCTTTATTAAAATACATTCATAAATGTGCTGGTTGTTGTCGTTCAATTTCTACGGCAACAACTGGTATATTGAGTTGTGTTTATATTTTATTGAAATAAAACATGTAGCCACAATTAGGACCTAATAAGATTAGGTTCTTCTTAAGCTTGTGTTTATTTTATTTTGCAACGTAAGAACAACTTGGGCAGGTAACTTGTACTGGTGTGTCTTGAAACATTCTTATCACGTTAAAAGCTTTCATATCTTTCACCCATCATAGGGATATCGTGATTCAGTGTACGTTACTTCGCACTAAAATGCTCATTTTTTGTGCTTTTATTTGTAGGGATCAATAATGATAACTGATTTCTATGACAGTGACAGGTATATAGAGTCATTCTCATTTTTAGTGTTCCTTGTTGTGGGTTACATCTATCCTACAATAAGGAGCTAGGGGGAGATACATAAACCCTATTCTTCTTTTAGCGACGATAGCTTTTCACACCATGTATCAAGCGTTTCACGTTTTTCTCTTAAATAATCATACCTGTCATAATGTTTCTGAGAAACGCCGGGTCTTTTATGGTTTTGTACCATATCCCTTAACTCAGAACTAATCCCCATCTCTCCAGCCAATGTTTTAAATGTTCTTCTCACATCTCTAGGTGTAAATTTCTCAAACTCATTCTTCTTACAAAATTTATTTAATTGTTTAGCGTATTCAGATGTTAACAGGTGCCCTTCTTTGGTGTCAGCAGGGAACAGGTAATTTGATGTTGGATACAAGAGCTCTTGGATATTAAGAATATCAATAGCAGGCTGAACCAAAGGGATCACATGATAATCGCCTGTTTTTGAAATGTGAGGTGGAACCGTTAATGTATTGTTCTTTTTATCCCAATTATCCCGAGTGTTAGCTATTATTTCCCATGGTCTTTGCCCTGCAGAATAAACGCAAAATAGAAATAGGCGCGCATAATCTGAGTTAATAGGACATTCGATGGTGGGTTTATTGAATAGCTCTAATAATAGCTTCAACTCATCCCATGATAAAAATCTATCTAACGCTTTATCTGCACCTTTTTGTCTAGGAACCACTGTGACAGGATTTCGTTCCAATCCATAAATAACGCGCTCGTTTATTTTTGCTGGATCATTGTCGGCAAACAAACCGAAGTTGAATACCGCATGTAGGTTTGCTCTTACTTTGTTCGAACCTGCCAAAGCACCTCGGGAGATAAACTCAGAAAGTATTCTTTTTATATGATCTGGAGTAACATCTTTTGCAGGCATAGTTGCATCAATATGCTTGCTATCTAGAACCTGATTGAGTCTGTTTTGAGTTTTATCATATGAACGCTTGCCTTGCCGTTTCTGATCTTCAATGTAATCATCAAAGAGCTGTTTTATTGTGGCGTGTTCATATTTAATTTTCTCAAGGGATGATGATTCAGTAGCAGCTGCTACGGATTTTACTGCAGCATCTGCTAGTGATAAATTAGGGTAATCACCAAGCGATATAAATTTCTCTTTTCCATCTTTGAAGTAGCGGTAGACGAAAACTTTTCTTCCAGATGGATATGTTTTTACACCAAGACGTCCAGTTCCTCTAGTCGCTGATGCTTGCCAAGTATAATACGCAGATTTCTTTGGTTTCAGTCCTCGTATTTTACTATCAGTCAGTAATACGCTAGCCATAACTAATTTCCATTTACGAGTTTTTTGCGGGTCAAGTAACGGGTCAAGTAACGAAGAAATGATATGAAACTAGCTGAAATCATGCAAGGTATATAAATCCTTATAAATCAGAAGGATGAAATCTCATGAAATTATATAAAACTCAATGAAATCAGTATGTAACGCCCTTCTAAGCCGTAGGTCACAGGTTCGAATCCTGTAGGGCGTACCATTTAAAATCAATTGGTTACATTCATTTCAAATTTACTATTTTTGTATCGTGAGACGTATTTGTGTCGTTTTTATTAAAACGTCATCAATTTTACGTGCATGTTCTGTTAAATGGTTCCGCGCCAAGTGAGTATACTTGCTTACCATCTCTATACGAGATAACTGTTTATATAAACAGTAAAGTGGTTGCGCTTTGAATAAGATTAGACTACTCTCTTTAAATAGTGGGCTATTTATCATTTAGCCCACTATTTGATTTTATCAAGACCTCGCTTCGGCGGGGTTTTTTGTTATCTGAATTTAGCCAATGGCTAAGTGAAAAAGCAAATGCTTACCTTGAATTAACACGTTAATTGTAAGTTTAATGGCATTAAATGGAATTAGAAATTCATCAATAATATAAGGAAATATATATGAATGACTGTAATAAAACATCATCATCTGCCTCTTTATTCTCTACGGATAGCACAGTTAATGTAAATCTCTCTAATGAGACGGGAGTCATAACTCATAGGCAAGTGCTGGAGCCAGATTTGGGATTAAGTGAGGCCTTTGAGCAATACAAAGTTTCTTATACTTCTTGTGATAGTGTGCATGGTGAGATTATCCGTGAAGATACTGGTACTGTTTTCATACCTAAAAGCCAGGCTCCTGAAAACGGATGGCCCGTAATTGTTTGGAACCATGGTACTGTAGGGATTGCTCCGACTTGTGCCCCTTCATTGACGCCTAAAAATAGCCGTGTCACTCAATATTTAAATACTTGGCTATCACTTGGATTTGCAATAGTTGCTCCTGATTACCCGGGATTAGGTTCATCTGGATTGCATCATTATATGGATGAAAGAGCGACGGCATGGAGTTCTTTAGATAGTATAAAAGCGGCCCTTAAAGTATTTCCATTGAGTAATAACATTATTTTTATCGGTCATTCTCAAGGTGCTCACGCAGCATTTGCATCGATAGGTTATCAACCTGAATATGCGCCAGAGTTAAATGTATTGGGTGTAGTAATGACAGGAACACCTTACTTTAGTGACAATTTACTCGAAAATTTTGTTAGCGATGATATCCGTGAGGAAGGTGATAGAAAACTACCTTATGCGATGTACTTATATCTTTCTGCCTCTGATAAAAACCCAGACTTAAAAGTAGGCGATTACTTCCAAGAACAAGCTATTCCCTATGTTGAAAAAGCGAAAACGCTTTGTCTTAGTCCATTAAGTCAGTTAATTATGGATAATAAACTTAATGGTGTTAATAGTTTAAAGCCTAAATTTAAAGAACTGCTAGAACAAGAATCTTCAAGCCTAAATTATAGAAAGCTTCTTATTGATAAGCCCATATTGATTGGAATTGGTTTAGAGGATATTCACGTATTAACTTGTTGGCAACAAGAGTTTGCAAAGGATGTATTGGACGCAGGAACAGATGTAAAGGTATATGAATATCCTAATATTGGGCATTTGGATGTATACAATGTTTCTTTGCGTCATTCGGTACCCTTTGTTTTTGAGTTGATGAAGAATGCGCAGAGTGAACTAAACGCTATTTGATAAATAACCATTTTGATCTTATTCATTAGGATCGTTGTGTAATTAGGGGCGCCCGATAATGTTTTGGTTGATCGATCTCGGGTGTTCCTTTCCATTTTAATTTCCAGAATTAAAGAAAATAACTTATTTTCATAAATAAATATCAGAGTAATAAAACGTTTTGATAGAGTGTACTATTTTCAAATATTTTAATGACAAGCATTATCCATAAAGCCCTTATAAAATCAGCCTTAGTCAGGATCTACAGTATTCCGATATCTATTCATATCTATTGGAACTTAGATCTACCTGATCCCCAATGTGAGAGCGATACCATGAGCATTGTCGCTTGATAGATAGCCAATCCCTGCTTTTATTTTTACTTGGTTATCGTAAAATTTAATAGGAGTTTCTAATGCTAATGAAGTATTGTTAATAAAACCAAAAGATAATTCTCTATAGTCTTTCCCATAGAACCCACCGATGTCATTGGATAAGATTAAATTAAAATTCATACCATTTAAGTTAATTAAATCAGTCATAATATATTCACCACCAATAGACCATGTCCCTGTATTATTATTAACGTTTAGTTTTTTTTCGTTGCCAACGCTATTTGTAAACATATATGATACATGGCCATATATATTAAACTCATCATTATTATTTAATTTATTCGTATTTCTCAGCCCAAATTTTGGTGTTATATGAAATGTATTTATACTCCAATCTAATAAACCTTCATCACGCAATATTTCTTTCATTTTTTCATTACCATGAAATGAAGATTTATTATTCATATTTGAATAACCAAATTCTAATTCATTCTCTAATCTAAATTTTTCATTTATTGGATAGATGATTTTTGGTGCAGCAGAGAGGCTAAAAATATCCCACTGAGCACGCAAGTTACCTAGGGGGTCAATATTGGTTGGTGAGGATTTAATTTTAAGATAGTTACCATTTAACTTCATAGATAAGAAGTAATTTTTTGTTACATAAAGATTTTTGAATTCATAAGGTAAAGAATATTTATTATAGCTAAGTCCATCTGAGTTTAGTTTTGATGCGTTAATATCATTAGTCAATGAAAGAGCAAGTAATTTTGCATAACCCGCATTTAGATTTTCATCGCTATAGGCATTACATGCATACAATGTGTAAAACAAGAAAAATGATTTTAGATATAAAAATTTCATTATATATTCCTATTGGTAAGTGATAATAATGATTTAATTTTCATTATGTTAGCTTGATTAGTAACTAGAAAGAGTAAAATAGCAATAAAATAAGTTAAAAAAGCTTTACTAGAGCTATATTACATTAAAATTTATGGTAAAAAAATAAAATTGAATATGACATTTTATGATGATACTAATATGAATAATCGAGAATGATCCCGAATTTAAAACGATGGTAATGAATTGGAATACTCAAGTAGTTACACTTTATTAAATTTAAGATTTTCGTGATTATAATTTATAGGTAAGTAAAAAATTATAGAATATATTTTAATAAAGTGAAGTATTGAAATAATCTTATTTATATGGAGTTGATTAATATTATTAAGTTTATATTTATATTTAGTTGTACTGGGTAATTTCGTTAACCTTGCAAAATGAGTTTTTTATTAGAAATTATTTATTATTATAATGAGTATATTAAGCTTGAAGAGGTTGATGATTGATTATCAGAAGAATAGTTATTTATTTGATAAGAGAAGACAACAAAATATTACCCAATATTGCACGAGTTCTATCTAAATATTAATTTTCAAAAAAGTTAACAACTGGTTATTTATTTTAACAATAAATCAATCGATTGATTTATTAAAATAATATAAATTTGATAAAATAAGAAAAAATGATTTTCTTTTAACTAAGGTATATTAATAAGTATTAGGCTAGATAGTGTATAATAATATTAATATTTTTTATTTTAGGCTACGACGCTTCCTATCTCTTGATATAACAATATCTTTTGATACAACAATATCTCTTGATGATAAAACTGTTTCAGACCATGTTTTTATCATGGGGGACATTATTTCGGAATGAAGCAATAAACTTTGAGGAGAAACTCCTAATATTAGGGCAATGGTAATTAGCTGATCGACGGTTATTTTTATATGGCCATTTTCCAAGCGTGAATAGTGTTGTTGACTCATACCAAGTCTGCGTCCCATCTCAACACCTGTTATTTTTAACTGCTTTCTTTTTTGTTTAATTCTCTGAGCTACAACAATATTAACTGAATTCATATTAATTCCTCTTTTTAAGTGATATTACAGTAAAAATACTTAAAGATCGATATAAGCGATCAAAAATAGATTATTGATAGCTGATGACTATCAATTTTTACTTATTAAAAGATTTAAACCGTTTTACCTAAATCAAATAATTAGATAAATTACATTAGTATTTATTAGTATTTTTGTTTGTTGATGACGAAATAAGAGTGTTAATTAAGAATAATATGAGTTAATTAGCGTTTGCTCAGAAATGAAGATCCTTTTTTGATGAGGGGCGTTAAGAGAGATATAGGTAAAAATAAGTTAAATCCTTTAAAGGGTTATTTTTTATCATAAAATCGTATTCATTTGTCTAACTTACTTCTCAATTAATTAGCTTACCAAGTTGATTTTAAAAATGATTTTTTATGATATTGATGTAATAAGGCTATTGTAGCTGTTTTATCTTATTCGATAAAAATGTAAAATTTTTATGATATATTAAGTAATTCTAAACTAGAAAAGAAATTTAAAAAAAAGCTCCATTAGGAGCCCTTTATAATCATAAGAGTGACTTATAGCCTTTTAATGGAGAGGGTGATAAAAACCATTTTACATTATCATTATCATTAAATTTAATTTTCATTTCTAATAGCATATTCTCTGATAAACAGAATGGAAAAAAATGATAAAGATGAGAAACAAAAATAAATGCATCTCCTTCATTTTCAAAATAATTAGTATCAATAGTTAAGGTTAAAGATAAGCAACGATGTGGTTTCCCTTTTAAGATATAATCATAAGTATAACTCTTTAAATCAATACACCCTTCTAGTGAATGTTTTATTTTTCTCGTGATCTGTTTATCTAGCTCTGCATATATTAAATAATCACTCAGCATATTTTTAATTGTTGAGATAGACATTAACATAAACGCATTAGCACTATAATGTGATAATAAATGCCAATAATACTTATCATCAACAATAGGAGGAAAGCATTCTGATAATGGTGTTATATTTGTGAGTAATAAATTATCAGGTATATTCTCACTATGTGCATTTAATATACCAATACGGTTATCTTTATATTTTTCAAAACCAACATAGGTACAAGAAAAATGCAAACTAGGTGGGGAGATAAGTCCTTCACCTTTGTTATCATAAAAATGAACAGTATAGAATGTTCTTCCTGTAATATCTTTATCGATAGTTAATGAATAAAAAAGAGAGTTTTGATATTGAGGTAATAGACGAGACGCAGATGTTAGCTCTGTAATTGAATAAAAATGACAATAAATACCACGTTCCTTTTCATGCGGTTCAAGGGAAAGCATGATTTCAGATAAACTTGAAAGATAATGGTTATTTGGAATAGGCAGTAAATAAGATGATTTATTCTCTTGAAAATCAATGATAACTGTATGATCTTTCTCTTTATCAACGGTAGGAATGCAGTTAAGTAAAAAACAGTTTTGACATTGTTCTTTCGTTAGCGAAATTTGCTTATTTAAATAGATATTAATTGTAAATTGAGTGCTTTTTTCCCAATTTAACTGCTTGATAATCATTGGAATATCTAAGTTAATAAAGTGGTGAACATGAGGAAGATACAACCCCTCTAATAATTGTTGTGGCGCTTTCGGTGTGTTTTCTGATTGTGGAAAAATAGGATAATCTTTACCAATTTGAGAGTTAAAACAAAAAGTTGCATTATCACCATGATAACTTTGATCAGCATGTTTTAATTCAATATAGTCAAAATGCTGTGTTAACCCAAGTAACAAGGTATCTGCAATATTCTTGATTGGGCTAAGAAATAAATTTAGCGAGCAAGATTGTATATTCTCGATATTACCAAGATATTTAAATGTTAAAGAAATACAACTTTTATTGGGTTGGTGTGTCACTTTTTTCTCAATAAGAGAATAAGGCTCAATATATAAATCACGACAAGTTGAAAAACACTCGTTATTATTACCTAATGCACTGCTATTTTTAGGAATAAAATAACTGTAATTAATCTCCTTTTCACAGCTAATTTGAATAATGGATGTTGAGGGTATCCCTTTGATTGCTTGAGAGCCTAAACGTTGTAATAGAGGAAGTGTAATTTCAGGAAAGGCATCATCAATTTTTTCTTGTAAGTGAGCAGAAAGAAAAGCAAATCCTTCCATTAAATAGCTTGTTTGTGGATCATCTGGCTCTAAGACTTCTGCTAAATGTGGTTTTTTTTGCGCGTAGATTTTAGCCAGTTTTTGTAGATGTTGCTTTTCTTTTAAATATTTAATTTCGCTCATATTAATCTAATATCTAACCTTTAATAATATCTGTCATGATTTTTATTTTTAATACGAATAAGGCTTTAACCCTAACTCTTCAGCTTCTTTTTGAAGGAAATAATATCGTGCTAATAATCCATTAACGTCTGTATCAAGATTATTAATTAAAGCAGGTGAGATAGCCTGTTCTTTATTTATTGCTTGTGAAAACTCATATAGCTTATTCTCAATAGGAATTGATTTATTATGGCTTTTTTGGATTTCATAAATGGCTGTTTTTAAATAAGAAAGAGTAAAGCTTCCTCGATTACGTTCTTGCTGAACAATTCTGTCAGAAAGTTGTTGAATTAATTTATTGGTATCAGACCAACTACTGTCAATCGGTGTATTTTCTAATCGCGTGGTGAGGATATTTTGCCACTGTCGTGTAGCGTAAGACTGATCAGCATTATTAGGCCAAAGCTTTTTAGCCACCTCCAGCATATGATCTGATTTTCTTAAGGCAAATAGAGGGGACTGTTTTTCCATTAAAATAAGGTTATTTGCGTATGAACTAATATTCGGTTGATATAACCACTGTGTAATGGCACCTTCAGGTTGAGATGTAATAGCAGATAACTCTTTTTGCATCGGCAAATATAGCGATACACCAATAACAGTAAAAATAACACTGCTAGTGAATAGTCCAATAAGAAACCCTTTTTTTGCACTTATTGATTTTTTCTCAATAGGAGGATCGTCATATAAAACAACTTCGGTGATGGGATTAGGTTTAGACGCATTATTTTCCTTTATCTCATCAGATGGGCTGATATAGACAATAGGGGGGATCTTAACCGTAGCATTGTTACTTTTTTGTGTTGTACTTTTTGTTGTTTGTTCTAATGTTTTTGCTACATTTTGGAAAAACCAGAGTAAATTTTCTAGCTTTGGTAATTTCGGCCAATCTGTATAAGCAATTTGATCAATAATTAATTGTAGAGCTCTTTCTGAACGATAAATTAAACGTAAATCAGAAGGAGAAAAGGTTAATTGCCGTAATAAAGTACCCGCTTTGGTATTAAACCAATTTAATACATCACATCGATGATTTGATTGGAAAGGCCAAAGGTTATCCCATTGACTCACCACAATATTGGCAAGCAATTCACACCCTTCAGTAAAACCATTCAACCCATTAATATGAAGGCGAGCAAGTGTGTAATATATACCACTTTGCAAGTCGATACCGTGAGTTTTAAATAACGTTAATGAGAGAGACTCAATAAGTGTCCAACTGATCTCAGGCTGAGAAGGATGATTGAGTTTATTAAATTCCGCTTTTAATGCGATAAATTCAGGGATATCTAAAGGAGAGCCTGCAATTTTTATCACAAATTTTTCTTTTGGCGTATTCATGAAAGATCCTATCCCCTCATAAATATGAGGGGAAATCAGTTAATAAAGGGTTTCTGGTAATTTGAAGCGTGTAAATAATCCACCAAAGAAAGGATTATTAGATTCATCGATTGTGATCCGATATGTCATATCACCACCATCAAGAGTGAATTTCACATCGAAAGAGTGTGGTTTTATGTTGGTAAGTCTGCCACCATTAATTAGTCGCATTTGTGCCCAAGGACCGCTAAATAAAATAGCTCGCGGTGATTTATCGCCAGAAATAGGCACTAAAGTGAGTTTGCTTTCAACATTTGAACGCATTGAATTGGGCCAAACCATATGTACGGTATGGTTTCTTCCGTGGGAATAATCAAGTAATTGACCATCAAGATTTAAAACACTACGGCGCTTATTACCAGTCAGCGATAGCGCTTCAATAGCAAATTGCGCTTCTAAATTGCCTTGTGCATTAAAGAATGTCTTTCTAATTCGATTTGCAATTTCAAATTGTTCTAATACATCCGGACGAATAAGTGATTGGCCATCGCTGTTTTCAATCAGGTTATTTTCAACAAAAAGGCGTAGGTTTTGCTGATAGAAGCTATCTAATGTGCCATTCGGTTTAAAAAAACGTTCAAACTCACTTAAAGGTACATCTTGTGTAGCCACTGCGTTAAACGGATAACGACCTATAATGTAGGTATGATATTGCTTAACGACGGTTTCATTCCACTCAATTTCCATATAGCGGATTGCTTCTTTTTGTACAACATTCCAAGCTTGATCCGCTAATTGACCAACCCAACGATTCATTGGTTCAGGCAATGTTTTAGCTGATTGAGATAATTCAAAGATAATGTCGCGATTATTATCTTCAAGACGAGAGGTCACTGCTTTTAATGCCGCTTTACCTGGTACTGGTGAATTATAAATGCCTAATAAATAGCGATGTAATTCATTTAATTTTTGATTAAGATTTTGCAGGTTTTCACCATTATTACTGACTAAAATTTCAGTTTGAGGTGCAAATTCTTTATCTAACCGTATGAGTAATCTGTATTTTAATTCATTCATTAAGGCTTTTTGGTCAGCAACGGGCAGTGAGTTATCTATTTTGGGTAATGTTGTATTATCTTTTAATACTTGTAATGCTCGTCGTATTGGTTGTTCACCACTAATAATTTGTTCTAATGCATTAATTTCATCTTGTAGTGATTCAAATTCTCTTATTTCAAGGTTACTGATAGCAGCGCGCCATTGAGCTGTATAATCATTAAGATATTGTTCCGTGATTTGGCGTTGGATCTCTTTTCTATCACTTTCACTGTATTGGGTGTTTGTACTTAAATTTAATACCCATGCATCTAAAAAGGTCAGATCCACCAGCTCATCATTATGTTGAGTAAAATAGTTTGTTAACCCATACAGTGTAAGAAGTTGAGGCATTTGAAGTTTATCTTCATTAATAGCGGTAAAAATAGAGTCAAAGCTAGGGCCAACTTGATGACGTATATTTAATGGCGATGAGAGAACTTGGTTCGCTTTAAGGCGCAATGTTTGATAAACACGTTGATAAAGCGGTAAACGACTTAACTCTTTTTGCGCTGTATTGATTGGCTGAGTAAATGGTGTAAAAGCATTAATAGCAGTTACTTCACCTGCCTTGCGTTGAGCTTGCCAATCGGTATGTTTTAATGCGTATTGCAAATGTGACATTAATTGAGATTGAATATCACGCTGACCCGTAAATAGGCGACTCCAATAATTAGCCATAAAATTTTCAACAATCTCATTATTGCGTCCGCTTTTGTCTTCAAGCATGCGCATAATGCGCAATATCTCGAGTTTTTCCTCACTTCCTGCTTTGGCTTTATTTAACTCAATAAGTAAAGAATTCATTATTGAAGGCAAATAATGTTCTGTTATCAATTGAAGATAAACATTTTCGACATATGGACCTACATTCTTTCCTTGATATAACCCAAGATCAGAAAATAGATCACTTTTCTCACGATAATTACCATAAGCTAATGTGGCATCTAATAACGGATTTAATACGGCAAGTTGTTCTTTTCCGGCGGTATTTGTCGTAATAGTGGTATCAGAAGTGCGGAAGGCTTTTACTTCATTGAGTACATTTTCACCAGACTGATAGTTTTTGCTGTAATAGTGACTCCAGCCATTCCACAAAGCGATAATGCCAACAAAACTGATAGCAGAAGCTAATAGGACTCTTCTGCGATGCTTTTTAAGCCAAAATTGACTTTCAGCAGCCAGATTGGGCTCTGATAGCAAAACATCTTGAAAAAGTGATTGTGTAAAATAGCTGTGAGTTTCAGCAATTGGCCAAGTGGCTAAAGGTGCTGTTGGTAAATGATATTGCACAGATGCAGTTTGGCTAAAGATATTATCAACTTGCCCGACTTGTGTTGCAGATGTGAGATACACACCGCGTAATTTAATATCCTGTTGTTTATCACTAGATGCTAACGCATCAATTAGATTGGTTACGGTAGTTTTCAACCCTTGAATTTGTCTAATAAAACTAAATAATTTAGTGCGTTGGCTTTCATCTACACGATTAATCATCATCTCAGGAAGGGCGCTATTCATTTGGCTTACCCATTGTTCCCAAAATGCATTCAGCTCTTTTTCCCAGTTATTTTTATTATTTAATTGAAATGTCACACCCAAAATATCATCACGTTGTTTCGTTTCTAATGATTGAAACATCGCATCAAATCCCTGTAATAAATCGAGTTTTGTAAATACGATATAAATAGGTAATTGACTATTAAATGTGATGCGAATTTCTTGTAACCGCATATGCAATGAGGCAATAAATTGGCTATTTTTCTCTTTGTCGTTTGTCAGTAGTTGTAATATATCGATAGTAAGAATAATGCCATTCATCGGTTGACGAGCACGATGTTCATTTACCCAGATTAATAATTCATTCCATAGTCGATGATAAAGTTTTGGTTTTTCTAAAATGAGATTAGGCTGTGTAATTAACTTTCCTTCAGGAATTAATAATATTGCTTGATCAGCAAGTCGCATTTTTATATGTAAAGGCAGTTTTTTCTCGCTAATAATATTTTCAATAGGTGCAATATCTAAAGTATTTAGGCTATTTTTTAATAAGGTATTTTTGCCACTTTCATCAGTACCTAAAACAAAATACCAAGGCTTTTGATAAAACGCATTGGTATGTCCATTTTGATGTTTAATAAATTGTGATTTCCAGTAATTTAAATAACGAGTTTGGTGCTCAATATCATTACGGACAGGATCTACAATGGCTAATTCTACCTCTAATTTCAGCCCTTCAAGCTTTTTAACTCGAAGCCATGTTGCAATTCCAACCCAACTGACAACCACTAAAATAGTGATAACAGTCGCTAACCAACGTGCACTCAGTGAACGTAATGGATAATCACCTTTAAATTCGTAGTTTGCTCCCCACCACCAGATCCAAATAACAAACAACGCAGGAATTAAAGCAATTAAAAGTAAAAATAGGGATTTAATTTTTGATTTATCAGAATAGAAAAATTTTTTTATAAAATCTGCTATTTTTTTTCCAGAAAGAAATGACCAATTCATTATTATTCCCTATGAGAAAACGAGTTCTGTTGATGTTCCATTTTTGATGCCAATTGATTTAATAAATTGGGTTCCCACTCTGATAATGAATATCGAAGCGCATCCTGATAAAGCTGATTAAAATAAACATTTGCGATGGAACTCATTTTTGACGCTTCAAAAAGCTGAGCAGAAAGTAACTGTAGATAAAATCGTTGACGGGGTTCGGCCGTCACTGAAATAGCGTTATCAATCATTAATAATGCAGCATTAAGACCTTCTTGTTCAAAGCAATCCATAATTTCTTGTTGCTCATTATTGTGTCGTGATAACGAAGAGCTTACTTTATTGTTAGCTTGGTTTTCTAAACTCCCTAGCCATTGGTGGGTTTCTTCTGAAATAAAAGGCGTCATATCAGAGAAATAGAGATGATTAAGCTGAGGTAATCTGGTTAAAAACAGTGAAAGCTCTTGAGCAATTGCTGATGAAACATCGATTAGTCCTAATCGTTGTGCTGCTTGAGCCGCCATAAAATGCCCATCTAACCAATAAGGCGCTAGCGTTAAGCTCTGCTCAATATCATTAAGTAATGAGATTGAGGGGTGTGAGAGTTGCGCTTTGTAATCAGTCACTCTATCAATCGCCACGGCAGCTAAAGGGGTTTTACCTTGCTTATCGCTGATGGGAAGTGTTTGAATAGTGTGCCAAATGGCATATCGGCGTAGACGGTAACCGACGGCGTCATTTTGCGCTTGTTCACAAAGAATGCCTGCAACTTTTAATAATGTCTGTTTCCATTGGCGATCATCACTTTGATTAATTTCAACATGAGGTTGCTGTATTACAGGAGCAGGGATCATGTTCGCTGATGTTTCTGGTGATATTTTTATTTCATTCGCTGTTTCTAATTTGACACTTTCTGTCACAGCAAGGGCTGATTTTTGTGTATTTTCTATATGTTGATATGCTCGGCTTAATTCATCCACTTGTGTAGATAAATTAGGCTGATTGGAATGCCAAAATTGTGCTAAATAGGCAAACTCACCTAAAATTTCATCGCGTTGTTCAGGTGTGGCTTGCTGGCAAAAAATGTTTTTGACTGATTCAAAACGTTTAATAATTTGTTGTGCTAAACGGAGTTTTAAACGTGAATTATTTGGATAACTAGTATCCCAATAATGTTGTATATAAGTACTCGTAATTGTCGATGCCATCACAAGCTCTTCGGGAATACCTGCGTGTTGTAGCGTTCTTAAAAAATGTACAAGCAAGCGAAAATCTTTGGTTTGTGTAGCAAAGAGTTGTAATGCTCGACGCTGAATATCATCAATATCTAAAGTGCTGTGGCTTAGTGAGCCAAATTTTATCATTTCACTTTCGATATATTCCCAATCAGGGCTATTTTCATCAAGTTGACTGCTCACTTTGGCTTCATCTAAAGGCACTAAAAGCTGTTCTCGCCATGCACTGAGTGTTTTTGTTGTCATTATTATCACCAATGACAGGCTGAACGCAGAGGTTTTATCTCTTTGTTAATGCCTGAAATATTAAAGGTTAGTTGTTCATCATTTGCTAATTTGATGGTTAATTTTGTGCTAGAGAGTAATTGCTTGATTTCATCAATGCCGGGTATACCGCGACTCGCTTCAAGCAGATAACCGTCTTCTCGAAGAAACCATTCACTACTTAATTGGGTTTTATCTGTGATTAGCAGGACATTTCCGGTTGCTTGTTTTTTTGTTAGCGCAATTTGCATACGGGTAATATTGTCGATACAACTCAACATAAGGATGGGGCGAGGTGGCTGATATCCCATTGCTGGAATAGTCATAATAACGGGATAAGTGCCTTTATTGTGAGCTGTAACCATAAATCCAGCGGTGTGATTTTCACGTTTCATTTCATGCTCTACCGCTAAACGCCAAATATCACCCATCGCACTAACATCAACAGTAGAAACGGGTTTGTTTCCAACGTTAATTTGGTCATAGCAAGATAAGCGAAGAAGTTGAGATAGCTCTTTACGACACTCAAAGAGAGCTAGTTCAGTAAGATTGGTTTTATTTTCTTGCTCTTGTGCAAAAACGTGACTTATTGAAAATAGAGCGAGAAATATAAAATAAAGGGATCGTAAATAAATCATTTAAGACATCCATATTTTTTTAATTTATATAGAAGCGATCGCTTTGAAATATTTAAGTTTTCAGCAATTAAATTGAGATCGTCATTACTGTTTTCTTGTTGGTAACGCAGAATTGACGCTTCATAATGTTCAGTGGCTAAAGTAAGATCGTTCACCTCAGCAAAAGAATGAATTGGAGTTTGTGTTGGCGTTAAATTTGATACGGATAATGAAAGTAAGGTTTTATTTATTTTCTCTTCTTTTTCTTGTTGTAATTTCAATAAATATTGCAGATCGGCAATTTTCTGTTGTGATTGAGAAAATGCCAAAATGCTTTTTAATTGATGATGAAATACATTGCAGTAAATAGAAAAAATACCTTGCTCATAAATTGTTTCATCGAGATCTTCCCCTAACATAATAATTAGCCCATAAGGTTTATTATTAAGATCAACAAAGGGAATACTAAACAGTCCGCAATGCACAGGTTGTTTGGCGATAAATTGCTGTAAAGCATGATCGCTTATATAACTGCCTTGTTTTAAATCATTCCAGAGAATAGGTTGTGGTTGTGATAGAAGCTGGATCAACGGGTGATCCGCTTCTGTAATATCGACATCCAAATGTTTTTTCTCTACTTTTTCACTAAGATCAATACTCCAGCTCTCTAAACGGTTCTCTGATTTATTAATCATTGAAACAATGAGCGCGCTGAATGGACTACGAGGCATACTCAGCTCAAGAAATTGGCTGGTCAGTGAGTCCACATCTAAACAAGTTAAGAGAGAGAGCGCATTTTTCAGTCTGTGCTTCATAGTTCTACATTTACCTCTGCAATGAATTGGTTATCTTGTGTTGATAACCGTATCGTCCTGATATCTTCATTTTTTGCACTGTGTTGCAACAGAAGAAGTGAAAGAGGTGGTAATAACGCACCATCAATAATGGATTCTAAAATTCTTGCACCGTTTTCTGCTCTTGAAGCGCGGCGTAATATTTCATCGGAAACGGCCCCTTCCAGTTTGATCTCTGCGTGAAAACGTTGCGTAAGTAATTGGGTTAAACGTGTTAGTTTGTGAGCAATAATTTCTTTGAGAATAACTTGCGTTAACGGTAAGAATGGGATCACTTCCATACGCGCTAAAAGGGCAGGTTTAAAGAAGGTGGTTAATTCTGGATAGAGCACATCATGCAATTCATCCGGTTTATCGGCATTAGCCATAATGGCGTGATCACCTAAATTAGACGTTAGGAAAAACGCAACGTTTTTACAGTCAATAACACGACCTTCACCATCGGCTAATTCTCCTTTATCAAAGGCTTGATAAAACAGATTTAAAACATCGGGGTGTGCTTTTTCTACTTCGTCCAGTAGTACAACGGAATAAGGTTTTTTGCGAATAGCTTCGGTTAATACTCCACCTTCACCATAACCCACATAACCTGGTGGTGAACCAATTAGGCGAGAAACTGTATGTTTTTCTTGAAACTCTGACATGTTGATCGTGGTGAGATATTGTGTTCCACCAAACATCAACTGAGCAATTTGAATTACTGTTTCTGTTTTACCAACGCCACTTGGCCCGGCTAATAAGAATGCCCCTAATGGACGGCCTGAACGGCGTAAATCGGCACGAGCGGTTAATAAATGCTTATGAAGATGTTTGATTGCAAGTGATTGGCCTTTAATACTTTGCTCAAGGTAGGTTGGTAGCTCTGCCACTACTTGTAATGCATCTTGTGATAAGCGATTAAGTGGCACGCCAGTCCATTCCGCAATCACAGCAGTAATTTGTTTTTTATCGACATGGGGAGAGACTAATAGAGAGTGTTGATGTAATTTATCTAACTCTTTATTTAGCGTATTTAATCGAGATTTCAGTTTAGCCTTATTATTTTCAATGTCGTCACTGTTTGCTTCTTCTTCAAGTGATTTAGTTAATGTTGATAATAAAGTTGACCGTAATTCGATAGTTTCACGAACAATATTTTTCTGCTTTTCCCACGCCTGTTGAAGCATTTCAATTTGTGTTTCAATCTCAATAGACTGATTTTCTAATATCGCCAAGCGCCCTGAATGATCTTTTAAACCTAATTGCTGTTCGCGCATTAATACATCGAATTCCATCTTGGTTTGATGACGTTGCGTTTTTAATGCTGATAGCTGTTTAGGAGGAGTTGAAAGATTGATAGCCGCACGAGCACAAGCGGTATCAAGTACATCAATGGCTTTATCTGGAAGTTGGCGTCCTGAAAGATAACGTTCACTTAATTGTGCTGATGCACAAAGCGCTTCATCATCAATAAAGACGTGATGTGCTTTTTCATAAATAGAGCGCAATCCACGCATAATAATAATGGCTTCATCAGCGGTGGGCTCTTTGACTTGAACAAGTTGGAAACGGCGCGCTAGTGCTGCATCTTTTTCAAAGTATTTTTTATATTCACTCCATGTGGTTGCGGCAATGGTACTTAATTCGCCACGGGCTAATGCAGGTTTTAGCAAATTGGAGATATCTAAGCCACCTTGCTGATTTCCAGCACCAATCAAGGTATGGGCTTCATCAATAAATAAGATAATAGGAGTAGGTGATTGTGCTACTTCTTGCATAATGCCTTTAAAGCGTTTTTCAAATTCCCCTTTAACAGCCGCGCCTGCTTGTAATGCACCTAAATCCAGTGTTAATAACTCACATTCTTTGAGTTTTTCGGGAATTTCACCCGCAATAATGCGTAAAGCTAATCCTTCAATTAAGGCACTTTTACCCACACCCGCTTCACCGACCACCACAGGGTTGTTTTTCCGACGACGACAGAGAATATCAATCATTAAATCAATTTCATGGTCGCGACATAAAACAGGATCGAGTTGGTTATCCTTTGCTTGTTGTGTCATATTTTGTGTAAAACGTGCAAGCATAGAGTCTGATTGAACATAGCTATTGGATGATTTATTCGCTTCTGTTATTGGTGCTTCAGCAGATGTTAGTGTCCATTCATTAAAATTGAGTTTGAGTTGTTCTCGATTGATTTGCGATAGTAATTCCGCCGCTACTTTTGAGAGATAACGATGGGGCATTTGCAATAAAGTGAGTAATAAAGCACCTGAACGTAATTCGTTATGGCTAAGTTCTGCTGAAGCCAGTAGCCAGCTATCTTTTAGCCATTCCACTAACAGTGGTGAAAAATTAGGGTAACTTTGTGTCGCGCTCTGTTGTTGTACTGTGTGGAGATTTAAAAGCTCCGTTAATTCAGTGGGATTGATATCAACTTTATTAAAGATAGTGCGGATATCCGTCAGTGGTGTTTCCAGCAGTTGTTGTAATAATTGATCTACTGTAATTTCGAGTTGCTGGTGACTTACACAAAACGCAGCCGCATTTTCTAAAGCGTGTTTAGCAATAGGGTGAAGTCTATTAACTAATGTTGAGAGATCAATCTGGATCATAAGGGCGTCCTAGCTAAGAAGTGTATTAAGCTGTTCCAAAATATTGAGAGTTTGAT
Organism: Proteus sp. G2626; assembly: GCF_009915985.1. Classification (NCBI taxonomy): domain Bacteria; kingdom Pseudomonadati; phylum Pseudomonadota; class Gammaproteobacteria; order Enterobacterales; family Morganellaceae; genus Proteus; species Proteus sp. G2626. Next base: position 220,067 of record NZ_JAABNH010000013.1, on the reverse strand, counting down.
GTCTCAATCTAGAAGCATAAACAGTGTAAATAATAGTGGCGAAGATCAGTGAGCCAATGGCGATATAACGAACCCCAAAGCGCTGTCCTAAACGGTATTGATGTGATTTATTTCCATTTTCTTTATATAAAATAACAGACTGAGGTTCACCTTTAAGTTGTTGGATTTGCTTTTGAAGTTGGCGAAGTAATTTATTAAAGTCATCCCCATAGCCATTGCTGACTTTATAGCGACCGCGATAGCCAAGGCATAAGCAGAGATAAATAAACTCTAATAAATCGAGGTAGCGTTTGGGCTCACCTAATAAGCGCTCGATTAATACGAAAACTTTTTCGCCACCCCAAGATTCATTGTGGAAATGAACGAGTAAGGATTGTTTTACCCAATTATTATCTTGATCCCAACCCAGCTCTAATGCTGTTTCATCAATAAATGTGCATAACACATAACGGAATGAAACAATGGCACCCGGTTCATAACCGTGAGTTTGAAGTTGTTGCTCAATGGCTTGAATGTCAGTCACTACTTGCTGAAAAAGTTTGTCTGATAGTGGTGTTGCAGACATTGATTTCATTCTAATCACCATGCCCAATAATGGCGTTGCAGTATCAATCATTGGGTTAATGTTGTTACCACGTAATGGCAATTGATATGATTTATGGCTCACCTTTTTTTCAGCGATCTCTTGGATTAATGATTGATCACTCATGTTGCGTTCCACTTCTTATTGCCCAAAGTTGAATATCAAGTTCGGGGAATTGTCCTGATACGTGAAATGCAATATTTCCGTGTTTTTGTATATCAGCCCATGATTCGCCTTGAGGATCTAAGCGGAAATAGGTATAGCCTGAGTGATATGGCAATTGACGAGGGGCTGTGGATAACGGAATAAAACCCACGCCAGGCATCTGAACACTGACTAAATCACGAATTTGATTCACTGAAGTCACTTTAGCCTGTTGTGCGAATTGTCGGCGCAGTTGCTCTTGAGGTAACTGAGCGCGCACTGCAATAATAAATTCAGCAGTTTGCAGAAGTTGCCTATCATGAATTGTCGCAACTTGAATACCGTGTTCTTGTTTTTGTAATGGGATCGGTACCGCTCTTGGTGTTAGAACCACACTTAGCGCTTGTCGAATGGATTTAATCAGAGGTAAAAAGCCAGATGCCAAGTCATAGTGTCGATAACTCGGTAATTTATCAGGCAAACGAGAGCCATTAGTAAAGGTTTGAATTTCACCATTAAATTGAAGTAGCTCTTTAAAGAGTTGCTCTGGGTGGACGACTGTCTGCTTAGATAAATGTGAAAATTGAGGATAAGCGCGGTTAAGTAGCTGTAGCATCATAAATTCAGCCACATCGGCAATTCCTTGCTGACCGGGAGAGCCAATTCTTTCTGCTATTTGGCGGCCTCGTTCAAATAATGCACCTTCAACTTCGGCTAAAAATTCCGATAAAATAGGGCAAATTCTTGAGTTTAAGCAGGTAGGAATGAAGTTTTTATCTAGAGTTAAACTCCCATCAGCACTAATTTCTCTTATTTTGCAAATCGGAAGCATTACATAAGCATCTAATTCTGTTTTTCCTAATTTCAAAATAGGATTGAGCTTCGCAATATTAAGCTGGCTGATATCCCCATTCTCAGTATGCAAATCACGTACTTGTGTTAACACACCGTTATAACGGGCTAACAAATGATTGCCATTATGGGAATGAGAGATTTCACTGACTGTACTGTTTTGTAATGGCAATGCTAAATAGACAACATTGTCACTGCCTTCATGAATTTGTGAAATATCAATAGGTGAAGGAAGATTATCTTGTTGTGGAATAGAAAATAGTGTGCCATCAGGCATAATGCCGGCGGCTTCTTTAAGACCAATACGACCAAGACTTAATAATTCCGTATTTAGCGTCAGTTGGCTTAAGCCATAATAATGAGCGTGGTAGGTTTTGATCAGCGTTTCAATCATGTAATCTTGGTAACGTTGCTGTTGCTGAAAATGTTGAGGTTTAATAAATAACCCTTCATGCCATATCACTTTATTTTTTGTCGACACTGTTATCGTTCCTCTTCTTTTCTAAATTCAATTTCATTTTCTTTGATATGGACTAGTAGATTGTAATGGCGACCAATCCCATTGATTTTTAATATTTTTTTCCATTGAGTAATATTGACATCGGAGTAATAAGCGATGATCCCGATATACTTATTCTTTTTATCCAACTCAATGAGATCGAGTGGTTTATATTGATCAGGCAAAAGAGTGTAATCTTGATGATCGATATAATTTCTTTTTAATAGCTTTTTCAGATCGCAATTTTCTTCAATAATTTGGTCTTGATCTAAAGAAGCAAAGAGCGAATCTTCATTCATATAAACAATTTGTAATTGGACGGGGGTTGCCTCTCCTTGATCGTTAGGATTGATTTCAGGATCTGCTAATAATGTGAATGCAACGACGGAAGGTTGTTCTTTTTCTGCTCCTACAGGCGTTGAAGGATCCCACATGACTTTGCCTATTTTTGATATTGCTTCAAACGGGCCACTACACCCACTAAGTTGAGTGCTTGCAAAAATAAGAAAGAGATAAGTCATGAGTGTTTTTATCGGCATATCACACCTCATCAAGCCCTTTTCTTAAGGCTCGGTCATAAGCGTGGATATAAACCTCGTAAAATAGCTTCTCAAAACCTTGTTGGCGGGAAGATGCTAACTCATTGTAATAATTGGTATACATATTCCAAGCCCAAGCACTGTCATTTGAATTGTTATCGTAACTACGGCGATAATGAGAAAAGCGTTTTAATAAATGCTCTGGAGAAAATGCATCTAACAGGGTAGCTAATGCAGCGGAAATGGCTTCTTGATTGGCATGATAATGTAATTGCACATTATGTAAGCTTTCTGCAACAGCCGAAGGTGCAGATAAATGCACAGGGCTACGTTCATCCGTAAACATTAAGCGCATAACACTGTCATATTCATTATTTAAACGAAGCGGGTTATCTTCGATTGGTCGCAGTTGTTTATCTTGTAAATTTTCTTGCTGTTGTAATGCCAATAAACCTTTAATTGCAAATTGCGTCGTTTTTCCTAATTCAATAAGAAAATCATTCGCTTGCTGGGTGTTTTTTAAGTTAAGGTGTACACCTAGCCCTTTCATTAATGGATTAATTGCGACATAGTCTACGTCTGCATTTGTTTCATTATCTTGAGACGTTATTTCTGGCAAATCCATAAACTCCTGAACCATGAGATCTCCCTGGTTATCTGAACGAGGCGAAGAAAGAGAGTAGTGATGAGTGTTAGAAGATGATGACTGAATAAGCTCTAAGCTTTCGCTCTCAAGGGCTTTTAATGGATCATGCGTCATGGAGCCTGAAACCGTTGGGGCTAAAGGCATATGGCTTTCGGTTTTATGAACAGAAGGGGAATTTTTTTGTAGCAAAGGATCTAGCGGATTATCATCAGTCTCGATCAACGATTGTGGTGTCATCGCCATAAGATCAGGTTTATTGTTTTGCGTTAAATTGATATTAACGGATAAAACAAGTTGCCCAATTTTGACCTGATCATTTTGAGATAAACAGACCGCCCCAATATGAATAGGGATCAGAGCATTATTAATATAAATAGGCTCTGAAAGCGTTTTTAAACAAAACTGCTTATCTTGCCAAACAATAGCGCATTGTGTAGGAGCAATAGAGGATTGAGTATCTTGTATCACCCAGTGAGATTGTTTATTGCTACCAATCGTGCCACCAAGTTGGGTAAATTGACTATTCGGTACATAGCCACTTTCCAGCAACTCACTATTGATTAAGCGAAAAGAGATTGTGGGTAAATAATTATCCATAAATATTATTCCAAAATAGTCATTGTCACACTGGGATTGACTTCAGGTTTTCCTAGAAAGCTTTGCCAACCTAATTGGTTGTGTTGCGCTCTGCCTAGGCAAATTCCATTCGTTTGTTTGTCCGCAATACGTAGGCGTAAATCCCACGCAAGTTGCTCGTGCATGATGTAAGAAACAAAAGTAATGAGTGACAAAAAATCTTTGCCATTGGGAAGAAACGACATATAGCGTTCAATGGATAATTCACTGATTTCAATCGTGAACTTTCCATTGCAATCATAAATATGAGAGCCAATATTAAAATTCTCACCTAAAACCATTTTAGGTCGAGATTTCTGTCCTGAATGACGAGTAATAATGCCTAAACGATTTTGTTGATCTTCTGGAATAGGCACTTTGCGTATTTCCCATCCGATTAATTCAACTTTTTCTAAATCAAAACAGTGAGAAATTAAGCTACAAATAACATCAGGAGAACGACTTGGACTAGCAAGTAATCCGGCATAAGCAAGCATTTTGCTGTGGTTGATATTCATTATGCCACGATTGGTTTCACTTCCTAATCCCACAAGTGAAAACATATAACGAGAAAATGCATCATGCCCACCATCTTCAAAGCAAATGTAATAGCGGTATTTACGCCATATACGATGAAGTAATGTGACTAAGCGATGATTAAATAAATTAAGATAATCCGTTAATTGATTTGCTTGCTGCGCTTCCTCCCATGCGAAATGATCAAGATAATAACCGGGTAATGGTGATTGGCTACCATGTAATCCTAAAAAAGAGACTTCTAAATCAAACTGACCTTGTTCATCTTGGCGCAAGGAAACAACATCTCGAGTTGGAAATGCCGTATTGGCGCTTGATCTAAACTGAATAAAGCTTTCATTATTGAATGCTGTTTTTTGAGAATACAATTTATTAAGCAACTCAACTAATTGATAGAAACTATATTCAGTAACAGATTTGCCCGCTTTTTTATTTAGCCAGCTTTGTATTTTCTCAATATCTGTTATTTGAGTATTTGCTGGTTTATTTTCGCTGGCCAAAGATAAATATCCTTATTATCTAAATTAATAACTTCCAATTCATGAAACATATTAACGCTGGTATAAAGGGTAAAAAATTGTGCTAATACAGAACAAAATAGATACATGGCGCCTTCTGAAATAAACGCATTTTGGTGTATTGATAATGTTGTTTTTACTCCTCGGACAGGCAAACCTTTATATAAGTATTCGATAGACTCTGTTTTTAAATCAGTGATTGCATCAAGACACTTTTGAGACTGACGTGCAGATTGTTGAAAAAAACTCGCTTTAAAATCATACAACTGTAAAATTTGTTTAAGTGCCGTTAAACTTAATAAAGATTGATAATTAATGGATAAATTAGTCAACTCAGACCAATACAGCGTATTTCCTAATAAAGGATAAAGCGCTTTCGTTGGCTTAATAATATTGCTGGTAGATGAAATGCCAGCAATAGCAGTATGCTCATAAAAATTTATTGAATGAGATGATAATGAAGAGGCTAAAGTACGATTAGTACAGTTCATTGAGACTGAAATACTTTCTTCACAGTCGAGTAAATTTTCTTCATTATTTCGCACAAAAGACAAGGTATGTTGATAACCATAATTAGATTTATGGTGTGCGATTTTTAAGCGATAATAGCCTGTTCTTTCTGGGTTTTCTTGATTATTTTGATGATGAAAACTTTCAAAAGCAGTGTAATGAGTAATATAGGACTTCTGATTAGGAATATAACGCCAACCTTGAATGGTATTTATTGAAAAAATATCATAGCAATCTTGTTTTTTATGGCTTTTATTCAGAACATATTCCGTTTCTTTTCCCGTTAAATTAATCGCCTCACTCTCAGATTTAAATAAATTAACTGCAGGTACGCAATTAATCTTGATGCTCTCTTCAGTGATAAGCATTGCTTCTGGAATATCACATTCAAATTGAATTGATAATGTAAAAGCATCCGATCTTAATGCAGGTGGGAGATTGTCTAATCCCTTTATGGCAAGAGACAAAAATGCTTCAGGAAAACAAAAATACTCTTGTAATAAGCGATATCCGTCATAGCTATTTTTAGGATAAGGCAAAAGGGAGTCTTCAGGATGAAAGCCAATAGGCTCAACAGAAAAATGTTCTAATGTAATTTGATGTTTAACTGTGGCTATTTTTGCTTTTTTTATTTTGCTATTTAATAAATAAAATAACTGAGTCGTTGTATAAGAAAGCCCATTAAGGTAAATACACAGTTTCTCTAAGCCAACTGCGGCTAGCGACTGTAATTGGTTTAGAGAAAAATGAATATCCAACGTATCTTTATTTTGAGTAATACGTGTTATTTGTATGGGTAAAACCCATAAATCGCGACATTGTGTAAATTGGCATTGATGCCAATTATCATCATCATTTTGAGCCAAGTCATTTTGAACATATAGTGGGCGACTACTAAATGGTTGCCCTTTGGTTATTTTAATAGCGTGTTCTTGAGATGGCTCTGTGCGGTATTCCATAACCGTCATACTAGGAAATGGACGAGCGTAAGCAGGCCATAACATATTCACTAAACTGTTTGTTAGTTCAGGAAATTGCCTATCTATTTGTTCTCGTAAATTACCCGATAAATAAGCAATACCATCTAAAAGGCGTGCGACGTCAGGATCACGCACTTTTTCAGATATTTGATTAATAAGCTGCGGTTTTTCAGTTGCAACATACTGTTCAAGCTTATTGAGATAGCTTAATTCATTATCAAAATAGTGATTTGAAGACATATTAAAATTGCGTCAATTGGTATCTACGGTTACTGTCTAATTGCACGTTAAATTCAATAAGCTGCTTTTTATTTTCTAATAAAATAAAAGCAGTAATACTAAATTGCAGTGACAATGGTTCGGCTTCATTTTCTATAAAATGAACAGTGACATTAGTTATTCTTGGCTCATAAGTGGTAATGCAATCCGCAATAATATTGGATAAATGAATCTTGAAATCGACTCCTGTTAATGTTGCATCATTTAAATCAGGAACGCCTAAAGCGGGAGTACTTTGGCAACCTAACGGTCTACTATTTAAAACCTGATTCAAATTTTGCTTAATTGACATGAGTAACGCCTGGATTTTTGCGCGTTGGGAAGAGCCTACACTCTTCCCTTGTATGCGCTCAAATAAACTGGAAGCGGGGTTATCTTCCAAGTTATACAGAGCTGTCATCGCACTTATTCCTTATCTAAGCGACCAACAAGAGATAATTCAAAGTTTGCACCCATATATTTAAAATGAGGGCGAACTTGAATAGCGACTTGATACCAACCCGGATCGCCATCAACATCCAGAACTTGGATTTGAGCTGAGCGTAGAGGGCGTCTACTACGAACGTCTGCTGGTGGATTTTCCTGATCTGCAATATATTGTTTTAGCCAGATATTAAGTTCTCGCTCAAGATCTTGACGCTCTTTCCATGAGCCAATTTGTTCGCGCTGTAGTACCTTAATATAGTGTGCTAATCGATTGATAATAAACATGTAAGGAAGCTGCGTTCCTAACTTATAGTTAGTTTCTGCTAATTTTCCTTCACGCGTATTAGGGTAGTTTTTCGGTTTTTGTACTGAGTTTGCAGAGAAGAATGCGGCATTATCACTACCTTTACGCATGGTTAAAGTGATAAAACCTTCTTCTGCTAATTCAAATTCGCGTCTGTCAGTAACTAACACTTCTGTTGGAATTTTAGTTTGTAATTCACCCATTGCTTCAAAATTATGCACAGGTAAATCACCAACAGTACCGCCACTTTGAGGGCCAATAATATTTGGGCACCAGCGATATTTAGCAAAACTATCATTAATACAACTTGCTAATAAGAATGCAGTATTGCCCCATAAATAATGCTCATGATCTTGCTTCACATCTTCAGAGTAATTAAATAACTTAATTGGGTTTTCTGTCGGTGAATAAGGTAAGCGCACTAAGAAACGAGGTGCTGTTAAACCTAAATAACGCGCATCTTCAGATTCTCGCAGTGAACGCCATTTCGTATGAGCAGGGCCTTCAAAAACAGATTTAAGATCTTTAATTGCAGGCAATTCAGCATAGCTATTAATACCTAAGAAATTAGGTGAAACGGATGAAATAAAGGGAGCATGAGCCATTGCACCCACAGCACTAACATATTGCATTAATTTTAAGTCAGGCGTGGTGTTATTAAATGCATAGTTACCAATGACTGTCGCAACAGGTTCACCACCAAATTGTCCATAGCCAGAAGAGTAAACATGTTGATAAAAACCGGATTGAACAATTTCTGGTGAGAACTCAAAATCTTCTAATAGTTCTTCTTTTGTTGCATGTAATATATTGATTTTAATGTTTTCACGGAAATCAGTACGATCAACGAGTAATTTTAATGAACGCCATGATGACTCAATTTCTTGAAATTTTGGCGCATGTAAAATTTGGTCAACTTGGGCACTTAATTGAGAGTCCAACTCAACGAGCATTTTATCAATCAAAAGCTTATTAATAGGCTCTTCTTCTGACGGATTAGCAAAAATATTACTAATAAAAGCAGCAACGCCTTGTTTAGCAATATCATAGGCTTCCGTTTCTGGCGACATTCTTGATTGCGCCATAATTTCGTCAAGTAAAGAACCGCCAGATATTGCCACTTGCTCTTGTTGGGCTTCATTAACTAAAGACATAAGGTCATCCTCTGTAAATATTATTTTTGGCTAGCAATATCAAGTTCTTTCAGTAATTGTTCGCGAGTTGCTTCATTTTCCAGAAGTTCTTGCAGACGTTTTCTAAAAGCAGGGATATTGCCAAGAGGGCCTTTTAATGCGACGAGCGCTTCTCTTAGTTCTAATAGTTTTTTTAGCTCAGGAACTTGGCGTGCAATATTATCAGGAGAAAAATCTTGTAGTGATTTAATCTCTAAATTGACGTTAAGATCAGATTCACTTTTTTCATTTAAGGTATTTGGAACCGCAATATTAAGATTAATACCAGCGCTTTCCATAACGGAATTAAAGTTGTTCTGATGAATAGAAATGGTTTTACGATCTTCAATAGGGGTTTCTTCTGTCTTTCCTTTCATATCGCCCACAATAAGCATATTTAAAGGCAATTCGACTTCAGATTGAATACCACCATCATTAGGGATGTACTTGATATTAATACGTTCTTTGGGGGCAACACTACCAAGAGTATTTTTACTCATTTAAACTAAGCTCCTTATTTAGCTTAAGTTCTTAATTAAATGCTCAGCGTATTGATGAATAATTTAAATTAAGAAATACCTATCCTAGGCAATAATATAATTACCTTATATGAGTTCAATTTTCCTGGCGTAAATAAAATAATAACTAAAAATAAAATAATAAATAACTTTTTCTAATATATGCATTTAGTTTTATATAAAACAGTTCTTGAGTCAATAAGAAATATTTAACGTTTTTTACTTTTCCTTACAATTAATTAGTTTTGTATTTAATTTAAATATAATGATTTATCTTTATAAGTAAGTTTTTTTATCTATTTTACTCATTTTATGCAACTTGATAGGAACAAATTAATTTATATTTAATTTAAATTATAAATATTGAAAATGAAAATTTCGTTATGAATTATTTATTCTGTAATTCTATAAATATAAGATATTTAACGTTAATTTTACTTTAATTCCCATTTGTTATTTATTTTATTTTTTTATATATAATGCTTTTTTTGATGAAAAATAAAACTATGATATAAGTAGAAATAATGTAACCTAGTGTTATTATTATGCTTGAAAGTTAATTTTAATATAAGAAAATAATATTAAGTGAAATTATTTAAGAAAAACAAAAAGGAAATCTTATGTCACTTGAATATGACTGATAAAAAGTGGAGATAAAATATTATTTATCTCTACCTCTAGAGAATATATTATTTCACTTAATGGAAGATAATTTATCCGTTATTATTATCTTTTATTTCGTTTATGGAATGCTTTCCACTCGATATCGTTATTGAAATTTGAACGATAATGGCAGACGATAGAGCCTGAACAATTCAACGGATCGTAAGAGACACCGATATGCATTTTTTGACTTGCAATCGGGAGCTTCATGCCGGTTTCTTCTGGTCGTTATCGGCATAATCATCATGGGATTGCCAAAACGTCATTTTCCCCCAGGTATTTAACCGTCCCGCCCAGCTGACAATCCCTTTTTCGCTAAAAATTTCGCGTGGTGTACCTTGATGGTCAGTGACGACATAATGCAGTTTTCCACGTTGATAACGTGCCTTTGGGGTGATTTCACCGTGTTGATGAACCACTTTTTGCGTTAATCGACCATTAATATCGTAGTGATAGTCTTGATAACCTTTGGCGGTGATACGGCGAGTGACACGGCCTTTTTGTTGCTGTTGTGCCAGTTGTAAATAATCGTTTCTCAACAAAATCATTTTGTTGAAGTCCTTTCGATAAAAATCAGCCAGTGCACACTGCGATCTGATAAGAGTAGCTTAAGTAATTTTGAAGGGAAGTAAAGAAAGGAGAGGAGAGAAAGGGGGTTGTATCCTCGTAGGATAAGTGACTTAGCGTAAAGTAATTGCTCACACGATATTTACTGCTTTCGTTTCTTGTAATAAGCGTATTCACTTATACAATTAACTTTCGTAAATATCCGAAATCTCGCTAAAGCCAGTCCGTTCTGATGTACATGGGTTTTTAATATGTAACAAAGTGTATGTTTTGTTTCAAATTGTAATAGTGTTGATTTATAAGGAAAAATTAAGGTCTATTTTACAAAAATAATCAAAAAAAGACTTATTTTGTTATTAGTTTAAAAGTAAACACTTAAAATTTGGTTGTGCAAAGAGATAAATATAATCTTAAGTATGGTCATTTCAATTACCTCCTTATTTTCTTCTGAATCACTATCAAATAACCAGCCCATTGTTATATTTCTTATCATTATCTCCTTTTTTATATACCCAACTTATTATCTTAGTAACATTAGTAATTTTGTGGATTATTTGTTAATCAATTTATTATCCTCAATTAATTTTCCCCATGCTATGAATGAAAAATAAGCATATTTTTAGTCTGTGGCTATATAACAATCGTAGTGAAATATTTTGCATTTAGGCTAAAAAACCAAGGAAATGACTAGCTTGGAAAGCTTTTTTTTGACTTAATACCATTAAATAATCGATAAAAAACAATGTGATGATAATTTTCTTTTTTTATATAAGTAAATAAAATAGTACGAATTTTGATGAAAAAAACAGAGAAAATAATTTACAAACACTTTACCAATACTTTACAAATGAAATGAAATGGCGTTACTATTTCAATGCTAATAATTCATATAGTAAAAGGAAAGTGTAAATGGCGATATCTAGAAGAAAATTTATCATTGGTGGAACAGTCGTTGCTGTGGCAGCTGGGGCCGGAATTTTAACACCAATGTTAACTCGTGAAGGACGTTTTGTTCCGGGTACGCCAAGACATGGTTTTGTTGAAGGTACAGAGGGGGCTTTGCCAAAACAAGCTGATGTTGTTGTTATTGGTGCGGGGATCCTCGGTATTATGACCGCCATTAACCTTGTAGAACGTGGTTTATCTGTTGTGATTGTAGAGAAAGGTAATATCGCGGGTGAGCAATCTTCTAGATTCTACGGGCAAGCAATTAGCTATAAAATGCCTGATGAAACATTCTTATTACACCATTTAGGGAAATATCGCTGGCGTGAAATGAATGCGAAAGTAGGTATTGATACCACTTACCGTACACAAGGTCGTGTAGAAGTTCCTCTTGATGAAGAAGATTTAGTAAACGTAAGAAAATGGATTGACGAGAGAAGTAAGAATGTTGGCTCAGATATTCCATTTAAAACCAGAATTATTGAAGGGACAGAATTAAATCAACGTCTTCGTGGCGCAACAACAGATTGGAAAATTGCTGGCTTTGAAGAAGATTCTGGTAGCTTTGATCCTGAGGTTGCAACCTTCGTTATGGCTGAATATGCTAAAAAAATGGGCGTTCGAATTTACACGCAATGTGCAGCTCGTGGCTTAGAAACGCAAGCGGGTGTGATTTCTGATGTTGTTACAGAGAAAGGTGCAATCAAAACTTCTCAAGTAGTTGTTGCTGGTGGTGTTTGGTCGCGCCTATTTATGCAAAACCTCAATGTTGATGTTCCAACACTGCCTGCATATCAGTCTCAACAGTTAATCAGTGGTTCACCAACGGCACCGGGTGGTAACGTCGCTTTACCAGGTGGTATTTTCTTCCGTGAACAAGCTGATGGTACTTATGCAACTTCTCCTCGTGTTATTGTGGCACCAGTAGTGAAAGAATCCTTTACTTATGGTTATAAATATCTGCCATTATTAGCACTACCTGATTTCCCTGTGCATATTTCTTTAAATGAACAATTAATCAATTCATTTATGCAATCAACGCATTGGAACTTAGATGAAGTTTCTCCGTTTGAGCAATTTAGAAATATGACAGCACTGCCAGATTTACCTGAGCTAAATACTTCATTAGAAAAATTAAAAGCAGAATTTCCTGCCTTTAAAGAATCTAAATTAATTGATCAGTGGAGTGGTGCAATGGCTATCGCACCAGATGAGAATCCAATTATCTCAGAAGTTAAAGAATATCCAGGTTTAGTGATTAATACTGCAACAGGTTGGGGTATGACTGAAAGCCCAGTATCAGCAGAATTAACGGCTGATTTATTACTTGGTAAAAAACCTGTTTTAGATCCAAAACCATTTAGTCTTTATAGATTCTAATTTAGCTAAAATACCAACACCCTCTTAATAGAGGGTTTTTTATATCCAATAACAGCTTTATTTTTTTAATTCACAAAAGTGCTTTTAATGTGAACGGAGATTTTAAAATAAGATATCCAAATTACCACATGGAAAATACTTCTAGTAATATCTAGAATACATTGTACATCAATAAAGTCATAGTTTCCTTTAATGCAATATTCGCTATTAGAAGGCTAATATCAAGAGTGGGGGCTTCTTACATTTTTGAAAGAAAAAATTGTGGTGATCACGATAAGCACGAATAATACTATATCTAAAGTAAATCCTAAACCAATAAAATAGTGTCCCATTGTTGTGGCACAACTATAAATTGGAACCACTTCAACGAGTGTTTGATAGAAGCTACATATTCCTGAAGCAAGCATAAATAGTAAGAGTAACGCAGGAAGTAAAATCTATCTCCCTATCTTTTTAAAGGTTTTTTCACGTTCGTCACAATACTCAGTATATTGAGGTATTTCTTTTTCACCATATTTAATGCAAGTTTATTTTATCATTTTTATTTCTTATTGTTGCTAAATTATTAATAAATTCTAATGTATTTTTATGTGAAAATAATATGTAAATAATTTTATAAAAAATAAATTAAAATTAAAAATAACCAATAAATATAATCAGTTAAAGTGGAAAATATTTTATTTTTATTTTAGTGCTTAATACTATGGAGTCACTCTAAATGTGAGTTATTTTAAAATAATCTATAGAAATATAAATTATTTTAAATTTAAAATATCGGAATAACCTTATTAACAGGGTTAATAAAAATAAGTAGTGTTACTAGCATTCTATAATTAATGATTAAGTGTCTTCAGTTTATGATGTAATCGTTTTTAAACTGTAATTCGGTGTTCTATCGATATAATCATCTAATAAAAGAAGGAGAATAATGGGATGATTAACACCAAAGTTGGAAGTAGAATAAAAATGATAAGAAGACAATTGAAGATCACGGAAAATGAGATGTCTGAAAGGTTGGGAATAAGTATATTACATTATTCTCAATTAGAAAATGGACATTTAAAAATAACCGTAGATCAATTGATTACTATTTCTTATATTCTCGGTGTTACACCTCAAAGTATTATTTTAGAGGCTAAAAAAACAGATTTTATAATTTTTGAGGATAAAGAATCGATTGCACAACCCAGTGAGATAGTAATATTTAGAAAGAAAAAAATAATTTGAAAAATAGTATTGCTATATTTTTATTGATTTATTTTTTAATTAAATTTCTATTTTAAAAGATGATAATTAATAGTAGGAATGCCATCTTATATAAGATGGCATTTTGGGAATTAGTCACAGGATGTAGTTCCTGTTCTATGATTTATGGCACCATTTTTAATCAGTAGTATTTGCATGTCTTTAAGATTATTTTGGCAAGCATAGCTTAATGCACTATGATTATAAGAAAATAGAGATGTATCTTGTGTTGTGGTAACAAGATTAACATCTGCGCCTTTAGAAATAAGATATTTTACAGTATCAATGCGATTATTGCTTGCAGCAATCATAACAAAAGTTTCACCATCACTTTCTACTCTTTGATTATTGAGTTCAATATCACTTCTCATTAGGGCGTGAATTTTTTTTACTACATTCACATTATTTCCTAATACTGCTGACTTAAAGACATTATAAACATCACCTTTATCTGTAGCCCATAAATTAGCACCTTGAGAAATAAGATAATCAACCATCTCTTCATCACCAATAAATGCAGCCCAACCTAGTGCAGTTTGGTCTAAGCTACCAGTATCTTTGGCTTCAATATCTTGACCATTAGCAAGCATTTTTTTAACTTCATTTAAATCACCATGTTTAACCGCATCAAACCATAATGCATTTCTACCTGTGCTTGGTGAAGTATAGAAAATACGATGTGGTAAACGTGATTTATTAGCCAATTCAATCATATCAGAATAATTCGATTTAAAAGATTGATATTCTGGTGGATTATTTTCATTGATAATCAATGCTTGTGCGCCAAAAGAAACTAATAATAATGAAATAACAAACGGTTTCATATTCATTTATACACCTTGTAATATAATAATTAATAAAACTTATGACAGTTATTTTATTGAAGATTAATATTTATTAGTGTTGGTAATTGAAACAGAATGTAAGTGAGAGGCTAGGGTAATAAGTATTTTTAATGCAGATAAATCTTATTAATTGATTTGCGACTTTAGTGATTAAATATAAGTGTTTTTACTTGCATTTCATAGAGTATAATGAGAGTTATTCTTTTTTTGTCATCATATGACCATTTAATTGTATTATATCCTCATGTTTTATCACTATAATTTTATTATTCACTTTATTTTATTTTTTTAATTTGAGAGTTACTCTGTAATAATTGGTTACTTTTTAATTTATGTTACTATTACTAAAAATAGTACAATTATAATATTTATGATTTCTTGTATTTAAATTAATAATAGGTGTTTTTTGGGTTTTATAATCTTTTTTATCTATTATGATTTTTTATTTTAATTTTGAATATTTCCATTTAATTAGTTTCGGGTCTTTATTTTATTAAGTGTAATTAATGAGGAAATAAATGAATTTTAATTATTCCTATTGTTTAAATACCATTATCGTAATTTTTTTTATAAAATTGAGAGTGATATTTGAATGGGATTTTTATGTTAAAAAGAAAATAACATAATAATTGATTAAATTAAGCTCTTTATGAGAGTGTTTTTAATATGAGTAAAAAGAAAGTATTAGAAAGAAATTTATGGTTAATCTAACGTTTTTATGAGGGTAATTACTTTATATATAAATAGAAAGAAGATTAACTCCTCTTTCTATAAATTATAATTAAGTTTAATTATTGAAGGTAGCTTAATGGCCAGTGTTTGAAATAAATATGATTAGCTTGCCAATCGACCTTTTGGACATTATCACTGAGTAAATGTTTAGCCACAGTAAAGGCAAATTCAAAGCTAACACCTAACCCTTTTGCACTGATAAATTTTCCATCGACAACGACATCTTGATCAAGATAATTGCCATCATCATATTTATCTGCCAATTTATCACCTGTACTGTAATTACGACCTTCAAGAAGATGATGTGCAGCTAATACTTTTGCTCCAGAAGAGCATAGCGCACAAATATATTTATCTTCAGCAATATGGCGTTTAATAAATTGAATAACTTGCTCGTTAGCGCATAAACGATCGGTACCTTTAGGGCCACCCGGCATCATTATGGCGTCATAACTGTGTGTCAGCTTTTCTGTTAATAGATAATCAGCACTGATTTTAGTTTCAAAATAGGTATTCAATACTAGGGTATCCATACAAGAAAGTACATCAACATGGATATCAAGGCGACGCATGATATCAATAAAAACAACGGCTTCACCTTCTTCAAATCCATCCGCTAATAAAACGGCAACCTGTTTCATTTTGTTTATCCCTTATTTGTTTTTAGTAATGAGTGGATATTTTGAATATGATTAGCAATGGTCTCTTTATCTTGTTTATCAATCATCTCTGCTGTAGCAACCCAACTTCCTCCACAAGCGACGACTTGTGGAATAGCAAGATAATCACTGACATTACTTAAGCTAATACCGCCGGTTGGCATAAATTGCGCTTGTGTGTAAGGTGCTACAAGCGCTTTTAGCATTTTTACACCGCCAGAGGCTTCTGCTGGAAAGAATTTAAGTAAGGTGAGGCCTCTTTCAAGGGCAACTTCGATTTGGCTTGGGTTATTAATTCCCGGCACAATGTCAATGCCATTATTCAGACAATAATCGACTGTACTTGGGTTATAACCCGGGGATATAACAAAGCTTGCTCCAGCTTCTTTTGCTATATCTGCTTGTTGCGCAGTTAATACAGTTCCTGCGCATAATATAAGTTCAGGAAAGTGTTCATGCATTAGCTTAATCGCTTTAGCGGCTACAGGAGTACGAAAAGTAATTTCGGCAACAGGAAGTTGATTTTGGGTTAAAATTTCACCCAGCCAGATTGCATCTTCGGCGCGATTAATTTGGATCACGGGGATCACTTTCAGTGATGAAAGTGTATCAACAATTGACTGTGTCATGGTTATCCTTAATGAGTGTATAGAATGAATCAGTAACTTGATGAGGAATGATGGCACCATGGTGTTGAATAACCAGTCCTGCCAAAGTATTACCCCATATACAACAGGTGGGTAAGCTGTGATTTTGTAGCCAAGCGGCAATAAAGCCTGCATTAAACGAGTCGCCTGCAGCTGTAGTATCAACAACAGAATCAATGGGGTTGGGCGAAATATATCCCGTATTTTGGCCATCAGACCAAAAAGCACCATTGGCCCCCAGTTTGACAATAACGCTCTGATTACCCCATTGATGTAGGCGTTGTGCAATGTTTTGTTCTGTTAAAGAGGGGTGCTGCCAAAGTATTTGTTCATCATCACCCGTGACTAAGGCAATGTCGCTAAGCTTATACAGTTTTTCAAACCATTCTTGCGCATGAGGTATTGAATCCCATAAGCGAGATCGATAATTAGAATCCACAATTAAGGTGATCCCGCGCTGTTTAAGGTGGGTTAATTGTGTGAGTAGCGATTCTTTTCCTTCCTGCGTTAAAATAGCAAGAGAAATTCCACTGAGATAAATCACACTATTATTCGGTAATGCATTGAGATGTGCGGTAAAGCGACTATCAGTTGCAATATAACGTGCAGCAGCGTCACTACGCCAATAATGGAAGCTACGCTCACCACAAGCATCAATTTCAATGGCATATAGACCTGGGAGTTTTTCAGGAATAGTCATGACAGATTGGCAGTTGATCCCTTCTTCTTCCCATGCTTTTTGCATTAAGGCACTGTAAGTATCAGTGCCTAAACCTGTTATATAGTGCGGATGTAATGTAGGGATAAGCCGCGCTAAATACAGTGCTGTGTTTAATGTATCACCACCAAAACGCTGTTGTTGGGGTAAAAAAGGTTGACCACTAAGCTCTATCATACATTCGCCAATAATGGCGACAGTTCTCTTTATTTTCACAGTTTCCCATCACTTTTACAGACGCGAATTTTATCTGCAACTACGGCTTTCATTGCGGCTTTGCCTGGTACAAGATAATGACGAGGATCACTTGCATCAGGGTTATCTAAAAAATACTGCTTAATTGCGTTAGAGAAAGCAATTTTAAGTTCAGTTGCAACGTTAACTTTGCAAATGCCTAAATCGATACAACGGCGTACATCATTATCAGGGATCCCTGATGCACCATGAAGAACTAACGGAATATCGGTCTTTTGGCGAATAATCGCTAAGCGATTAAAGTCAAGATGTGGTTCATGTTTGTACATACCATGTGCTGTGCCGATTGCTACAGCCAGTGAATCAATGCCCGTTGCTTTAATAAATTGTGCTGCTGAATCAGGATCAGTGTATAGGGCATCTTTAGCATCAACAACGAGATCATCTTCTTGTCCACCCAGACGACCCAATTCAGCTTCTACAGTACAATCCCAATGATGGCAGAAATTAACCACTTCTTTGACGATACGAATGTTTTCTTCAAACTGAAAATGAGAGGCATCAATCATGGCAGAACGCACACCTGAAATGACTTTATTGCAAATATCAGGAATATCTTCATGATGATCTAAATGCAGTGCAACAGGAATTCGGTATTGTTCAGCTGCTTGTTGACAAATAGAGATCAAATAATCGCTACCTGCATAAGCAAACGTGCTTGGTGTACCAGCCAAGATAACAGGTGATGCCATCTCAGCTGCCGTTTCCATCACAACTTGAATGGTTTCCAAATTATGAATATTAAAAGCAGGCACAGCATAATTTTCACGCTGTGCTTTATTGAGCATATTACGAGTAGAAACCAGATACATGTTTGCCTCTCATCTTTCGTTTAATTACGAATTATAATAAACGAAAGAAATAGAAAGGTAAAAGATCTAAATCACATTTTTATACCCTTCGCACTGAAAGCAAATGAAAGTAGGTTAGAAAAAATGTGCCATTTTAGAGCTATAACTGGTGATCCCTTTGCGTAACAAATTATTTTTTGGGCGTCTTGACTGTCCTATCACGGTTTCAGCAACTTTTTGTGCTAAGGTCTGTTTTTCTAAACGGCGAGTTAATGGAGTTTGCTGAGTTGTATAATCTTCGCAAAAAATAACGTTGACCTCTTGTGTTGCTTTTACGCCACTGACGAATGCTTGAATAGAGGGAATGTCGAAACGAAAGTTATCTTTTTCGATGGGTAAAGGGAGCGAGGGAGTTTGCCATAAATTGATACGCTCAGCACAATAAAGCGCAATAATCACGGCACGTAATGACCAAAAACTACTGGCAGGACCACTATAGTTATCAACTAAACGGGGATCGTGAGTAAATAAACCTTGTGTAGGTGCACCATTTTTTAATGCACCTTGAGAAATGAAATAACGTAAGCTACTTTCAAAGGCACGTTTTGCCTCACCAACTTTGACGGAAGGGCACTGTAAATCAACTCCGGCTAATAATGGTGCGGAAACCGCTAGGCGATAGCAGGCACTACGACCAAAGAAAGGAATACCTTTTGGGGTCATAAAATAAAGATAATGTTGATTAAAGGTATTAAGTGATTGAGTAATAAATGTGGTATCAAATTGGGGATCAATTTGTGCTAACCAATATAGCGAATAGTAAAAACCCCATGCATTGTAGTAATCATAATTACCTTTCGCACCATCACGAAACCATCCATCACCAACATAAAACTCTTTTAATCGTTCATAACGCCAATGAGCAATGGTATCTTTTCCTGTAAGTGCTTTAATGACAAATTGAACAGTAAGTGGGAAAAAATGCCAATTATTATCAACAATTTCACAGTGATTAACTTGTTCGAACCAAGTAATAATTTGTTGTTGTATTACGGGTGTTAATGTATCCCACACCCATTCACGGCTTATCCAAAGTGTGAGTGCTAAATCGGCAGCTTCACAAATTCGCTGATCGTAATTTTCAAGTTCTCCCCAATATCCTTTATGAAGTGGATCAGTACCATGAATAAAGCTTTGTTTGATCATTAATGGTAAATTAAAGGTTTGGTGATTTAATCCCATTAAGGTGCTTTTTTTACTGCTGACAGTCCATGCTGCCAATAGAGGAAGAACCCGACTCACACCTTCAAGGGCATCCGTTCTTACGGTCTGTTGACCCGGACTTCCTGGATAATAGGCATGTGAATAACCCCAGACTTGATAATGATGAAAAGCCTGAGTGACGTATTGTGTCAACATTTCACATAAAGAGAAAAGTGACTGAGTTTCGTCATTAAAAAAGTCAGTAATCGTTTTATCATAGCGACGATAAGCCGATTTTCTGACTAATCGTCGTATAATATTTTCCTTAAATAAGCGACGGTAAATTTTTACGTTTGGATGCTCATAAGGGAGTTTTGGACGTGCTGAAGATGCAATTTCAATAGCCATTTTCGTATCTCAGAAAAAAGACGCATCCTTGCGAAACAAAACGGAAGTTGAATATTAAGGTTTTGCAGAATCCACTAGTATTTGATAGTGATCTTGTCCCCAAAGAACGGGTTTCGGTTTATCTTTTATCCACTGATAATAAGCATTCTTTAATTCTGCTACTTTTTGTGGATTTTGATTAGCCAGATCGGTTGATTCAGCCGGATCATCTTTATCATTAAAAAGTTGAGGCTGATTTTTCCCATCATCATAAAAATAGAGTGCCCATTCGCCGTCACGTACAGCCCAGGCACCTTTAGAGAGTTTTTCTAAATTAGGATTCGTAGGCGGTGTTTTGCGTTGGTAGGTTATCCATTGGTGATACCCATGCCAAAATTCTTGGTTTTCTTCACTGTAATGTTTAGTGCCTGGGCCTGCCCAATAAAGATAATTGTGAGGAGATTTTGTTGTTTCGCCTTTAAGTAAAGGCATGATGTTTTTTCCTTCAACGTTTAAATTGTTTGGAATAGAAATACCTGCTGTATGTAGCGCGGTCGGTAAAATATCAAGAGCGGAGATCATCGCATCACTTTTTGTACCCGCAGGAATAGTACCAGGTTGATAGGCTATAAAAGGTACTCTAACGCCACCATTAAACATTTGTCCTTTGAATCCTTTATCCATTGCATTCATTGGCATTGGTGATTCATTAACAGCTCCATTATCTGATAAGAAAAAGATCAGCGTATTTTCTAACTCACCGTTTTCTTTTAATTTTGTAATAATTTGGCCGATACCTTCATCGGCTGCATTTAAGGCAGCAAAGTATTTATCAGCTTCAACATTACCTGTATCAAATTTCTCCATATATTTAGCTGGTGACGCTTGTTCTAACGGAATATGAGGAACACTGTAGGAGAGATTAATAAAGAATGGTTTATCTTTGTGCTCATCAATAAATTTTAGTGTTTCATCTGTTAATAGATGCGTGGTATAGCCCGGCGCTGGAACATTAGTACCATTACGCCAAAATGCTGGCGAATTCCATAAAGCCACGCCCGATGCGTAATAGCTAAAATCATAATCGAAACCACGTTCATGAGGTGCATAACCCGCTTCTGGCGTTGAGATCATATTGTCGTGATAATCGCGAGTTTGCTTACTTTCATTAATTTTCGGTTTGCGGATCACTTTTGCATTATGCCATTTACCAATACTTGCAGTGGCATAGCCATTTTCTTGGAAAAGTGAAGGTAATAGTTTGATATTTTGGGGAATACCTAAAATAGCATCGTCATTGCTGTAAGTGCCAAAGCTTGCAGGGGACCGCCCCGTAAAGATACCTGCTCGAGAAGGACCACAAACAGGGTGGGCAACAAATGCATTGGTCATTTTGGCACCATTTGTTGCCATTTCACTGACATTTGGCATCGAAATGCGTGCGGCTTCAATCATTTTATTGATATCGCCTTCATAACGCGCAGGTGTTGGTCGTTGCGCTAATTCATCAGCATTTAGGGTATCCAGTACGAAATCAAGTTGTCCTGTGCCTAAATCATCCATCACGATGAGTAAAATATTGGGCTTTTCAGGTGTTCCACCAGCATTGGCTGATATTGGGATGCTTAAACATGATGTAGCAATCAGCCCTGCGAGTAAGCTTTTTTTAACAGAAGGTAAGATCACGGATTGTCTCCATAATAAAAAGATAAAATAAAAAAGGGTTACTTTAGATAGTTTTTTTTCATTGCAGGAAGCGCGTCACTAGCAAGACCCCCACGAGAAATAGCTTGTTGCATTAATTGCATACCTATCGCCGTATGATGAAATATTTTTTTATAAGAGCGGCATAGGTAGTTATGGCGATATTTTTCGCCTTCAATAGCAATAATGCGATGTTTAGGGCAACCGCCATAACATAAGCTTTGTACTTCACACTGCTTACAAAGGCTCGTTTGTTTATCATATTTATTTTGGCCAAAGCGCTGTTGCTGTTTTGATGTGGCCAAATGAGCAAGACTATTTTGATGAATATTGCCTAAATTATTGGCGGGGTAGACATAGTGATCACAAGAATAAACATCACCATTGGCTTCAATGATCAATGCTTGGCCACAGGTTTTAGATTGAATACAGGTTGATGCAGGATAGCCCATCCATGTGCCTAGTAAACTGTCAAATAAGCGAATATATATTTTCCCGATGTCGCCTTGTCGTATCCATTCATTAAATACGTCTGTCATAAATTGCCCGTAACCTTCAGCTGGAACTGAAAACGGCGCTAATTGGGCATTGGGTCCAGGCGCATAATGCCCGCCATGAGTATGAGGAAAGCGTCTATCGACTTCGACGATGGGGATAAACTGAAAGAAGGTTGAACCTAACTCTTTTAAGGCTTGGTAGGTTTCTTTTCCTTTATTCCAGTTTTGATCATTAACGACAGTAAGTGTATTGAATTCAACACCATATTCATTGAGTAGCTTAATTGCACGCTTTACTCTTTCAAAAGTAGGGCTTCCATTGACAGAAATACGATATTTATCGTGAACCGCTTCAATACCATCAATTGAAACCCCTAATAAAAAGTGGTTATCTGCAAAGAATTGCGCCCATTGGCGATTAATGGCAATGGCATTGGTTTGTACACTATTTGTGATCGTTTTACCGTTAGCAAATTGCTTTTGGTATTTGACGACTTGTTCAAAGAAGGCTAATCCGGCAAGTGTGGGTTCACCACCTTGCCAAGAAAAATCAACCTGTTCGCCACCGTGTGACTGAATATAGTCTTTAATATAACGACGTAGTACACCATCTGGCATCACGGTGTGACCTGTTTCTTTAGTTTCATCTTGAAAAATATTTTCTTTTTCCAGATAAAAGCAGTATTCACACTTAATATTACAGTGGTAGCTTGTAGGTTTTGCCATTATATGAAAATAAGCAGGTTGATTTAATGCCATTAGTCATTTCCTGAGTCTCTTTTTTATCCTGTTACATTACGTAAAATTTATCAAAACAAAAGAGATTAAAATCACAAATACGAAACATCGAAAGTAAATGAAAGTGTTTTTCGAAAGATAAGTACCGTTATTTTCGAAAAAAATTCTTTCGATTTGATACTATTTCATATTCAATTAACTAAATAAGCTATTTATTTTGATTTACTTTTCGAAAATAAATGAATTCAGTGAAGTTTTAATCTGTATTTTGTGAAATGTAGCGAAATTAAATCTACATTATTGTGTTTTATCTAGCTATATATGGTGTAATCATAAGTATAGTGTTGCCTTATATCATTTTATTTATTGGAAACTGATGGCCTGAAGGCTATCATTGAAATGACACGAAAATAATCGTAAGCATTCGATGATGAATCGAAACTTTGTGAAAGAGATCAAAAGTTTTGTTTTTTTGCATTGTCGGTTAAAATTGGCGTAGTAAACTACATTCGAAACCAATCGAAAGAAAGTCTTTTGGTTTCGTAAGGAGACGAAAGTGAAAGCGGCAGTTGAGAGGCGTATGGAGATCCTCGATATGGTAAACCTGCAAGGTAAAGCCAGAGTCGAAGATCTTGCTGAATTATTTAAAGTCTCAAGTGTCACTATCCGCAGCGATCTAAGTTTTCTTGAGAAAAATGGTTATATCGTTCGCTCTCATGGTGCAGCAATTCCTAATACAGGATTTATTGCCGAATTGAGTATCCACGAAAAACGTGGACAAAATGCGGGCATAAAAACATTAATCGGGAAAGCAGCCGCAACGCTGATAAAGGATGGAGACACCGTCATTCTTGACTCGGGGACAACTACTCGCGAAATCGCGACACATTTAAAGTCGCGCGAAAATGTAGTGGTCATGACTAACGGTCTGGATGTCGCAATGGAGTTAGCAAATACCTCAGGTGTGGAAGTATTAATGACCGGTGGTGTATTGCGAAAAAGTGCGTTGTCTTTTTCAGGCTCACAAGCTGAAAATAGTCTTAGAAATTACCGTTTTGATAAGGTTTTTCTAGGCGTTGATGGATTCGATTTACGTGTTGGTATTACTACACACAATGAACAGGAAGCTAGTCTTAACCGTTTAATGTGTGATATCTCAGAAACGATTATTGCGGTTGCAGATTCTACGAAATTCAGTAAACGCAGCTGTCATATGATCAGAGAATTTGGTGATATCGATATTTTAGTGACCGACTCAGGTATTCCTGAAGAATATATTCAGGAACTGAAAGATCACAAAATCGAAGTAATTATCGTCGACGATAAGGCATCGTAATTTGCTAACTCCATTAGCAACACCGCCGGTGTTGATTATGGAGTTAGTATTTAATGCATCCTTTAGAAAAGATTGTTCAGCAACACAAATCAGGCAAACAGAATGGTATTTATTCTGTTTGTTCTGCCCATCCTTTAGTAATAGAAGCAGCTCTATTACAAGCGCTGGATAATGATTCCTTTCTGCTAATTGAAGCCACCTCTAATCAGGTTGATCAGTTTGGTGGTTATACGGGAATGACTCCCGCTGACTTCTACCAATATGTTATTGAACAGGCTGAAAAAGTCGGTTTTCCTATCGAGAAACTTATTCTGGGTGGTGACCATTTAGGGCCTAATCGTTGGCAACATCTTAACGCTAAAGAAGCGATGGCAAATGCGGATGTGCTGATTGCGCATTATGTTGCCGCTGGTTTCAAAAAAATCCACCTTGATTGCAGTATGTCTTGCGCTGACGATCCTATTCCTTTAACTGATGAAATTGTGGCATCTCGTGCAGCACGTTTGGCTGTCATTGCAGAAAACACAGCAAAAGAGGCCTTCGGCTCTAGTGATATTGTTTATGTTGTTGGCACAGAAGTGCCTGTTCCTGGTGGTGCTGCTGAAGAGCTAGATACCGTTGAAGTGACTTCACCTGCTGCTGCGCGTAAAACATTAGAGTGTCATCGCCAAGCTTTTCAAGATGCGGGCATTGGTGATTGTTGGACACGTGTGATTGGTTTAGTGGTTCAACCGGGTGTCGAATTTGATCATACGGGTATTATTGATTATCAGACTGAAGATGCACAAGCATTAAGCCAAGTCGTAAACGATTATTCTCATCTCGTTTTTGAAGCGCACTCAACGGATTACCAAACTAAAGAGGCTTATAAACAATTAGTTCACGATCACTTTGCTATTTTAAAAGTTGGGCCTGCACTCACGTTTGCTATGCGTGAAGGTTTATATGCACTTTGTGCCATTGAAGAAACTTTATTTCCGCAAGAACAGTGCTCAAAATTGCGTGAAAAAATGGAACAACTGATGTGCCGTGAGCCAGGATTTTGGCAAAAATATTATCATGGTGATGAGCGTCAACAAGCTTTTGCCCGAGTGTATAGTTTTAGCGATCGCATTCGCTATTACTGGCCCGATGCTGAAATTAATGACGCTATCGACACGCTAATGGATAACTTATCCGTTAAACCCATTCCACTACCGCTACTGAGCCAATATCTGCCTTATCAATTTACTCAATTTAGAGAAGGCATGATTGACGGAACACCTGAATCGTTTGTTATTGCGAAAATTCGTGATGTGTTATCGGTGTATGCCGATGCGTGCTATGTCCATTAATTGAGGGAAACCATGGAATATTTAAGTTATCAGACCGCTCAATTAGAGCAACTGAATGCATTTTGGACTGCGAAAGAAATTGAGCAACAACCGGAATGTTGGAAGAAAACATGGCAGTCAGTGAAAGAAAAACGTGCCGATATTGAAGCCTTTTTAAATAAAGCGCTTGCAGTACCTCATGCGCGAATTATTTTAACGGGCGCCGGCACTTCTGCGTTTGCTGGAAAAGCATTAGCCCCTATTTTAAGTGGTCATACAAAACGTCGAGTCGATGCGATTGCAACAACCGATTTAGTGGCTGACCCACAAGAATACTTAGCAGAAGATATCCCAACATTATTGATTTCTTTTGCACGTTCAGGGAATAGCCCTGAAAGTGTGGCAGCGTTAGATGTTGCGACTGAATGCTTATCGCAGTGTTATCACTTAGTACTGACATGTAATGAAAATGGCAAGCTTTATGAGTATTGCCAGAATAACCGCTACGCATTGGCATTACTGATGCCTGAAGAATCAAATGATCGTTCTTTAGCGATGACCTCTAGCTTTTCATCCATGATGATGGCGGCTGTGACTATTTTTTTAGGGGATAACGTCTTTAGTGATTCTATCGCTCCCTTTTTTAGTCACTATAAAGTGCAATTTAATAAAGCAAATCAAATTATTCGGGATAAATACGCAGGTAAATTTAAACGGGTTATTTATCTAGGAAGTGGTGGCTTGCAAGGTTTAGCCCAAGAAGCCGCGTTGAAAATGTTAGAGCTTACAGCGGGTAAAGTGGTTGCAAGCTTTGATACTCCATTAGGCTTTCGACATGGGCCTAAGTCTATCGTAAATAAAGAAACTTTAGTGGTGATGTTTTTCTCTAATGATCCTTATACACGTCAATATGAGACTGACTTATTACGAGAGGTTATTCACGATAATGCATCAGGCAAGGTGATCGCGATCACCGCACGAAATGATAACGCTTTTTCGCCTGAGAGTTTTGTTTATATTCCTGCGTTAGAGAACTGTCCTGATGTGGCGCTATTGTTCCCTTACTTGATGTTGGCGCAATCATTCGCATTTCACAGTTCCATTGCACTAGGGAATACGCCTGATAACCCGTCTCCGACAGGAGAAATCAACCGCGTTGTACAAGGCGTCACAATTTATCCGTTCTCACACAAAAAAGACGACACACAGTCTGTTTTAAATTAATAAAATATAATAAGAGAGCTAATCATGAACACACCGAATATTGTCTGGACCCGCATTGATGAACGTTTACTCCATGGTCAAATCCGCATTACATGGGGTAAACATACAGAAGCAAACCTGATTTTAGTGGCTAATGATGATGCAGCCGAAGGTCCTAATGCCGCATTTATGCAAGCAGGAATGAAAGCGTCAGCCGGTGGTGAATACGCAGTTCGCTTCTTCTCTATTCAAAAAACGATTGATGTGATTAGTAAAGCATCACCTCGTCAGAAAATTTTTGTTTTGTGTAATAACCCGACAGATGTTGCCCGTTTAGTGGAAGGTGGAGTGCCCATTACTCACTGTAATGTTGGCAATATGCATTTTCATGAAGGGAAACGCCAAATTGCGAAAACGGTATCCGTTGACGAAACCGATATTGATGCGTTTAAAAGCCTTGTCGCAAACGGCGTCACTTGCACAATCCAAAACACCCCCGATCAGACACCTGTTGATGTATTAGCGCTCGCATCAGCCTGATAATTTCCTGGATAAAAAACCTGCATTAGCAGGTTTGAGGATGATTTATGATTTTTGAAGCTTCTTTAGTGGCTTTATGGGCCTTCTTTTGCGGTATAGATAAGTATGACGTTGCATTAAATATTCACAGACCATTAATTACAGGGCCTATTGTTGGCCTAATTATGGGTGATATGCAAGTTGGATTAATTGCAGGTGCAACGTTAGAACTCGCGTGGCTAGGATTGGTTCCTAACGCAGGCGCTCAGCCACCTGATGTGACTTTAGGTACGATTGCAGCGGTTGCTTTTGCTGTGATGACAAAGCAATCACCTGAAGTTGCTATGGGTATTGGTATGCCAATTGCAGTGTTAATGCAAATGTTGGTGATTGGCTTCTTTGCTGTAACCGCTTTCACGATGGGAAAAGCGGATAGATATGCTGAAAGAGCCGATGCGGCGGGTATTTCACGGTTGCTTATTATCACCATTACGGTGCGTTCATTGCTCTACGCCTTAGTGGCTTTTGTGACGGTTTATTTCGGTGAGCATGCGGCTCAGTGGATTGATGAAAATACACCAAAAGTCTTGTTAGAAGGATTAGGTATCGGTGCGAAGATGGTTCCTGCTATTGGTTTCGCCATGTTGTTGAAAATCATGTGGTCAAAAGAAGTTGCAGGTGTGTTCTTCATTGGTTTCGTCATGACAACCTATTTAAAACTCCCAATTATGGCTGTCGCTATTTTAGGTGCATCAGCCGCCGCGCTCTATTTCTTCTTTAGTGGTAACAACAAAAATACAAATCAGCAAAATGAGGATTTCGAAGATGGTATCTGATAACAGCACCGCATTGAAAACGCAGGATAAACCAGAAACGGGTTCTTTGATTGATGGCATTGATGAGTATCAAGATACCACCGTCAGAAAAGTTATCACTAAAGGTGATCTTTGGAAGTGTGCATTCCGAGGTCTATTTATGGAAGGTAACTTTAACTTTGAACGTATGCAAGGTGGTGGGTTTGCCTTCTCAATTATCCCAGCATTAAAGAAAATTCATGGAAATAATAAACGTGACTATGCAACATCACTGAAAAACCATCTACAATTTTTCAATGCCAGTCCTAAGCTGTTTACCTTTTTATTAGGCACAGCGGTGGCAATGGAAGAAAACAAAGAAAAACCGTCTACTGTTAACGTGATGAAAGTTGCAGGAATGGGGCCAACAGGGGGGATAGGTGATGCTATTGACCATATGACCTTGATGCCATTGACCTTAGCATTGGGCGCATCTATTGCAATGGAAGGTTCGATTGCGGGGCCTTTTGTTTTCTTCTTTTTATACCAAATTGTACACTTTTTAGTGTATTTCGGGCTGATGTTTATGGGCTATCGCGCGGGAACAGCAGCGATGGTCAATATGAGTGATGCTACTGAAAAACTGGCTAAAGCCGCCAATATTATGGGGATCTTTGTCATTGGAGCGCTCTCTGCGACCTTTATCAAGGTGCAAACCACCGCCTCGTTAGAGCTGGGAGGGAAAGTGGTTGAATTGCAAACCGCGCTCTTTGACAAAATCATGCCGAATTTACTGCCTCTGTGCTTAGTTTTCTTGATGTACAAAATGGTAAAAAGCACCGGTTTTTGGGGTAAACCTCCGGTATTGATTTTCTCAACTCTTGCATTTGGCGTTGTCGGCCACGTATTAGGATTCTTATAACAGAGAGCCTTTACCACCGTCGTTATTGTCAATCGAAATACATTATTAACTTGCTATAAACGGGCAGGAGAGTCTTCTGTTGCCCGCAAGGAGTCACTCATGATAGGTCTTATTGTTTCAGGACATCTTAATTTTGCCTCTGGCATGGCATCAGCCGTAAAAGCGATTGCCGGTGAACAGGAAGATATTGCATTTATCGATTTTGTTGAGTCAATTTCTCCTGATGAACTTGAAGAAAAAATGCGTGAAGCGATTAACTCAATGTCATGTCAGCAATATCTGTTCTTAACAGATTTACCTGGTGGAACCCCTTGTAATCGGGCAATGGCCATTATGATGCAAAATCCTGCTGTTGAAGTGTTAGCGGGTGTGAATCTACCGATGATTGTTAATGCGGCTTTTGAACGAGAAGGATGTTCAACGTCAGAGTTAGTGCAAACGTTACGCGAAATAGGTCAAGATAGTATTCAAGATATTCGTGAGCAATTGGCACAAATAGACAGCAATGACGCTGATGAAGAAGACGGCTTATGAGTCAGCGATACGCCATTTTGGCAGATAGAACGTTTACGCCTGAAGGCATTCGTTATCTCTGTTATGTCTGTGTTAGGGGCGATGTCATTGAATCGATCACCACTCACGCACCAACAGATTGCCCTATTATTCGCCTAAAAGGGAAATCGTTATTACCCGGTTTTGTGGATATCCATATTCATGGCCGTGAAGGTGCGGATGTCATGGATGCGACTGAACATGGGTTACAAACCATTGCTGATGCTTTAGTAAAAACAGGCGTTGTTGCTTGGGTGGGGACAACCGTTACTGCACCTATAGATGATATTCGCCTCGCATTATCACAAGTGCGTGAGTTTTTATCAAAACCACAAACGTCGGGCGCATTGTTACTTGGAAGCTTTTTAGAGGGGCCTTATTTTACCGAGCGTCATAGAGGCTCTCACCCGGTGAAATATCTAAAAGCACCAACAATATCAGAGTTAGAAACACTGCTTGAAAGTGCTGGTGACACATTATTGCGTGTCGCTGTTGCGCCAGAAGCACAAGGTTCAATAGAAGCGATTGATTGGTTGGTCAATCGAGGTATTAAACCAAGTGTGGCGCATACAGCGGCAACTTACGAGCAAACTTCAGATGCTTTTTTACATGGTGCCGATTGCGGTGTGCATTTGTATAACGGCATGACGGGACTTCATCACCGTGAGCCGGGATGTTGTGGTGCTGTGTTATATCACAATGTATTAGCGGAGTTGATTGCCGATGGCATTCACGTTCATCCCGTGATGATGCAATTAGCGTATCGCATGAAAGGCTATCAACAAGTCGCGTTAATTACTGATTGTATGCGTGCAGGGGGATTGCCTGATGGTGATTATACCCTGGGTGCACAAACAGTGAGTGTTACTCATGGTCAGGCAAAAACGGCCGATGGCTCTTTGGCTGGGAGTACTTGTAGCTTAGATAGCGCATTGCGAAATATGGTGCAACTTGCCCATGTACCTGAGTGGGAAGCCGTACAAATGGCGAGTGCCATCCCAGCGGAGTATCTCGGCATCGGCGATAAATTGGGTTATATCAAAGTAGGGCGACAAGCCAGCTTTGCTGTGGTGGATGAGTGTTTTCATCTCACCGATACATTCATCAGAGGAAATCATATTTACTCTGTATCCGGGGAAAATGCATAGCTTTTTCAGTTATGCACCCATCAGTAAAAATGAGGTATTTATAATGGAAATTCGTCAGCCAATTCATAGTGAACATGCTAAAAGGCTTGATACAGACGGTCTTCGTAAGGAGTTCCTGATTGAGAACCTATTCTGTGAAGGGGAAATGAATCTCACTTATAGCCATATAGATCGTATTATTGTTGGGGGAATTGTCCCCACAACTCAACCTTTAGCATTAATGGCTGGTAAAGCGCTAGGCGTAGATTTCTTTTTAGAAAGACGTGAGTTAGGGGCCATTAATATCGGTGGTGCTGGTAAAGTGGTTGTTGATGGCGAAGTGTTTGAAATAGGCTCTCGTGAAGCCATTTATATTGGAATGGGCGCTAAAAGTGTTGAATTTATGAGTGATAGTGTGGAAACACCGGCTCGTTTTTATATGAACTGTGCGCCAGCGCATCACACTTATCCAACACGTAAAATTACTCAACAACAAGCATCACCTGAAAAATTAGGTAATACGGAAAATTGCAACGTTCGTACTATTTATAAATTCTTACATCCTTCAGTGTTGCCAACATGCCAATTATCCATGGGAATGACGGTTCTCGAACCAGGCAGCTTATGGAACACCATGCCTTGCCATACTCATGAACGTCGTATGGAAGTATATCTCTATTTTGATATGAAAGATGACAACGTGGTTTTCCATTATATGGGGGAACCAACGGAAACTCGTCATTTGGTTGTTCGTAATGAGCAAGCAGTTATCAGCCCTAGCTGGTCAATTCATTCCGGCGTGGGCTCAGCTTCTTATACTTTTATTTGGGGAATGGTGGGTGAAAACCAGGTTTTCCACGATATGGATCATGTTGCAATGAAAGATCTGAAATAACCACAAATAGTCACGTTTTATTTTTACCCTACATATAAAAAGGTGTGGCTATAAAGTCACACCTGAGAGGTTAATTGTTATGAATCTATTCGATTTAAGTGGCAAGGTTGCCATCGTCACAGGTTGTAATACAGGACTTGGTCAAGGCATGGCTGTAGGTTTAGCTCAAGCGGGTGCTGATGTTGTGGGAGTGGGTATTCAAGATGCACCAGAAACTCGTCAACAAGTAGAGTCATTAGGTCGCCGTTTTCATTACATTACTCAGAATTTAATGCAACAAGATGGGCTAGATGCTTTAGTTGATGAAGCCGTTTCGGTGATGGGGCGCATTGATATTTTAGTGAATAACGCAGGGATTATTCGTCGTGAAGATCTTTTGGAATTTAGTGAGAAAGATTGGGACGATGTGATTGATATTAATCAAAAAACACTGTTTTTCTTATCACAAAAAGTGGCTCGCCAATTTGTGAAACAAGGTGAAGGTGGAAAAATAATTAATATCGCTTCTATGCTCTCTTATCAAGGCGGTATTCGAGTACCTTCTTACACAGCAAGTAAATCTGCAGTCATGGGATTAACTCGAGCATTAGCAACCGAGCTTTCTCAATACAACATCAATGTAAATGCGATTGCTCCAGGCTATATGGCAACAGATAACACAGCAGCGTTACGTGCTGATGAAGCGCGTAATGCCGCTATTTTAGAACGTATTCCTGCAGGACGTTGGGGAACCCCCGAAGATGTTGCTGGCCCTGCCATTTTCTTAGCCTCTAAAGCTAGTGATTATGTTAATGGATACACAATTGCTGTAGATGGTGGTTGGTTAGCTCGTTAATTTCTTGGAGAAATAGGATGGAACACGCTAATACAGATACTTTGCAAAGAGAGCTTGTATTACAAAACATGAAGCGAGTGTATCGTTATCAATCGGCTAATCAAGTTCGTAGTGTTCGCCGTCGTAGTGGTAAAACCCGTTTTATTAAAGATACTGATTGGGAACGCGGTGTTTTATGGAGTTGTGTAAGCGCAGCATGGCAGGCAACGCAAGATGAAGAGTATCTCAATGGTGTGCTGAATTACACTTTACATACTGGGTTTAGAACAGGTCCCAACGCACGTTTTGCAGATGATCATGTTTGTGCACAAGCTTATTTGGCTATCAGCCCGCTTTTTGAGCACTCTGAAGTAATTGAACCAACAATCAAAGCATTCGATATTATGCTTAATGATCCTAAACCGGGTCGTGAAGACTGGTGGTGGTGTGATGCTCTCTTTATGGCGCCTCCTGGATTTGCTGCATTAGCTGAAATGACCAGTGAACGACGCTATTTAGATTACATGCATACAGCTTATTGGGATGCGATTGAGCATTTACGTGATCCTGAAACAGGGCTTATCTTCCGTGATCATCGCTATATTCCTGATGGGCAAGGTAATGAATTACGCGAAGCTAACGGTGAAAAAGTATTTTGGAGTCGTGGTATCGGTTGGGTCTTAGCTTCGATACCGCGTATTTTAAAATATATGCCTGATGATTATCATGGTCGTGAACGTTATATTGCACTGTTTAAAGAATTAGCGACATCCATCCTAGATTATCAACATGAAGATGGTTTTTGGCGAACAAGTTTACTCGATCCTGATAATTTTCCTGCACCAGAAAGCTCAGCAACTGCGCTATTTTGTTATGGATTAGCATGGGGAATTAATCAGGGAATATTAGAGAAAGAAATTTATTTTCCTGCTTTAAATAAAGCATGGTCGGCATTACAAACCTGTATTCATGACAATGGCATGATAGGTTGGGTTCAACTTCCAGCATTTAACCCTCGTGAAGTGAAGTTTGAACATAATATGGATTATGGTGCAGGTGCTTATTTATTAGCAGGAAGTGAAGTTTTAAACCTTTTGTAAAATTGCTAGACCTTTGATATTGACGCTTTGTTGTTTTTCTTGCGCTTTATATTCCTTCCGCGCAATATTTTCCTATCTAGGAGCCGACCAAAAATAGGGGTCGGCTTTTTTTATATTTAATATAATAAGAAGTAACAGATTATTGTTACCTCTTCTTATAAGTCAGGGTGCTGAGATAAACACACAATAATTGAAGATGGAAACTGTGGGGGGGCACTGCCCCACAAGATTAATATAAAGTAAAAGCTATCTTAACCTGAATAATTAAATATTCATTGTTTGGTATGAGTCAATAAGATATTTACGCTCTAATAATACGTGACTTGGTAATATCATAGTTACGATCATTAGCCCGATTTAAGAATATTTTTTCATTTCCTCTTACACTCCTATAAAAAGGGAGGCAGAAACAAATTGTTTGTGTTTGAGTCCACCTCGGTTAATATGAATATATTACCCGGGGCTTTTTTCGTTCTGGTGCTTGCGATATGCTTGAACCAGATTGATCCAAGCATCCGCGCAGAGAATAACAAAATAACCATTGAGCACAACACATTTATTATCAATAATAAAGCTATCGATTTATTTTTTATTTTTCAAATAATTAATTCATTCGTTAACTTGTTTTTAATTTTTTAATAAAAAGAGTCTCGATATTTTTATGTCGAGACTCTTTAGTTTAAAAGTTACGAAATTTACTTAACTAAATTAATAACAGTAGGTGTTGCCTGTATGGTTGTTGTCGTAATAAGAGTGTTGTTATTGTGGTGCTTAATAATAACACCGGGTTGAGGTGTCGTTAATTTCCATATTCCTTTTACGGTAATAGTACTATTTGTTGATTGCGATTCTGCTGTAAGCCAATGACGAGAATAAACACTAACTTCGATTTGATTACCTTTATCATCAAATTGATCTTTTTCTCTACCTTGATATAAATTTAAATCAGGATTAACAATACTTAATGTTAATTGCTGATTTTGTATTTTAGCCATGACCATAACCGGCGCATCACTGGATAATAATGTTGCATCCGCTGATTTTAACTTAGTGGCTTCAAAAAAAGCATATCCCTCTTCTTGGGTTATTTTATCTTTTACCGCATGGAGCTGATCATTATGTTGTAATACTGTGTATTCGGGAGCTTTATTATTTTGTGCTTCGATAGCTATTGCATATTCATAATTTTCATTACTCGGTGCCTTACCATGAGAAATAACAGCTGTTGCAAATAATTGTTCTGTTGGTTTTGAATTTCTATCATCAAGTGAATGTTGTTTTTGATAACTAAATTTTACAGTTTGTCCTTTAGTGAGCTTATATAAATTGCCGGCAGGATCAATTAATGTATCTGCATTATTTAAAGTTAATTGAGTATCTAATTGATTTACCTTTTTGCCATTAATGATCACTGACTGTAATTTAGGGACGGCAAACTGGAATAGTGTTGTTTCGGTCGTATGTTGTTTATCATCATTTTCAATACCTGAGCCTAAAGCAATAACTCTATTATCAAATAAGAAATAGGATTTATTTGCCCTTAAGCTTTGTTGTTGATATTTACTGTGACCGTGTAATTTCATGGCAAACATACTGTTATTATTAAGGGTATTTGCACCAGAGTAACTTTCTGTTGAAAGCAACATTTCTTCAATACCTGCAGCAGGTAATTGATTAAGTTTTGCTTCAAGTTCGTTATAGGGAAGATGAATAGTTGTTGTACCTGGATATCTATTCCAATCCCATCCAGCATGGCTAAACCCTGATTGAGTTAAATCAGCTGGAATAATTTCCAATTGTCCATATTGTAAATAACGACCATAACGGTTGTTATTTTCATAGCTTTCATTACCAACAAGATAACGGCTAAAACCGCGCGCTATGGCGAGCCAGCTTTGTTGTGGTGATTGGGTCGATGCTCTTCGTTGTATTGCCATTGATGCATAATTCATTGCCCATGCGCCGACTGGCTCACTTTCAGCGTTAATGCCTTCAAAATGCGTTTTGTTGTCTAATTTTGCATAAGCGGCGGATAATGTGGTATCTAACTTTTGTTTGCCATCTGGGGTTCCTGCTAATGCCATCCATTTAAATGGCGCGATCCCTATTTTATGCAACCCAGTTGGATGACGACCACTTAATACCACAGGAATTTGTGTCTCTTTGGTGTAGATCCGCATTTTTAACAAAACATCTTTTAAACGCTCATGTGCTGAAGTAGATAAGCGAAAAGGTGAATCACTTAATGCATAAACACTGGGTGCTAAACCACCAAATGCATCTTTAGCATAAGCGGGGTAATGTTGTGAATGGTGAAAAATAGAACCATCAGATTTGAAACCGCCAGCAACACCTTTTGAGCTTAGAATGGTTTTATTTAGCCAACTTTGCAGTTGCGCTAAGGCTTGTTGACGTTGTTGATAATCCGGTAGCATCAATAAGCTTTTTATCATCCATTGCAATTGAGTATTGAGAATATCGACATTTGCATCAACAATTTCATTATTTTTTTCAAAAATACGTCCTGTGGCGTTGTACCACATCATAGCTTGTTGAGTGGGGGCTAAAAGGTTATTTTTTGCAAGAACATGACGGCCAATAAACCATGCATCAAAAAGTTCTCTGGTTTGGTAACCAACATGAGTAATAATTTGATAACCACTTCCTCGTGTAAAACCTTGTTCAAGGACATAACGAGTACCTAATAAATAGCGCTCTTCTAATTTTTTTCTATCAGTTGCTGATAATGAATCGCTACGCAAGTAAATAGCAGTTTGAAGAAGCGTTTTGCCCACATCTCTTAGCATATTGGCATCAAGTAATGCTTTTTGAGTCCCCTCACTAAATACACCTTCGACTTTCATAAAATGTTGCCGGTTAGGGTGATCAAGGGCTTTTCCTGTGATTGAGCCATCAGCGTGTTGTGTTAACCCCAATTTTTCCCATAATGCTAAATGTTTATCTAGCATATCTGGAGTAATTTTTTTATCACTACGAATTCCTTGATAATATTCAAAGCGCTGATAAATCGAAGCCATTTCTGTTTGGTCATCGCGAAATTCAGTATCGAAGTTTAAAGTAGGGTAATGGGCTTGAAACATCTGATCGTACATCAATAATGCACTCCAGTTTTTACTAACCATCGTGTTTACTGCGTTATTTACGTAAGGTGTTTGATAGTCAGGTACTGCCCAACGATTGTCTAACGGTACACTCATGATGATTTGATCAAAAAAGAGTGTTCCGGCTTGGTTTGGAGCGGTGATCACTAATTGATCAAGTTGACCTGTCGCAGAGCCTTGCATATCACGAAAAGGAACAGCAATACCTCGCCACCCCGTAAAATTAAGTTCAGCATTAAAACTTAGTGCAATTTTATTATTTTGTTTAAATGCTAACGTTAATGGGGAAGATTGAGGTTTTTCATTATAAATCCACATCATAAAAGTGAGTGGTGTGGCTGTATTTTTATCATCTTGGTAATTAACAATATTATTTAGTGTTAATGTTGCTTGTGGTTGATATTGCCATTTGAGTGATTGTTCACCATCTTTAGCATGCTGTTTGCTTAGCGATAATTGATTATTATTTGAAGTGGTAAGGGTATTGGGTAATTCACCTTCAAAAAGATAAATATCGCCGAAAGCTTCATGAGACAGAGTGGGTAATGCTTGTGCGGGTAATGATAAACAGAGGCTTAATGTAACCGCGTGGGCTAAAGGGTTTTTTATTAGCATAATCAGATTTCCTGCAAATAAAAAAGGAACGCAAGAGCGTTCCTTTTGATTAAATCAAGGGAGTGGCGAGAGTTTGATTTCTTGTGGAATACCAAAGTAACTCGTAAACGTCAGTTCAGTGTTATCACCAGAAACCTGATATTTCACTTCACTATTTTTATCAGCAGATTGCCATTTGCCATTAATCGTGACATTGATGGTGACAGGAGTTGCTGCTTTTTGGCGAGTCATATTTAAATCAGGTGTAACTGCACTGACAATAAGAGTGTCTTTTTGTCGATGAGTCATCACAATTGCAGGTTTATTAACCTTTTTGATCCATTTGTCTTCAATTGATGCTGGCTGATAAAAGGCATATCCCGTTACATTGCTGAGTTTATCGAGAATAATATGAACGTCTTTATCCTTACGAAGAACCTGATATAACCCATTATTTTCACGGAATTTTTGTGCCATCTCTCCCATTTTTTCAGGTGTCGCATCTAAAAAGACCATATACTCATAACTGGCATCTTTGGGGCGAGTGCTGTGATCGATCCATGCCGAGCTAAAGTTTCCTTCTGTCGGTTGGCGATTTTTATTTTCCGCTGAAACCTGATGTTGGCGACTTACATTTACTTTTTCTGCTTGAGTAATTAAGTAACCATTGCCATTGCTATCAATTAACCAATCACCTTGTTGAAGTGTTGTTTGATAAGGCATGTTTTCTATCTTTTGTCCATTAATCCAAAGGGTATTTAATGTTGGAGTAATGGCATGTTGGAATAAGGTCGTTTCAACATTTTTATTTTTATCACTACTATTTATATTGCTACCAATAAAAATTAAGTGATTATCAGCGGCTAATACACTCTTTTTCGCAGTGAAATTAGGATCAAAACGCTCAAGATTGGCGGGATAAATAAGATCGAATGCCATCATGCCATATTGACCTTCAAGGGATGATGTTCCGCTAAATCCACGCTCTCCACGTTGCATTAAGGTATGAGGTTTAGGACTGTCTAAGTCTTTAAGAGGAAGGTGAATAGTGGTTGCCCCTGGCATTCTATTCCAATCCCAACCTTCTTGCTGATAGCCCTGTGAAAGCTGCGAGCCATTACTCACTATTTGAGCGACACCATGACTTTGGTAACGGCCATAACGGTTATCTTTGTTATAAATTTCAGATGACCAAACATTGGTGTTATAAGCTTTCAGTGTCACCATTTTATCTTGCCAACGATGAATACCAAAAGCACCGCCATTAAAGGCATAGAAACCTTGAGGTAAAGACGCTGGTGTAATAGTTTCTCCAAAAATAGCAGTTGATTCATTTTGTGTTTTATCACTAATCGCAAGATAAATAGATGCAAGTGTTTTATCAGGCGATGATTTTGCAGACATGGCAAGCCAGTAATAGCCTTGAGCGACTGATTTTAACGAAGGTGAGTTAAAAGGGTGTCTTCCTGCAAGCGGTAATCCAACTTCTGGATTACTGTAGATCCACGCTGAAACCATCGCTTTTTTCAGGTTATTCCAACCACTTTCACCCACTGAAAATGGTGTATCGCGTAATAAATAAATAAGCTGAGAGGCATTTTTAAAGGCTGGGAAAGAGTAGCCCGGATAGTTGCCTTCATGTCGCCATGCTGTACCATCAGGGCGTAAACCATCTTTACCACCCGGTGGCACTTGCGTTAATGCGCCAGTGATATAATGGCTGAAAGTATTAACTAAGTTGATACGCTTTTGATCATCAGGCTCTAGTAATAATAAGGCTAAATGTTGGCGAGATAAGGTATTGAAATAATCTAGATCAGAGCTATCAGCACTTACTTTCATATCAAAACTACTTTTAAACTCACGTGAATACCACAGTAATGAATCATAAACTTGAGTTTGTAGGTTCGCTTCTTTTAGTGCATCAGACATTAATAACGTGGAAATATACCACCAACGAGAACTGTATCCCCAGTGATGGGTTGTCACTAAAGCACTCCCTTTAACAAAGCCTTGATCTAATAAATGCTTTGTCATTAATAAGTACATCTGCTTTAGTTGCGCCTTTTGTGTGGGATCTTTTTCCAGCACATAAGCACGGCTAATATTAAACATTAATGTCGTGTAATTACCTAAAATAACATAATTATCAAATAGTTGTTTATCTTGGGAGTTAAGATTCTCTGGTTGATAAATAATGATTTGTTTATCAGTGATCAGATGTCTGCCTTGCGTTCCACCATTTGCTAAAGTGTGAATATTAAGAGCATCGAAATCACTTTTTAATTTGCTGATATTCTCTTCTAATGCGAGGTTTGTCTCTTTTTCACCTCCGACAAATTCATTAATTAGACGTTGGCGAATAAGATCAATGGCCGCTAAATTTTCAGGTGTTACAGGTAGTTGTGGCTTTACGTTGTGAAATTGAATTTCAGGTTCTGATAAGCGAGTTTTTACTTGATAATCAGACCATTGGTAGCGAGCATCATCGACAGAAAACATAATACGGTCGATATAGATTTCACCCTGACTCACATTAGAAGGCGCTTTAAAACGAATACTATCGACTTTAGCACCTAAAGAACGCCCAATGCTGTCTTGAGTACCATCAGAGGAGGTATTGGTTGCATTTAAGGTCATCTCTCGATTTTCAAGATCGTTATTTAAAGAGACTCCCACAGCACGCCAGCCAGTGAAATCTAATTTTACTTTAAAGCCTGCCTGAGCCTCACTGGTTGAAATGAGTTTTTCTCCGAAATCGATAGTAAGATAACCATCAATCGGTTTTTCATTGTAAAGCCAAAATGAGAAAACGGGGGTAGATGAGCGTCCCCATGCTTTAGATGCTTCTTTATCGGTGGGGACAATCAGTTTTTTATGTAAAGTAAAGCTACTACCACCTTTCCATTTCCATAAAAGAGATTGGTTTCCCATAATGCTACGTTTATCAGATAACGTTAGTATTGAGTTTTTATCTGATGAGAAGTCTGCTAATGGGTTATTTTGTGCAAAATGGTAAATTTCTGACTGCATCAGATTTTTAGGATCAAATGCAGGATTGCTGGTGGCTGCCATCGCGTTATAAGGGGCTGATAATAGCCCCAATGTCATTGCAAGTGCAGTAAAACGAAATATCGGCATTATTTTTCTCCTTAGAAACGCTGGCTAACAGTGAAACCAATGCGTCCTTCATTAAATTTGTCATAACGCTGATAGCCCATCGTTGTGCCTAAATTTAATGATTGAGTGATATCGAGATTTGCACCTAATTCCGCACTAATAATGTCACCACCAACGGTATTTCCTTTAATATCAAAGGTACTTCCCCCTGTATTAAAATAGGTAAGGCTGTGGCGTTGATTGATATCATTGTCACCTGCAATATCTTTGAAATAACGAAGATTAAGAGAGGGGGTTAATTTGCCATAAGCAGTCTGATAGCTATTCCATAAAGCAACAGACCCACCTAATTGATTAACTGCGTAGCGCTGGCCGTAAGTGCGCATGGATAATGCAGAGCCAGTTTCTTCCCAAGAATCAATATTGAGCCACTGATATTGGTAAGTCAGCATCGGTTTAATATGGATGAAATCAAAATCAAAATAGGTTCCGGCATTAATCTGATAACCTAATTGCACACTAGAATAATCACCTTTTGCTTTGGTATTTCCTTCCCATCCGGTATTGCCACCGATATCTCGCTCACTATCTACGGTGTAATAACCAATATTTAAATTACCATTTAGGAATAATGTGTCACTATACCAACCGGTGTAAGGCATAAATTCAAAATGGCTAATTTCTTTACTTGCGTTACGTTGTTTCGCGTCAGCTTTTGCGTAGTTATAAGCAAAAGAAACACCAATAAGAGCATCTTGATTAATTTCGTAATCAGTACCAATTTGGATACCAGTGCGATAAGTGTTGTAACCGTTTATTCCACCTTGATTACTTTGTGTGCCGTAACCGTACAACACATTAGCCCAGCTATTCCAGCCTGCTTCTCTTTCTTCAATAGGTAATTGGTTATCATAGCGTAAATAGCGATGAGCAATATTATTACGCATATCTTCAACCATGATTAATCCAGCTTGAATATCACTGCCATCAACAATAGGGGCTAAGTCATTCGATAACGTAGCAATATTATTATCGTCATTTCCTGCAGCAACTAATAAACTCAGAGCTTCATCTGAAACTTGACTACGCGTATTATTAAATTCATTTAAAACTGTTGGAATAATAAAATT
Organism: Proteus sp. G2626; assembly: GCF_009915985.1. Classification (NCBI taxonomy): domain Bacteria; kingdom Pseudomonadati; phylum Pseudomonadota; class Gammaproteobacteria; order Enterobacterales; family Morganellaceae; genus Proteus; species Proteus sp. G2626. The sequence goes on along the minus strand of NZ_JAABNH010000013.1, from coordinate 178,428 downwards.
AGCTGCCACTAATCCATTTTCACTGACATTGCCTCGTTTAGCCGCACTAATAAAATTATCTCCTCCTTCATAGCTAATACCATAACGTGCGACTAATTGATTACCACTGACACCACCACTAATATTCGGTGGCGTAGTTTCTAACCATGAATCTGTTTTTTCTAATAAAGGTGAAATATCTGGTGCAATGGCATTGGCATCAGTCACCGTAATTCCTGCTTCATCTTTAATCGCTGAATTAGAAGAAATTAAGACAATATCTTTATTTATGATGTTATCAACACTGGTACCTTTAAAATCCAATTTTGCTTGGCTACCTTTTTTAAAGGTAACATCGCCATCAATATGGAGAATGGTTTCATCGGTATTGGTATTGTCATCGAGGCGGAAAATAAGTTGGCTATTCTCCTTGTTGATAAAATTACCATCCCAGTGAATAGTCTTGTCTTTTCCTTGAATGGTTAAATTACCATGGTTTTCAATTAAAGGAACACCTGTGATTTGATAACCATCAAATAAGGCATTTTGAGCCCCACCTTGATATGCAAAGTTTATTTTAGTGTCAGCATGACCATTTCCTAATATATCGCCGTGGATCTCTCCATTTACATCACTTCTAAAACCCGTTTTTAGTGTTCTAAAATCAATAGCCGCTGTTTTTCCACGAATAATGGCACCATCTCTAACATAAACACCCGTACCACGTTTAGGAAAGTTACCTTCAACCAATATGGCTGTACCTTTTTCACTGGTTACGTTGGCACCATTCAAATTAATGTTACTGCTAAAAGAAGCGCCTTGATTTATCTTGATGGCACTTGCGCCCTCACCAGTAACAGTAATATTTTTTGTAATTGCTTGTGCTTTGTATTCTGTTGATGAGCCATTAAATACAACGCCATCACCTTGCGAAACAGTGACATCTTTATTTATTTGAGCTGTGTTACCGTCATTAACATTAACTGTTTCACAGATATTTAGAGTGGGATCACATTCTGTCGCCCATGCTGAACCATAAATAGCTGATAAAATAGCCACGCTCAAAAATAACAATTTTTTATTTTTCACAATATAACTCCATGAACAATTATATGGTTTTAATTATTAGAATGTTGCTCGGAATGACACTTTGAAATAATCCTGAGTCGATTTACTACCGTCATTTTTATTTTCAACTCGTTCATTATAATATTCCGTCATGACTCGCCATTGAGGAGATATTTGATAAGCCATTTGTAGGGTATAACGAGTCATATCTTTTTCGATATAAATGCCTTGATTGGTTCTATCTTCTATTTTTCCAAAAATAGATTTACGCATTGATGGAGAAATAATTAGCCCTATTGGCGTTGTCCAGTTTACATACATACGTAATTGTTGATTATGATTTGTTTCTTTTTTGTCGTATTCTTGATGTCGTATTGCTTGTTTCCCTCCATCAAAATAAGCAATGGTTGTATTAATATTCGGTGTTACAAAATAACGAATACCAGGTTCAATTTCCCAGCCTAAATAATCAGTATTGGTGATACCATTGCTACGTTTATCTTCTTTCTTTTGTAAGCCAAATAGAACACTACCCGTTAAAACCCAATCTTTATTAATTGGAAATTGGTAATTAGTTTTTGATTCATAAAAATCAATAGTTAATCGGCTACCATTATCATAGTTAGTGAGATCTTGACGGATTTTTAAACCAGGCTGGATCCAGCCATTATTCAACTTAAAGCGATAACTGCCTTGTAAATCATAGCGTTGATATCGGTTTTTATTATCATGTTCACGTTGACGAAAACCAACATCGAAATACCAGTTAGATTTATCTGGGTTAATATTAAAATCAACACGGTAACCAGCATAGTTATTGGACGTATCATAATCTGCTGTTTCCCAAGAAAACATAGCGTTGACATTAGCTGCTTGAGAATGAAAAGAAGTTAAACCTAAGCCAAGAAGAGGTAAGAAAAAAGCAATACGAAGTTTATTCATGGTATATATCCAATTCTTTATTCGCTTTTATGAGTGCCAAATTTTAGGTGTAGGACGTCTTTCCTTTTATTTTATTAAAAGGACTTTTTATATTAGCGAATTGGGTTTATATATAGCGCCATAAAATTATGGCGCAGATATTTTTATTATTTTTCTTTACATGTCGATATTGTTTTATTTAATTTATTGGTCGTTGCTGTAATAAATTCAGTGGCACGCCAAGAATCTCCTGTTTTTTCCAACCAAGGGGTTAATTCTTCTTTAATTAATTTCTCAATTAAAGGCATATTGTCTTGAGCAATATTTTTCATTTGATAAGGATCATTTACATTGTCATATAAGGTATATTTCAATGGCTGTCCATCTTGCCTATCGATAACCAATGTATGTGTTTTGGTTCTGACGCCCCGCTTACCAAATGAAGGTTCTCCATAAGGAATAAAGAGATAAAGCTGCGAGTTTGCTGTGTCGCCTTTGCCTGTGACCACTCGATCTGAAAGATCACTGCCTTCAACGGAATCAGGTATCCATTCAGATAAGCCAAGTAGACCTAAGATAGTTGGGTAAATATCAGGCGCTGACATTAGTGCCTCGTCAGTGCCTGGTTTAATTTTACCCGGTAAACGAAACATCATAGGAACACGCATGGATTCTTCATAAGGATTATTTTTTGTTGCTTGTCCATTGGCTCCTAAGCAACTGCCATGATCAGAGAAGAAAACCACGAGAGTATTATCTGCAAGACCTTGTTTTTCTAATTCATCGACAATGCGACCAAATTGCTCATCAACACCGTTGACCATTGCCATATATTCTTTGAAATATTGAGGCCCATAGCCTTCTTGGTATTCACTTTCCCATTGTACGTTCGGGCGAGTGTTGAGTTCTTTTGACGTTTTACCTTGATAAGCATCGAGATATTTTTTCGGTACTTGGTCATAAGGCGAATGAGGTGGGTTCATTGAAACCACTAATGCAAATGGTTTTGAATTATCTCTAAATTGATTATTTTCATTTTTGAGGAACTTGATTGCCATATCTGCTTCATGTTCAGGCCCCCATTGATCAATGTAAATCGGCTTATCACGAGGAGTATCGTTTGCCCAATACATAGGTTTTAAATGTAGATCGTAGGTGCCATAAGAATACCAAAAGTCAAAACCATGGCGTCTATCAGGCGCTGCCCATTCATTCCAATAACGGCCTTCCATTGGATTATTATAACTTTCAATAAACGGCTCGTAAGGTGCATCAAGGTGCCATTTGCCAATATAGCCTGTGCTGTAATCGAGCGATTTTAAAACATCAGACCAACATTTTGCATAAGGCGATAAATCAATACCTACTTTGCCACCATAATCATGGGCATTTCCTGTAATTCCATTGCGAACAGGATATTGCCCAGTCATAAACATGCCACGGAAAGGAGAACACAGAGGATAATTTGAAGCCATTTGTGTCATTACTTTGGCTTGCTTCGCAAATTTATTCAGATTTGGTGTAATTGAGGGATCTTCTCCCATAAACTGCAACGCGTGAGCGCGCATTTCATCAGGAAAAACAATTAATAGGTTAGGGGCGTTTTCCGGACGTGATCGTGTGTTAGATGAGCCCACTGAATTAGCAATAACAGGGGTAGAAACAGTCATTGCTGCACCGCTGGCTGCTAGCCCTTTGATAAAAGTTCTGCGGGAAACAGTCATTGCTTCCTCCTATTTTACGTTTACTTTCGAATTGGTGTCTTTTATCTTATTTATACTTTTGTATAAGATCAAAAAGTAAGTTAACGAAAGATCAAGAATTGAAAGGGAGATCACAGAATAGTGTCAATTTGTAAGCAATTTGACAGATAAAATAGGCGTTGGAATATTGTTAAGAATAGATTAACTTTTTATTTGTTTTTATATGTTATTGATTTTATTTGATATCTTTTGTTTTGTGATGGCGGTAACAAAAAAATCTAAAAGTTTTCCTTTTTAGCGAGAAATAGAGATAACAGAAAGTGTAAGTCTTTTTCTTTCGTTTGTTTTCATTGCCCCTTTATGACCCACCAAGATGTTCCATTAAACTCAAAGGTTTTAACTATCTCCATACCTAACTTTTGATGTGCTTTTAGTGAGCGAATATTTTCATTGTTAACAAATGCAATGGGGTGACCACCATGTAAAGTACAGATTTGTTGGTAAAGATCGCTTAATAGTGATTTTCCTCGATGTGATTTATCAATACAAACAGGACCATAAAACCAATTATTTTGTGTTATTTCTGGAAAGCGTCGATTAATCTCTTGAGCAATAGGGGGAATTGAAAAAGACGTGACAGGAAAGCTGAAAACAACCGCAACGATATTGTCTTGGTAAAGTGCAACAATAGTATTTGTACTACTTTGATACATTGCCTCAACTTTATTTTGGGGATATTCGCCATATAAACCACCTTGTTGAGATTCTGAGTTTGCTTGCAATAATGTTGCTACTGAACTGATATCTTTAGACACCATTTTTCGAAATATATAACCCATTTTTTATTCCTTTTTATGCTAAATTATAATCTTAGTATATAAAAATAATGTATCTTATAAAAAGATATTAAAGATACTAAAGATAAATTTATCAATCTAAAGGTAGTTATTTAATTTTTTGTTAAATCTATTTTGGGTAAAATGTAATTAAAGCAGCAATAGAATATATTTATTACTGCTTAATTAATAATATGAGTTTTATTCTATATTTATAGACAACAAGTATGATTACCAGCCATAGGCTAATCCCCCCCCAATAATAATTTCTTGTTCACTATTTATTGATGAGTTTAATCTAAATGCAATGTCGTTATTTGGCTTATATTGTATTCCTCCGGCAATAGCCGTACCAGTTCGGTAATTACTAATACCAATTCCGCTACTTAAGGTGTGATGGCTAAGATAAGGAATATTCGTCATTGCAACAGATGAAGCAATACCTGCAAATACTTTCTTTTCTAATACGATGATTTTTTTATCTAAATTTGCAATTGAGTCTGTGATTTCAGCTTGCCTTTTCCTGTAATAGTGATCAAAATCATTAACATGGGTTTTTATATTATCGATGTCTGTACTAATACTTCTTTTTAGCTGATTGATGACATTATTTGTTGTTATTCTGTTTTTATCTACCATTTTTTTAGTTTGGATAAGATTGACAGCATCTGTATTATTTTTACCATCACTAATATTCACTAATCGAGAAGTCTGGTTATTTTCAATGTTACCAAATGAAACTGTATCTTCTTCTGTTGCTAATGCATTATGACCAATGGCAACAGCGCGTGTATTTTTAGCTTGGCTATTGACGCCTATGGCAATCGAACCATTACCTGAAGCATTACTGTTATCACCGAATGAAATACTAGGGATATTAACGATTATAGGTGTTTCAATATCTTCTTTTATTGAAGTCGTATTTGAATAAGAAAGTGAAGGAAATAATAGTAAAAATAAAAACAACTTTTTAAATAACATTTAATTTAATCCTGTCAGCAGAATTTTGGCGTAAATTAATGCTAAAGGATTGTTTTTTTCATCACAAATAAAATATTCTGAAATTACTCTTAAAAACAATTTCAAACAAAATTCTAAGTTATTTAATATAAAGTTAATTATTTTGTAGTCATTCTATTAAATAAAGTTATAATCGATAGGCTGTTAAATAAAAAACTGCATCTTTATTAAAATGCAGTTTGGGATAAACGTTAACTAATTTTTTTTCTAAAGGCAAAAGCAACAGAAATCGCTTGTAGCAAACACATTGTTGATGTTTGAGAGCGAAAGGTTTTTATTTGAGCTTCTTTTACCGTTAAACAAACATCACTCAAACTTGCCAATGGGCTAATGGGGCTGTCTGTAACAATAATTTGTTTAGCTTCTTTATATGTAGCCATTTCGCACATTTTTTGCATTTCATTTGAGTATGGATGGAAATGAATGCCAAAAAGTACATCTCGATGTGTAATATTTCTCAATTGCTCTTTGTACATTCCTCCTAAGCTGTTTACAAAAACAGTTTCACAAGGAATGTGCGAGAGAGCATGAAAGAAATAACTCGCAGCACTGAATGAGTGATGAAAGCCACAAATATAAATTGTTTCAGCATGTTCAAGTAATTGTAATGTTTTATTTAACATTTCTCTGTGAGTCTGATTTGCCAATTGTTGCAATGAATGGCTATTTGCTTGTGCAAATTCTTGCAAAATATAGGCAGGCTCATTCAGATTAGGGGGGTCCTCTTTATATTTCTGTTTATAAGTTAAATTTTCATTTTCATTTACCATTTCATTCATCAAATGATGTTGAAATAATTGTTTCATTTCATTAAAACCAGTGAAATGAAACGCATTGGCAAAACGAATTAATGTCGATGGAGGAACATTTGCTTTATCTGCAAGGATTGCAATTGTATCAAATGCCACACTGTTTTTATTATCAAGTAGATAATGTGCAACCTGCTGTAGCCTTTTACTTAATCCATTATAGCGGGAGCGAACTTGTTCCTGTAGTTCATTCAGATTTGTTGCAGTAGACATAGTACCCTCAATAAAAATACTGTTGTAATTGTAGTGTTTTTTGAGTCGGAATTGAATGTTTTTAGCTAATAGCAATTAAAATGAAATATGGAGTTAATTCAAAGTAAATGAATAACCTAAAGGTAATTATTTGATGTTTAAAACTCTATTTTATTTATTCTTTATTGATTTTATTGTCACCTATCGAAATTAATTTTCTTTAATTGAAATTAAATGAAATTATTGTTTCATTTTGTTAATGTGATGGTAATAATGATATCGTTTTTATTTGCTCAATTTTATTTTATTTAACCTACATTGTTTTATATTATTGTTAATTTAACTTAGGTTGTTATTTTTTATTATTGATATTTCTCTTATTTAAGATTTGAAGTATTTTAATATCTTTGTGCGCAATGATTGATATTCATAATACAGCACTTGTTTTATTTGCTAATGATAGTAATTTATCACTATCTTAATTTAAATTTACTTTTATTGGTTGAAATTTTTATATGCAAAACGATCATTCGTGGATTAATTTATTAATGCACTATTTTCATGATCACTACTCAGAAATGATGCCTATTATTTTTTTTGTATGTATTGTGGGGATTATTTTTGGTGTCGTACGTGAAATGCGTTGGTTATCTGTTTTTTTTACCGTCCCTTTAATTATTATTGTATTTTGCTTAATTAGTTCTAATTTAGGGTAAGTAAAAATATACAATTGTTATTAAGGTTGAACAATAGTTACATTGGTCTTATTTTTATATATTCTTATTTCTCTTATATTTTATTCTATTATTAAGCGTGATAACTCCGTCATCTGTTTATCCGATTTCTGCCATAAACTATTTTACAACAATACTATTGATTAAATAATAAACCAAGTGACTAATAAGAGCTTATTACTTATTGATTATTATTGATAAAGATAAGCAAATAATTTGTTGAATAATGGGCTAACATTTTATTCTCAATATACTAAACTAGATAACATTATTTTAATGAATTAGAAACTATTGGGTTTTTATTATGCAATGGCGAAATAACACGTCTCGCTACGGGCACTTGTCACTCATTTTACACTGGGGGTCCGCACTTACCGTTTACGGTATGTTTGCTTTAGGGTTATGGATGGTTACGCTCGGCTATTATGATAGTTGGTATCATTCAGCTCCTGAAATACATAAAAGTATCGGTATTCTTTTATTTATTGTTCTGATCTTGCGTGTGATATGGTGTTGGATGTCGCCTCCGCCTAAAGCATTATCAAGTTACAGTAAATTCACTCGCATTAGTGCTCATATCGCACATATGCTCTTATATTTCATTTTATTTTCTATTCTCATTAGTGGGTATTTAATCTCCACTGCTGATGGTCAAGCGATATCTGTTTTTGATTGGTTTTCTGTACCCGCTATTTTTACAGGCGAAGCCGAACAAGCAGATTTAGCTGGTGACGTTCATCTTTATTTAGCATGGTCAGTGGTTTTGTTATCACTATTACATGCAGCTGGAGCCTTAAAGCATCATTTTATTGATAAAGATGTGACGTTAAAACGCATGCTAGGAATGCGAACTAAATAATTAAACTGATAGAACAAGATTATGGAGATAACCATGTTTAAGAAAGCTTTATTGGGTTTAACAGCAGGTGCGTTGTTATTTAATGCGAGTACTACTTTAGCTGCAGATTATGCTATTGATAAACAAGGCCAGCATGCATTTGTACAGTTTCGTATTCAACATTTAGGTTATAGCTGGTTATATGGCACCTTTAAAGATTTTGATGGTACTTTCAGTTATGACAAAGAAGATCCATCTAAAGATAAAGTTGATGTTGTGATTAAAACGGGAAGTTTAGACACAAATCATGCTGAACGTGATAAACATTTACGTAGTGCTGATTTCTTTAACGTGAGCAAATATCCTGAAGCACGATTTGTATCAACCAAAGTCACTCGTGAAGGTGAGCATTATGTGGTAGTCGGTGATTTAACATTAAATGGTGTGACGAAACCTATATCATTAAATGCAAAATTAATTGGTGAAGGCACTGATCCTTGGAAAGGTTACCGTGCTGGTTTTGAAGCGACAGGTAAAGTAAATCTGAAAGAGTTTAATTTTAAATCAGACTTAGGACCAAAATCACAAGAAGCAGAATTAATAATCTCTGTTGAAGGTGTTAAAAAGGCTTAATTAAATGCTTTTTGTAGGGAAATAAAATTCCTGGTTATCTAGATGATTGATAAACCGATACCTTAGTGTATCGGTTTTTTTATGCGCAATTAAGATGAGTTGTTTTATACTTAGGTAACAGTTCTTATTTTCTAATCGAGTTAATCAAGAGCTATATATCAATTTATCTGTTTTATTTAAAAGCAAAAAATAAAAAAGAGGAATTTTCGCCATCTCATCCATTTATTTAACAGGAAAAGAGTCAATAATGAAAAAATTACGCCATACTTTTTTGGGCACTCTACTTATCTCTGGTTTTTTAACAACAGGAGTGACAGAGGTTAATGCATGTACTCGACTTGTCTATTTAGGCGATAATAATCAAATTATTACAGCTCGTTCAATGGACTGGAAATATGACATAGGAACAAACTTATGGATATTCCCACAAGGTATGCAACGTTCAGGTGAAGCGGGTGATAATTCCATTAAATGGACATCTAAATATGGAAGTGTTGTTGCATCTGGTTACGATATTTCAACAACAGATGGGATGAATGAAAAGGGATTGGTTGCTAATTTATTGTGGTTGGCGGAATCTGATTATCCTGCTTATACCAAAGAAAAACCCGCTATTTCGATTTCAGCATGGGCTCAGTATGTGCTAGATAATTTTGCTACCGTAGAAGACGCCGTGACAGCATTAGAAAGTGAACCTTTTATTGTATTAACGGATAAAGTACCAGGGCAGGACAGAATGGCGACGTTACATCTTTCTCTTTCTGATGCCTCTGGTGATAGTGCTATTATTGAATATATTAACGGCAAGCAAGTGATTCATCATAGTAAAGAGTATCAAGTAATGACGAACTCGCCCATTTTTTCAGAGCAATTAGCATTAAATAGTTATTGGCAACAAATTGGTGGAACTGTGATGTTGCCAGGAACAAATCGTGCATCAGATCGTTTTACCAGAGCTTCTTTTTATGTGAATGCCATTCCTAAGGCACAATCGAGTAAAAAATCGCTTGCCAGTGTCTTTGGCGTGATCAGAAATGTTTCTGTTCCCTATGGATTAAGTACTATTGAATCACCTGAAATTTCATCTACACGCTGGAGAACGGTTGCTGATCATAAAAACCAACTATATTTTTTCGAATCAGCATTATCACCGAATACCTTTTGGGTTAATTTAAAGGAAATTGATTTTTCAAAAGAGAGCGGGAAAGTTATGACCTTAGTATTAGGTGAAGAACAATCAATCATTTATTCCGCTAATGCGACAAGCCATTTTAAACCCGCAGAACCTTTTAAATTTCAAGGATTAGATAATATTCCTTTAAATAACTAGTTGAGTATTCACGATACCTAATATGAAATTATCCGTAATACTAAATGTGATAGAGACATCTAAAGTGACAAGAAAGATGATGTCTTTATTACTTATCTTAAATGGTATGTTTATCATTTACTCAATTCTGTTATCTCGTGGTATTTATCTGAATTGGGAAATTCATGGCTTTTCTGCGTGGCTTAAATCATTAGGGGTATTAAAATTACTAGATATCCCTAAGGTGATGCTAGCTTGTGCGTTAATTTTGCTCTCAATATTTATGTATTTAGGCGCAAGGATTGCGTGGTGTGTGTCTCTTATCTTATTAGCTACCATTGTTTTTCTTGATGTTGCGGTTTATCAGCAAATTGGTTTTCAGGCTTATTTTTCTTTTGCTTTGGCGATTGGATTATTAATAAGTTGGCGTGCCTTTCCGCATCATAGTTTAACTAGTGCTGGCTTTGTGGCTTTTATCTGTACCCTTTCTTTACTGTTATTCTCAATGTTGGGAAGCCTCTATATTGGGGACGAGTTCAAACCTCATATTACAACGTTAATGGATGCATTTTATTTTTCTATTGTCTGCATGACGACATTAGGATTTGGCGATATTGTGCCAATTAGTACAAATGCCCGTATTTTTACATTAACTGTTGTTATCTTAGGAATAACTGTTTTTACTACATCTATTGTGTATGTGATGGGGTTTCTTGCCCGAGGGACTCGCGATATTGTTAAGAAAAGGATCGCTAAAATGCATAATCATTTTATTATTATTGGATCTTCGGCACTGGCTTCACAATTAGAAAAAGGATTAAGAGAGCAAGGAAAACCAGTTATTGCGATTTGTACTGATAAAAGTAAAGCTGTCTATGATGCGCAAGCTAATATTATTGAAGGTGATCCAACTAACCTTAAAACGTTGCAATCCGCTAATATTGCTAAAGCCAATTGGGTAGCAACTTTATCTGAAAGTGATGCTGAAAATACGTTTATCTTACTTACTATCCAAGAGTGCTCTAATGTCGATGCCAAGTTAATTACTATTATTAATCAAGATGAAAATAGAGATAAGATCAGTCGATTACGTCCTGATATGCTGTTTTCTTTAGCGTCGTTAGGTAAAGAAATTATGATGAAAGTTTTATGTGGTGAATCTATTTCTTCATCAGATGTGACGAATTTGCTTTTAAATAAATATTTAAAATCATAATTTTGAGCAGAGTATCTTTACGAACGATAATGATTGCCATAAGATGTATTTAAAATGCATCTTAATTGAGGTTGGATTATGGAACTTGTTAGTTATAAAACAATGCCAGAGTGGACACGAACATCAATTCCTTTAGCGTTATTAGAACGTCACAATACAAAGGAAGGTACTTATGCTCAAATGCGTGTCCTACAAGGGAATATGACATTTGTCGTATTTAATGAGGATGGTTCACAAATTTCGGTGGACTGTGATACAGAAAATCAACCCCCTTTAATCCAACCTCAACAGTGGCATAAAATTGATAAAGCGAGTGATGATGTACGTTGCCAACTGTCGTTTTTATGTGCGCCAGAAAATAAACTCTTTAAAGAAAATGACTTGTCACTACCGCATTCTGAAGTGCGCTATATGGCAACATTAACTCACCCTTGTAAGGTCTTGGATTTAGGTGCAGGGCGTGGGCGAAATAGTTTTTATTTGGCGTCTCAAGGGTATGATGTCACGGCATTAGATATTAATGCCTCTCATATTGAGGCGATTGAAAGCGTTAAAACTAAAACAGGTTTGTCAGTAAAAAGTGGTTTATACGATATCAATGAAGCTTCACTGACTGAAAAATACGACATTATTATTTCAACTGTTGTGTTGATGTTTTGTCAACGAGAACGTATTGCAACTATTATTAAAAACATGCAAGCATGTACCAATAATAATGGTATTAATGTGATTGTTTGCCCAGTTGAAACAGAAAATAGTGATCCTGCTGAAATTCCATTTAAGACCTTTTTACGCCAAGGAGAATTAGCGGATTACTATAAAGACTGGGAAATCATCAAATATAATGAAAATCCGGGTCATTTACATAAAACCGATGCCAATGGTAATCGTATTGCTTTGAATTTTGCGACGTTAATTGCCCGTAAAAAATAATTCAATTCATATCATTTATTTTTAAATACCCCAATTTAGTTGGGGTATTTTTTTATCTGTTTGAGCACGTTTATTGTTGTAGTGATTTAGTATTTTTTATGTCATTAACTTGGTCTGTTTGTTCTTTTGCTTCAGACTTTTGTAAAATGCGTTCTAATAAAACGGTGTAGATAGGGCGGCCACCTAATAGCTGTGCCAACATAGTAGCACCCAAGCAGGTGATTATCATAGGCAGGATAAGCTGATAATTATCTGTCATTTCTAATACTAAAACTATTCCTGTCAGTGGCGCTCTTACCGTTGCAGCGAATAAAGCACCCATACCGGCAATGGCAAAAGTACCGATTTGAATTTGATAATCAGGAAAAAGTAATGTTGCCATTAATCCGAATGCACTACCAAATAGAGTACCTAATGCGAGAGTGGGGGCAAATATGCCACCAGGGGCGCCAGATGCAAAGCTAATAATGGATGTGATAGTTCGTAAAATAAAGAAAAGTAACACTGCAATAAGTGAATATTGTCCAGTGCTGAGTGCTGGAATAATGCTGAATCCACCGCCAGTAATTTCAGGCATAATTAGTGCTAATAGGCCACAAAGCCCACCAATAATACCGCCGGTTAAAACAAAACGTGAAATTTTATCTTGATAAAAATGCTGAAATTGAGTTTGAACATAAAAAAGTAATTTACTGAATATGACACCGATAATGCCAAATAGCATACCTAAAACTAAATATAACCAAAGCGTATTGAGTGGGGCGGATGAAAATTTACCAATATGAATCACACCGCCTTCGCCATTAAATAAGCGAAAGACAATGCACGACATAATAACACCGATAAAAACTGCTTTAATTGAAATAAGGCTGTATTTAAATTGAGGTCGCATCTCTTCAATAATAAATAAAATACCCGCAAGAGGAGCATTAAAAGCTGCGGTTAACCCAGCGGCTGCACCTGTTGCTAATAATGTGTGGCGTGATTCTTTATCTTTTAAGTGAGAAATGTCATTAACCAATTGGCCAATATTGGCACCCAATTGAACTGTCGGGCCTTCTCGTCCTAATACCATCCCTGAACCCAATGTTCCAATACTGGCAATGAATTTTACCGGTAATACTCGCCACCAACGAACAGGGCGAATATCTATCATTGCTCCTTCAATTTCAGGGATACCAGAGCCACCTGATTCAGGCGAGAATTTCTTGACTAAATAGTAACCTAACATGGCTAAAATAGAAGAAAAAAGTAATGTGCTAATAGCTAGAATATAAGGATTAGTGAAGGTTTTGACGAGTTCTTCTTGCCTGAAGTTTATAACCCAGCTCACACTTTTTTCAAATAAAACACCCACTAACCCAGCAAGCGAACCGACTATGGCAGACAGTAGCAGGACTTTCAGTGGTGCGAGATTGGTTTCTTGTGCTTTTCTGAATAAATTAAAACGTCGTTCATTTTGGCTATTTTGGATAGATTTACGGTTATGCATAACTTTGATTTATGTATTGTAACAATGAACATAATGATAGCGTAATTTTGTATTGAAGTGATATTTCTCACATAACGTAATCAATTTTAGAGTTAGTCGTTTTTTTTTCTAGCATATTTCCACTTTTTCATCTTTAGTGTAATTGATAACAAAAAATACATATTTATATAACATTTGGACGAGAAAGGGTAACTTATGGATTTCATCACGAATATATTAAGTGCTATAAATGGCGTGGTATGGGGAGTACCGATGCTTGTCGGTATTCTTGGTATTGGTCTTTTTATGCAGTTCCGGCTCGGTTTTTTACCTATACGAAAATTGGGTACAGGGTTTAAGCTTCTATTTGAAAAAAATGATAAAAGAGGTGAAGGACAAATATCGCCCTTTAATGCCCTGATGACTGCACTTTCTGCAACAATCGGAACAGGTAATATAGCTGGTGTTGCAACAGCTGTTGTATTAGGTGGTCCCGGCGCGTTGTTTTGGATGTGGATGACGGCATTAGTGGGGATGGCAACGAAGTATTCAGAGGCCGTATTAGCAGTACGTTTTCGTGAAGTTGATAAATACGGAAACTATGTTGGTGGCCCAATGTATTATATCAAAAATGGTTTGGGTAAAAATTGGATTTGGTTAGGTACACTGTTCGCTATTTTTGGTAGTTTTGCTGGCTTCGGTATTGGTAATACAGTACAAGCTAACTCTGTCGCGGATGTATTACAGAGTAATTTTGGTATTTCAACCACGATTACCGCTATTGTGTTAGTTGTCTTAGTCGGAGCGGTGTTAATTGGGGGAATTAAACGTATTGCTGATGTTGCAGGTAAATTAGTTCCAATTATGACTGTCGGTTATTTTGGTGCAGGTATTGTGGTTTTAGCACTCAACGTGACAGCCATTCCTGATGCCATTGTTCTTATTGTTAAATCAGCATTTACACCAATTGCTGCTCAAGGTGGATTCGCCGGTGCCGCGGTTTGGGCTGCTATCCGTTTCGGTGTCGCGCGTGGTGTTTTCTCTAATGAAGCTGGATTGGGTAGTGCACCGATTGCACACGCAACGGCAAAAACACAAAACCCTGTTCGCCAAGGTTTGATTGCGATGTTGGGAACTTTTATCGATACCATTATAGTGTGTTCAGTTACAGGCTTAACCATAATTATTACTGGCCAATGGTTAACCGGGCAAAGCGGGGCAACGTTAACTGCGGCTTCATTCTCTGCTGCTATTCCTGGCGGTAACTACATTGTGGCGATTGCATTAGCTATTTTTGCATTCACTACGATTTTAGGATGGAGTTTTTACGGTGAAAAATGTGTGCAATATCTTTTGGGGCCTAAAGCGATTATGCCATTTCGTGTTGCATGGCTGATTGCGTTACCCGTGGGGGCTACACAATCGTTAGAGTTTGTGTGGTTACTAGCCGATACTCTTAATGCAATGATGGCTATTCCTAACTTAATTGCATTAGCCTTATTAAGCCCTGTTGTTTATCGCTTAACAAAAGATCATATAAAAGATGTTAATGCCGATCATATTGGGTTAGATAAAGAAACTGATGCAGTGAGCAAAAAAAAAGCTGAAGTAGAGTAACTCGTTCTTACTTATTGGCTAACAACACAACATAAAACCGCATGCTTTATAGAGAGAAGTATGCGGTTTTTTAGGATCACAACTTGAAATATGACGGGTATAGATAATAAAAAGCCTTCTGGGGAGAAGGCGAAGAGATGAGTATAGATATTATATTTATAAGAATTTAGAAAAAAGAGAAAATTTATTCTTTCATACTGATGAAGATGTTTTTCACTTGACTATAAGCATCTAGCATCATTTTGTGTGTTTCACGACCTAAACCTGACTTCTTGTAGCCTCCAAATGGAGCATGGGCAGGGAGTTCGTGATAAGTGTTAACCCACATACGGCCTGTTCTTACCGCTTTTGCAACACGTAAAGCACGGTTAATATCTTGCGTCCAAACACCGCCACCGAGACCATATTCAGAGTCATTAGCCATTTCGATTACTTCATCTTCGTTATCGAATGGAATAACACACAATACAGGTCCAAAAATTTCTTCGCGAGCAACACGCATTTGGTTAGTTGCATTGATGATAATGGTCGGACGAACAAAGAAGCCGTCGTCGTAACCTTCACCTGTAATGCGTTCACCTCCTGTTAAAACGGTGGCACCTTCTTTCTTCGCGAGTTCAATATAGCCTAAGATAGTATCCATTTGATCTTGGCTAACTTGTGTACCCATTTGCGTATTAGGATCAAGCGGATCACCAACACGAATACTCTCAAATTCAGTTTTTAATGCTTTCAGAAATTCATCATGGATATCTTTATGTAAGAACAGACGTGAACCTGATTCACACGCTTGTCCTTGGTTCATTAATATTGCCAATGCTGAATATTTGACTGCTTTTTTCATATTTGCATCAGGGAATACGATATTGGCTGATTTACCGCCTAATTCCAATGTCGCAGGAACCATTTTTTTCGCAGCCGCTTCTGCCACGGTATAACCCACATTGGTAGAACCTGTAAATGCAAGTTTATCAATATCTTCGTGTTCTAAAATAGCTTGTCCTACAACAGAACCACGTCCTGTAACAATATTAATCACACCTGCCGGTAATATTTCATTTAAAATACGACCTAGCTCTAATAATGAAAGGGAAGTCAATGTTGCTGGGTTAATCACAACAGTATCACCTGCTGCAATGGCTGGTGCTAATTTCCATGCTGCCATTAATAGTGGGAAGTTCCATGGAATAATTTGTCCTACAACACCAATCGGTTCACGAATAACAAGACTAATGGTATTTTCGTCTAGGACGGCACTTTCATCGGTATGAGAGCGTATCACGCCTGCAAAATATCGAAAATGGTCAATAGAGGCAGGTAAATCGATGTTTTTCGACTCATTGAGTGGCTTACCATTATCTAATGATTCAATCCAAGCAAAGCGTTCTTGTTCTTGCTCTAAGCGATCTGCAATTTTTAATAAGAGGGCTTGGCGTTCTGCTGGAGAAGTTTTACTCCATGTTTTGAATGCGTTACGTGCAGCCGTGACTGCACGGTTGACATCTTCTGCACTTCCAGATTGGTATTCACTTAATAATTCACCGGTTGCAGGGCTATAGGTTTTGGTTGTTTTTTGTGATGTGCTAGTTACCCATTCTCCACCAATTAGCATTTTGTAGCTTTCTAGAGGACGAAATTCTGATGGAACATTATTTAATTTAATCATTTTTAATCTCCAATGTAGGGGTGAGTATCATTTAAATTTATAGTTTCATTTTGTAATACTCGTGCTAATAACATATATCAAATGAAATAATTTGATTAGCTATTGATGCAATAGGTGATATTAACGATAAAAAATAGTAATGAATATTACTGATTTAACAAAAATGAATAAACTTAATCGTTTCATCTCTCAGCTTTTATATGATTAAACAAAAAACACCCATCAGTTATTCTTAAATATTCTTTCTTATTTACTCATTAACGATGTAATGCGATTAATCAATTTGTTTAAAAAAAAGGTTTTAGATTTATGTGAAATCAAAAGATAAAAAAAGAGATATTGAAAGATTTGCTAGAAATTGCGTTAGATCAAACAACATTTAAATTGTTCAATATTGCACTTTCGCTCTTATAAAAATGGCGTATTCTTATGTTGCATCTATAATGCAACTTATAAAAATAAAGCGTTATCTCTTATTAGAAGGAATACGATATGTATTGTGTGCAATGTGAACAAACAATGAAAACGCCTGTAGGTAATGGTTGTGCCTATGCGCAAGGTATGTGTGGTAAAACAGCAGAAACTTCAGATCTTCAAGATTTACTGGTTGCAGTATTAGAAGGACTTTCAGCGTGGGCATTAGTAGCACGTAGTGTTGGTATTATTGATCATGATGTTGATAGCTTTGCGCCTCGCGCTTTTTTCTCTACGTTAACCAACGTCAACTTCGATTCTGATCGCATTGTCGGTTATGCGAAAGAAGCTATCTATTTCCGTGAAAGTTTGAAATCTCGTACTGTAGCGAAAAATGCCGCAATTCAAGTCACTAATCCAAGAGCTGAAATTCAATTAGCAGGTAACGATTTAGACAGTTTACAAAAACAAGCCCAGCTTTTTGCCTTAAATGGTGATAAAGCACAAATCGGTGATGATCTTCATGGCTTACGTATGCTGTGTTTGTATGGTTTAAAAGGGGCTGCTGCTTATATGGAGCATGCGCATGTTTTAGGTCAATACGATAATGAGATTTATGCAGAATATCACCGTTATATGGCGTGGTTAGGAACGGATCCTGCTGATATGAATGAATTGTTAGAAAATGCGATGGGCATTGGCCAAATGAACTTCCGCATTATGGCGATTCTGGATAAAGGCGAAACTCAAGCTTACGGTAACCCAACGCCAGTTACTGTTAATGTGCGTCCTGTTGCGGGTAAAGCAATATTAATTTCAGGCCATGATCTGAAAGATTTACAAATGCTACTTGAGCAAACGGAAGGTAAAGGGATCAACGTTTATACTCATGGTGAAATGTTACCAGCTCATGGCTATCCAGAACTTAAAAAATATAAACACTTAGTGGGTAACTATGGTAGTGGCTGGCAGAATCAGCAAATCGAATTTGCGAAATTCCCCGGCCCTGTACTAATGACATCAAACTGTATTATTGATCCTAATGTCGGTAATTATGGCGATCGTATTTGGACTCGCAGTATTGTTGGTTGGCCGGGTGTAAAACACATCACTGGCGATGATTTCTCTGAAATGATTGAACAAGCACAATCATTAGAAGGTTTCCCATACAATGAAATTGAGCATTTAATTACTGTCGGTTTCGGTCGTGAAACACTATTAAATGCTGCTGATACTGTGATCGATTTAGTCTCACAGAAAAAATTACGTCATGTTTTCTTGGTTGGTGGTTGTGATGGTAGCCGTGGTGAACGTAGTTATTACACTGATTTAGCAAGAGAAATTCCACAAGATTGTTTAATCATGACCTTAGCTTGTGGTAAATATCGTTTTAATAAATTAGATTTTGGTACTTTAGAAGGGTTACCACGCTTACTTGATGTGGGTCAGTGTAATGATGCTTATTCTGCGATTATGCTAGCTGTTAATCTAGCTGAAAAATTAGGTTGTGGTGTCAATGATTTACCACTGTCCTTAATTTTGTCGTGGTTTGAGCAAAAAGCGATTGTTATTTTATTAACTCTGCTTTCATTAGGCGTAAAAAATATTTATACCGGTCCTACAGCCCCTGCGTTCTTAACAGACAATTTGCTTGCGGTTTTAAATGAGAAATTCGGTATGCGCTCAATCACTACACCAGAACAAGATCTTAAAGAGATCCTGTCAGCTTAATCGTTTAATTCATCATCATTGCCGAAGCCTGAGGGCTTCGGTAAGGAATAAATATCCATGACGATGCCTAGTTCCCTTTGCCCTAATCGTATGCAAGTTCACTCAATTGTTCAGGAAACCCCTGAAGTGTGGACACTAAATTTAATTAATCATGACTTTTATTCATATAAACCAGGCCAATTTGCGTTGGTGAGTATTAATAATAGTGATGAAGTAATGCGAGCTTATACTATTTCATCTTCGCCAGGGCTAAGCCCTTTTGTCACTTTAACTGTTCGCCGCTTAGAAAATGGCGTCGGTTCGGGTTGGTTAACATCACAAGTAAAACCGGGTGATTATCTTTGGTTATCTGATGCACAAGGTGAATTTACATGTGCAGGTAAAGAAGATGCCCGCTATTTAATGTTAGCC
Organism: Proteus sp. G2626; assembly: GCF_009915985.1. NCBI lineage: Bacteria > Pseudomonadati > Pseudomonadota > Gammaproteobacteria > Enterobacterales > Morganellaceae > Proteus > Proteus sp. G2626. The sequence continues at coordinate 158,927 of NZ_JAABNH010000013.1, read as the reverse complement.
GCAGGGTGTGGTGTTACCCCTGTGATGTCAATGACACGCTGGTTGCTTAACAATCAACCTAAAGCGAATATCACCGTTATTTTTAATATTCGTGAGCAAAGTCAGTTTATCTTTGAGAAAGAGTGGATCGAATTAGCCAATGCGTATCCCTATAATCTCAATTTTATTATGATGCCTAAATTACCTGACAATAAAGGGATCTTTAGTGGTCGTATTTCTCAAGAAAAATTAGCTGTATTAGTCCCTGATATTGCGAGTCGCATTGTTATGTGTTGTGGCCCAAATAGTTATATGGAAGACACTGGACGTTTTGCAAGAAATCTTGGTGTACCTGCTGAGAATATCTTTATGGAACGTTTTGGTGATGAACCCGTTTGTGTTGATGAAAATGAACAATTAACCATGACTATTCGTCATCCATTATCGCAAATTAAAGTTCCTGTTGGTGTCACTTTGTTAACGGCAATGGAAGAGAATAAAGTACCCGTTTTTGCTGCTTGTCGTGCAGGTGTTTGTGGCAGTTGTAAAACGAGAATTGTTAGTGGTGATTATGATGTTTCCAGCACCAGTACATTAACGCCTGAAGAGATTGCGCAAGGTTATGTGTTAGCGTGTAGTTGCCGTTTAAAAGGTGATGTTGAGCTAGCATAATCGCTTTTTATTAAACTCTTTCCTTCTATTCTTCTATTTTTTGCCCTGTTAATTTATTAACGGGGTTTTTTATGTCTATTCTTCCCATTAAATGTGGCATTAATCTGGAAAATACCCCCTTTATTTTAATTTAAACTCCATTTTTATTTATTCAGAATAATAAGAATATTGAAATGTGAGAGTTAATAAAAATATATTTTAATCAGTGTGGAGTTTCCTTATAAACATTCTGCTATTATTTAAACCATTGATTGGGTAAGGGGGGATATATGAAAAAATTGTTAGTTATTTGTTTATTTAGTGTCATGTTATCTGGCTGTGAAAAACCTCAACAAACCCTTGATGGCTCTAATGTAGAGTCATTACGTATGTCAATTGTTGAAATGCGTAATTCTCTCCCCCTCGATGAGCAAGCGCGTTTTGACGAAGCAATAGAGTTGGCTATTCTTAATGATATTAATTTTAATGATTTAGTGATTGCGGGGCGTCATAAGAATGGCGATATGATCACCCGCAAAATGTGCCAATCATTAGATGGTAAAACAGTAAAAGAGATATTTTCACAGGCAGAAGAAATAAGAGTGCAAAAATTAGCATTTAAATAATCAATTAATAAACAGATTATCTCTGATTATGCGATTTTCACTTTCGTAGAAGAGGTTTATTTCTTTTTTATATATTAATTCCAAATGGAATTATATTATTTAGTTGTATGATGAATATTCTTGGCGTCATTTTCAATAGAACTTAAACAAAATCGTTATCGTGCTTTCCATTATAGTGTGAGTGGTTATAATGCGCGCCGCATTCGCAAGAAAATGGCAGTATCTCGTTAGGCGAGGCTCCTATACAAACACAGGTTACTGATCTGACGACGTCGAGAGACGCCCAAGATTAGGACAGGATATATCGACCGAAGGTATATCCCCATGTAACTTCCAGTATTCATCGGATACGTTGTATAGTGCTAAAACCGAGACGTGTAGATAGCTTTTGCATTCTCGCTTCTGGTTTCGCCCCTATGGAGAACTGATTTGCTAAACACAAACAGTAATAGGGAACCACAAAATGACTTTCAATACTCAAAACAAAATGGATGCTGTCTTAGTTGCAGATGCATCCTTAAATACACCACAAAATAATTCCACTCAAGACCAATATCATCGTTTAAAAGACGATGCAACTGTTAGTGCGTATATGAGCCAGTCTTATATTGCGGTTTCAGTTGCAGATTCGGTTGAAAATGTAAAAAACCAACTGGTTAATGATTTAAAAGATGAATTAATTCCAACCTATCTCTATGTTGTTGATAAAGATAATTATCTTAATGGAATTTTACCTGTTAAATCATTATTAACCGCGACAAATGATCTGTTTGTGTCTGATGTTATGCGTCAAACTTTTTTCTCTGTATCACCTGAACAGAATCGACATGATGTGTATCAATTGATTAGCCATAGCGGTTTAGACAGTGTACCTGTGATGCATTTTGGAAAATTAGTGGGTGTGTTACGTCCTCAAGATATTGCGGAATTGATTGAAGATGAAAATACCCTTGATGCACAGATGCAAGGGGCAACGTCACCATTAGAGCAGCCTTATTTAGAAACCAGTCCAGTAACATTATGGCGTAAACGTGTTGTATGGTTATTGATGCTGTTTGTGGCAGAAGCGTATACCAGTACGGTATTACATGCTTTTGAAGATAGACTAGAAGCCGCTATTTCATTGGCATTCTTTATTCCATTACTGATTGGTACTGGGGGAAATAGCGGAACACAAATTACCTCAACGCTTGTTCGTGCGATGGCGTTAGGTGAAGTGAGCTTACGCAATGTGTGGTCTGTTTTAAGAAAAGAGATAACAACATCTATCATGGTTGCGTTAACCATGGGGATCGCGGGTTTTGTCCGAGCTTGGTTCTTAGGTGTTGGAATGGAAGTGATGATTGTTGTTGGATTAACGCTTATTTCAATCACTGTTTGGAGTGCTATTGTTTCATCTGTTATTCCAATGGTATTAAAGCGTTTAGGTATTGATCCAGCCGTTGTATCAGCACCGTTTATCGCAACGTTAATTGATGGTACAGGTCTTATTATTTACTTTGAAATTGCATCTCATGTGATGAGCGAGTTTGCTTAAGACGAATTAACCTATTCTTTTTAAGATCAAGCCGATGTGATTTAACCAATACATCGGCTTAATTTTTATCAATTGGCTTTAATCTTCTATAAATTGCAAAATAGCCTGACAATGGCGACAACGGTACTGTGTTTCCCCACGTAATACCTTGTTATGACGACGAATGGTGAGTTGATGCCCTTCTTCACAATGACAAGCATAGGGAAAGGTTTTGGGTTTAACGGCTGTAACATCAAAATGATGAGTACGTTTAGCTGAAACTTGTAATACTGTTTCCATCATCCACTTCCACTCTTTTCCATGAGGTGCTACACGACCGAAATGGCGACTAACTAGTAAATGCGCTAATTCATGAGGAATAACTTCTTCAATAAAATTCTGTTTATTTTCAATCAATAATGTAGGATTAATACGGATTTCCCAATTTGCATAATAGGCACTGCCTGCAATAGTTCCTCTCTGATTATAATGTAGAGTAGGTTCTGGGTAATTTGTATTAAGATAAAGATTCGCCTGCTGCAATTTTTCACGCAGTGTTCGCATAACGCTTTGCACTAAGGCGATGGGGACTCTTACCGTTTTCATGTCACAGAGCATATAGCGCCTTATACAAACACGCAATAAAAAGAAAACTTGCACAATATATAAATTAACATATTATTAAAAAGTATATTGATTATGGAGTTTACCATGACACAACGAGTTCAACCTGATTTATTAGATGCAATGAAACTGGCAGCCAATGAAGCGTCTAGCATACTTAAGACCTTAGGAAATGGCGATCGCCTCTTGTTATTGTGTCAACTAAGTCAGGGCGAAAAAAGTGTGAGTGAATTAGAAGAGAGTTTAGGGATCCGTCAGCCTACGCTTTCTCAACAGCTGACTGTTTTACGCAATGAAGGATTAGTGAATACTCGTCGTGATGGGAAACGTATCTTCTATTCTATTGCTGATGAAAAAGTATTAGTGCTTCTCAATACGCTTTATCAGCTTTATTGCCCTATAGCAGGTTAAGTTATGAATATAGATTGGGTTCACTTTACGCCTTTAAGTGCGGCAATTGGTGGGCTTATGATAGGTGCAGCCGCCGCTATTTTATTGTTATTTAATGGTCGCATCGCCGGAATAAGCGGTATTTTAGGCGGGGTTTTAACAACAAAACAACAGGGGAATGGTTGGCGTTGGGCATTTTTACTTGGCATGTTAATCGCGCCCACACTCTTTTATTTTTTTGATAAGCCTTTAGCGCCAGTGATTGAAACATCACCTTGGATGTTAATTATTGCTGGTGTACTGGTGGGAGTTGGTACACGTTTAGGGAATGGTTGCACTAGCGGTCATGGTATTTGTGGATTAGCACGATTATCACACCGTTCTATAGTGGCAGTTTTAATCTTTATGGTGATGGCATTTATCACCGTTTATATTCAGCGTCATGTGATAGGAGGCTAAAAAAATGACAAAGCTTGTTGCTTTTTTTTGTGGTCTTCTATTCAGTGCAGGATTGATTGTTGGTGGAATGAGCAATCCGCAAAAAATCTTAGGATTTTTAGATATTACTGGAAATTGGGATCCTTCTTTATTGATAATTATGGGCGCTGGACTGGTTGTCAGTGTTATTGGCTACCAATTAACACGCCATAGACAACAAAGCGTATTAGCGTGCCCTTTGAATATTCCAACGAATAAAGCTATTGATAAACCATTAGTGTTAGGCAGTGTACTATTTGGTATTGGTTGGGGATTAGCAGGGATTTGCCCTGGTCCTAGTTTAGTATTAGCGGGGGCTGGATTTTATCAAGGTATTTTATTTGTTCTTGCCATGATTGCTGGGTGGTTATTAGTCGGACTTTTGCATAAAGCACCGTAATGATAATTTAATATCGTAATCGCAGTATTCGCGAAAAAGTTAAACGGGAAGCCTAGTGCCTCCCGTTTGTGTCTTACTATTTGAATATTATTTAAAGTCAGCGTAAGGAATAAGTGGATTAGGAGGTAAATCTAAATCTCCGTTCCAGCCATCAAACGAATAGCGTAAATACATTAATGCATGGCTTGGGGTATAGTTTTTAGCTTGTTGAATATCGATAGCTGCACCAATAAACCAGTGTGGTGTAATACGATGTTCAACTAATGCTCTTGCGGTATAACCAAAGCCAGTACTGGAGTCACCATCATCAACCTCATTATGTTCTTGATAATAAAGCCTCATCATTTCTTCTCGATCTTCAGGGCTAAGTTCATTCATATAGCGATTAAACTTATCGACGGAGACGAGATTGTGTAAGGGATAGCGTTTTCTGTCATCAGTTTGAGAGTATGACCAAGAAACGGATCCTGATAACTCCCAAGACCAATCTTCAGTGCGTTCACGATAATTAATAGGGATCCCTAAAGAAACATATTTTTGAGGACTATAATAGCCACCTTGACCTAAGGTATAGCCACTTAAATCTTTATCGTAATGCCAGAGCATTGAACTTAATCCAATGGAAACTAGACGGTTATTTTCATTGATCACTTTATAATAGTAGCCCCCCATTCCTCGAAGACTACTATTATCTTCAACATTTTTTCCCGTCAATTTATCGACAGAAACCTCGCCCCAATAACCGTCTTTTCCACCTAAATCATAGCTTCCACTTAAACGAACACCGGTTCTTCTAACTCCGCCCCATGTTTTATTTGTCCAAATATCTCGTTGACCACCAAAAGCAAGCAAAGAGCTATTAACTGGGCGGCGGTGAACATCAAGTGTCCAACCCACATTAAAAAGATCATAGCTATAGGCAATTCTACCGACCCAATCAGTGACTTTAAAACCTAATGGTGTTGTTCCCAGATCCCATTGCCATTGTTCATTTTCCCAACCAATTGCAGGGCTGACGCCAAAGGCTTGTTGTGCTAGAGGAGAACAACCGGTACGGTAGCAAGTCCCAAATTTAGAGTCATAAGGTGATGTGCCAAGTTTGCCACTATTGAGGTTGACTAAATCTGCTCGCCAAAAAAAACGGCCATCATAAACAGGATGATCAAGTTGTAACATCGTAGTGTGGGCGCGTAGTTTTGAATAGCCTTCGCTACCACTAGCGCCCCAATAATCATGCTCAAGAGTAAAACGCCATTCTTGTTGACGATAAAGAGAGTGAGTATCAGCTCGTAGACTTCGAGACAGCCAATTATCTTTATCGTCATTACGCATTAATGTCGTGTACTCAATATTATCTTTTGGCAACTTATCTGTGATCCCATCCTTGATCATCGCTTGTTGATAATAATAGTGAGCTTGCTGACGATGTTGGCTATCACGCTGAAAACGGGCAATATCGCGTAATACTAAAGGATCAACACTCTCTGGCTCTTTTTCAATTTGCTGTGTTAAATACGCAAAATAGTGTTGTGATTTTTCTGTATTACCCACCTCTTTTTCTGCATTAGCAACACGTCTAAGAGAATTACTATCAAACTGGTTGGGGGAAAGGGTTTCTATTTTCGCAAGATAGTATTTTGCCTGTATTTTTTTCCCTTGTGCTAAGGCAATATCTGTTGCGCCTAATAATGCTGCTTCGTTGTTAGGTTCTAAATTTAAGGTGGTATGGTAATAACTTAAGGCTTGTTCAACGTTATTTCGCTCTTGAGCCCAGTCAGCTAAGAGTAAATAAGTCTGTGCTTTTTGTTCTGGCGAGATGTGAGCAAAAAGGTAATCAACAGCTTGTTGTTCTTGTCCTTTTTCGCGCAAAGATCCCGCGTGTGCTAATGCTTCATCAAAACGTAATTGGCTGTCTAACGCTTTCATGCTTTCACTACGTTGAGATAAGGGAATTTTTTTTAGCGTATCGAGCGCTTGTGTTTCTCGATTTGTTTTGTTCAGGTATAGCGCATAAGCGTAAAGGCGAGATACGTCATTAGGGAGGCGACGATTTAGTTGATTAAAATATTCTTCGGCAATTGGTGCTTGTTGCGTCATTAATAAATCATCAGTAAGACGATAAATATTCCATACATCATTAGGGTAATCTTTAGCGATGGCTTTACGCTTTTCAATTGCACTAAAATATTGCTCGTTATGCTCATCATCGGCCGCTACATCTTGCTTTATACCTGAAATTATATAGCTATAATCTTCTGCTAAATTTTTATATTGTCTTGGCGTTAAATGAGAAATAAATTGTAGTGCTTTTTCATGGGACTGTTGGCGATAAAGTTTCGCTAAACTATGTAAAGTGGCTGGGTGATTGGGGTGATATTTTAATGCCTGTAAATAATAATTTTCAGCTATTTCCAATTGGTGCTGTGCAACAGCAATATCACCTAAGCCAATATAAGGCTCACTCTGATAAGGGCCTAACTTATTGAGTTGGTTGAAATAGCGCTGTGCTAATTCATAATCCCGTTTTAGCAGGGCATCATCTGCTTTTGACAGCAAATACCAATATTGATTAGAGTGCAATATTGCTTGCCATTGACCGCTATTATCATGATTAGGTGCTAATTTCAGCGCCTGAGAAAGATAATAAATTGCAGCGCTACGTTGATCAGCGCGGGAATAGCGTACCCCCAAGGCACCCACAATATCGGCATTATCAGGTTGTTGCCGTACTTTTTCCCTCAATGTAACAAGAGGTAATGACGAGACATCAGATTTGGACTTTATACTTGCCATGGTGCTTGTTGTCGCCATGGTTGTTTGTTGCTGATAAATACTCGCAATTTTTGCATTTTGAGAGTATTGACTGTAAATATGATTAAGTCGGTCTATTTTATCCTTGTGTGAGGATTGCATTAGCACTTGGATATACTCTAGTGCTAAGGTTTCATCAGGTGGTATCCCCTGATAGATTTCATCGTATAAAGTTAAGGCATCATCATAACGCCCAGCGGTACGATAAAGCTGAGCTCTTTGCTGTTTTTGCCGATTTACATCTGTTGTTAATGATAACGTTTTTATTGCACGTTGATATTGCTCTGATTGTGGGAATTGAGTGCCTAATTGAGTAAATAACAGTTGTGCTTTTGCATTGTCTTTTTGTTTTACAGCAAATTGAATTTGCATTAATAGGATATGAGGATCATTGGGTTTAATTAAAGATAAACGATGTAGAGATTGAGCCACCAAAGCTTCATTTCCTGTGGATGTCCCTAATCTCACTTGCTCTTGCAAAAAGGCTTCGGTTGTCTCATTGCCCGCTTGTGTGACAGGCAAAAAGCCTGTCAGCAAAAAGAGGGTAATAATAGACTGTCGATGCGAGTGACCAAAATGCCACATAGCTTAATCCTTAGCCGCTAAACGACGTTGGCTTCTTATTTTCATTGCTCGCCAAATAAGAAGAGAGACAAGAATAATACCGATGATTGCCGCTAAGCCAAGCCATACAGGGTGAGAGGCAAAGACGTACCAAACTTCTTCCCACCAAGGTAAGTAACCGACGTAATAAGTATCACCGACACGTAAGCTATTGACGCCAGATCCTCTGACTAATACTACGGAGCCATGCATTGCATCACGCTTACCACTATCACTGATAGCTTCATTTAATAATTTGTAACCTTGGGTGCTATCAGCTAACAGAGCGACTACGCTACGTTGCGAAAAGAAGGGTGATTGGAATCCAATAATGGCACCCATGGATCCTTTTGAGGTCAATGAAACTCGGCTATCAGAGCGTTTATCTGTAGGTTGATAGCTTGTGTGGCTAAATATGCTGATTTCACGAGAAGGTAATATGATTTCACTGCGTGCCTTATCGATCAATACGTTCATCTGTTTGTCATTATTTAATGCGGGTGGAATGGTTCCTATTAGTAATAGATCCGCATCTCTTTTTTGTACCTCTTCTAATGAGTCTGTTAATGAGACATTAAGAGCAGGATAGCCTGTCTGAGCACCTATATTTCCCATTGATATCAATAAGGTTGATAATTGAGTTGGAGAAGGTTGCTGATTAACAAAAATGACAGTTTCAGAAAGGTCAGCATAACGACTAAATGGAAAACCTGCGTGGCTATAAACACGTAAATCAGGTAAGGCGATATAATGCCGATAATCGCCTGTAAAATTGAAACTTGATAACTCATCAATAGCAACTGCGTTTGGAACAGGTTGATAAGTAATGCATTGATCTAGTGAACCACCCGGAATTGGGTTGGTGTAATCAAAGGCAAATGTAATTTGGTTACGTTCCCCCAGTTTTACTGCAGGAATATTCAATAAATTCTTATGCTCAATCCAGCCTTGAATAAGCGGTAAATAAGCGATAACAAGGTTATCTTTTTTATCTTTTTCAAGAGGATAAGCTTTAATGAAATGGTCGTTTACTGAGATAGACATACGAGAGTCATCTTGAAATGCAGGTGCGGTATAGCGATAACGCAATTGCATTTGTAATCCCGTATTATTAAACATAAAGAGATCAGGCGGTAAGGTCATATTTAACGTAATCGGATTGGGTGTTAATCCCCGAGATTGCAATTGACCTTCATAATCTTGTAACGTATTAAAATAAATAGGTTTATTTAATTGTACCCATTTTGGAGCATCGTAAGGCTCACGAGGGATTAATGCTTCTACTTCATTAATCGTGACAACATCACCTCTAAAAATAACTTGCCCACGAGCAATACCATTTACAGCCGTGATCAAATCATTATCATCACGTCCCATAATAAGAAGTAACTTAATATAAGGATTAGTTGGATGTGTCAGTATTTCGATGGTTGGCTCTTTAACATCAGGATGCTGTTTTAAAAATGTGGGTTTTTGTTGATTCGTTGCGAAAATAATGCTGTGTTGATTTGGTAACTCATTGTAATAAACAGGATAATTTTGTTGACGCCAATCAACTTGAGTACCAAACCAAGAAGAGAGGATCGCAGCTGCTTTTTGTTGGGTTAAATGAGGTGACTGACTAAACACCATCGGCAGTGTTAACTCACCAAAATCACGGTTATCAAAAAAGGGTTCTGGGAAATACGCTAATTCATTACCTAAACGGAGTGATTGAAAGGTCAGATTTAATTGACTGTTTTTACTCACATCAAGCCAGAGTGTTGTATTCGCTTGGTTTTCACAAATTTCACGATAATGGCCAATAAAAGAGAGTTTTATATGGTTAAAATCTTGAATAAATAAGGGATCAATCGGTATCGTAATTTGATTTTTCTTACCTAAATCTTCTTGTTTTAAGGTAATCACGCCCATCATTTCATCATTCAAATAGACATTAAGATGAGACTCTACTGGAAGTAGTGATGGAGAGGGGGTAAATTCTAAATCAAGAGTTGCCTTTGAAACATATTCATCACTACGCACACCGAATTCTAAATAGCCATCAGGGCTAACACCAGTTAAATGCATGGCGCCATAACTCGGTGCTGCATTTGCAAATTTTAATATCTTCTGACGAGTAGACGACGTGAGCTCACCAGAAGGTAATTGTGTATTTCCAGGCTCTGCTTGAGAAGTAACATCAAGAGCCACTTCAGTTAATGTAACAGATGGTTTTGAAATGGTTGTTTGCACTTCTTGTGTTTCATCTCCATAAACTGAAGAAGTGAGCATAAATAAGGCAAATATGAGAAAACGTTTTTTCATTATTGTTACCCATGATCTTATTGTTTATTAATAAACTCCCAGAAAAGTGAGTTTTTCCTTCAAGATTGATGAAATATTTGTGAAACATTAACGCGTTGAGGGAGTAATGATGAAAGCCACAGTAAAAAGAGACCGAGTAAGCGAAAAGTGGCGTAAATAAAGTAAGGAGCACGCTTTAACAAGGTGTTATAACCTTGCATGCTGATAAAAATAATATTTTTGAGGCTACTTAACGGTTTGTCGGTTGGAAGTTCGTTTTGCCAATCAGCCCAAGTATCAGCCCGCTCAAAAGTACAGGCGGTAAAATCGATCGCTTTTTGCGTTGTCATCTCAAGGAGTTGCAACCCGATGATTTGCCCTTCAATACGTGAAATATTGGCTTTAAATGCATGTTCACGCTGATTTTGAGTGAGCAATAGTGTGATGTTTTCATTTTGAGAAAGTGAAAGTATGACGTTATCAGGCAATAAAATGGCACAGCTATTATCTGAAAAATCATAAAGATAGCAGCGGTAGAGTGCACCATTGTTTAACAACAACATAGCAGGCGCTTTTATTCGAACTCGAGGAAATCGGCGTTGTTGTTTGGTTTCAACAGAAACGGCAATAGCAACACCTAGCAAGATAAGGTTATAGCAAACCCATAATAAACACATGACAGTCGCCCAAGCTTCGTCAGGATCGCCTGTTGCAATGCGCCAAAAAGCAAACAAAATTCCCAGTAAATTCAAATTGAAAAAGAGTAAGTAAGGGCGATTAATGTTCCAATCCACAAAACCTTCTTCCATCATTCCACCTTTTTCAGTGACGTTAAATTTGCCTTTATACGGGGAAAATAGTGTGCTTAATACAGGGCGAGTGGTGTACCACGCCAAAATTGTTTCATAGATCTCTCCCCAAAATGAGTGGCGATAGGCACCTTGTAATTTTGAACTTGCCAGAGAAATGTGGATCAAATACGGCACAACATATAAGGCTATAGCGATAGCAGGCGCATAAATGATATAGGCGTGAAAAATAAGAAATGTCAGGGGGGCGAGTAAGAAAATCATACGAGGAATGCCCGAGAAAAAATGCAACATAGCATTTAAATAACAGAGGCGTTGAGGAATGCTTAATCCTTTACCGAAGAGAGGATTATCAAGGCGGAATATTTGTACCATGCCTTTTGCCCACCGAATACGTTGTCCGATATGTGCCGATAATGATTCAGTTGCGAGACCTGCAGCTTGTGGTATGCGAATATAGGCAGATCGCCAGCCATGACGGTGTAAACGTAATGAGGTGTGTGCATCTTCGGTGACTGTTTCAACGGCAATACCACCAATTTCATCTAATGCAGTACGACGTAAAACTGCACACGATCCACAGAAAAAGGTAGCATTCCAAGTATCATTGCCATCTTGAACTAACCCATAAAAGAGTGTGCCTTCATTAGGTGTTTCGCGAAAATTACCTAGATTACGTTCAAAAGGATCGGGGGAGAAAAAATGGTGAGGTGTTTGTACTAAGGCCATTTTTTCATCTTGTAAAAACCATCCCATGGTAAATTGTAAAAATGAACGTGTTGGAATATGGTCACAGTCAAAAATGGCGACAAATTCACCAGAGGCGAGGGATAAAGCATGATTGATATTACCTGCCTTGGCAAAATTGTGTTTTTCTCGTGCGATATAACGAATGCCGACCTCTTGTGCAAACGCCTTAAACTCAGGACGATCACCATCATCAAGCAGATAAATAGTGAGTTTATCTTTAGGCCAATCTAAATTTAAACTGGCATAAATGGTAGGTTTAACGATTTGTAGATCTTCGTTATAGGTAGGAATGAAAATATCAACACTTTGCCATTTTGTAATATCCTCAGGCATAGAAATCGGTTTTCGATGCAGTGGCCAAATACATTGCATAAAACTGAGAAATAGCACACACCATGCGTAAGTTTCAGCAAGTAATAGTAGTAAACCGAAAAAAAGACTAATGTTATCAACCCAGTACAGGGTTGATTGATAACGCCACCAGATATATCGACATGCAATCGTTAGAGCCAACATAATCATGGCAATTGAAGCAAAACGCCCATGAATATCGCGGAGCGCTAAAGCCACTAACCAAAGAACAATCACAAAAACAAATTGAAATGTGAGATCAAAAGGTTGGGTAATACTGAGTAAAATAAAGAAAACAGCCAAAACAGCAATAGCTGAATAAAGCAGATATTGCCAAATGGATGTATTTTTTTTCTTATGCTCAATAATTTCAATAGCGATAGGTGAAACATGGACAAAGAGTTTTTTGTACAGATTTCTGACATAAGAAATAAATTGTGTTGGTTTTTTCACTAATAATTGCACAAGGTAGTGGCAAATGAGCCAAATGCTTTGTAATAAATAGCGTAGAGGATCGAAAACTTTAGGGCAACGAGGATTGATGTGAGGAAATAACAAACGTTGTTTTCTGGCAATTTTTCGCCAAAAAGGTGATTCCATTCGTAAGAATATCCACATAATGCCCATAAATAGCTCACTAACAATGGTAGCGCTACGAGAGGCACCGTTATGACGATAGAACTTGTAGTATCGAATAAGAATGTGTTGTGGCACCTTCTTTTCTTTTTTTTTCGTGGCATCGAAAGATGATGGCATTATGGCTGTCCTTCTTTCCTCTCAAATAATGGGAAACACCATTGGGTCAGATGTGTGATTTCTTCCACTAACATGCAATTAGCTTGATAATCATATAAAGGTAAACGTGAGGCACATGCTTCTACTGACGCCTCATCTCGATGAAGAACAATAGGACATAAGGGAAAAGAGGTTGTTTGCCAAAATTGATAAAAGTCTTGGTGAATTTGGCTAGTTGCACGAAATTGATTAATGAGTATGTATTCATTTTTAACAAACTCATGTTGATTCAGACGGATATGGCAGTTGCTTTCAGCCATTGCAACGGTGAAAAAAATAGCTGCTTTTTCTATCCAAGGGGTAAATAACGTATCTTGTGTATGTTGCAAGTCCATTAAAATAATGGCGTCTGGATGCAGTTGAATAAAGGATGATAAAAAATGATTGAAATGCTGTTTTGCTGAAAATGATAACTGCAAGAGTAAATTATCCTTCGTATTAACCAAACCAAACGGTAAAACTTGATAGTGTGGTTGATAGTTAAAAATACACTCCTCTACGGGGGTTTGAGCCAATAATGCCTGACTTAATGGGGGCATTTTTTGTTGTGCAGGGAAATAAAAAGGTAAAATATTTTCAGTACAATTATCAATAATAAGGACTTCTTTGTTTTGTTGATTAAATTGTCGAGCAAGCGTAATTGCCGTGGATGTTGTACCCACTCCGCCTCGTATTCCTTTTAATACAATAAGTGGCATAGTTAGCCTCATTTAGTCATGTAATGAAATGCATTAAGTAATGGCCATCGATAAACAAGCACACTATTTTCCTCTTCTTTATTAATATCCTGATAGTGATAGTTATTTAATGAAAATAATTTTTTTAATTTATCTACATCCTTATTTAGATTATTTTTTTCTATTTTTATATTTGAGTTAATAAAAATTTCATTTTTCACATCAATAATCTCCAGATAAAAGAAAAATAAATTTCATTCCGAATTTTAACTTCCGTTAAAAGAGTGTTTAATTAATTTTTATTGCTGGTTTTTTTTAGGTTTTCATATTTAGGGTATGCTTTAAAAATAATTATTTCAATTACGTAAAAACACATAAAATAGATATTTATTATCTTTTGAATGTGAAGTTAATTGTTGGTTTTGCTTTTCGTTTTTTTATTTTTATTTCTTTTATGAAAATAATTAAAAGTAATAGAAAAGGCGCTTTACTGCAAAGTAAGGGGATAAACAATAATTGTAAATTAGTTGTTTATAACAATGTATTAAATTATTTAATTTAAATTCTAGTTATTATATATTGATTTTAATCATTTTTAATAAAATAATCATTAATTGATAATCTCCTGTTGATTATTTATGTTTTTATATCAAGTTATATATTTCTTTATTGTTGTTTATATTGGTAGCTTGTTGTTAATTGTTATTTATATGTGGTTTATTTTGTTTTTGTTTCGAAATATAAAAAATAAGATAACTCTGTGTTTCATTATTTAATGTAAATAATGAGCTGTTTTTAAAAATAGTAGCTATTATATAAATAGAAGCTTGAGTATTTTCTTTTAAATTTGAATTAAACAAGTTGGATTTTATTATTGTATTTATCAGAGAAATAGTGTTCCTCTGTTAGTTTTATTTTTTATTGATTTTTATTTAAGGGGTTTTACTAAGTGGTTAAATAAATATTCTATTATATCTTTATTTAGTAGTTAATTTAATATCAGAGGTAATGAAAAGGCAGATGTGAGTTATCATATAATTGTCGAGTTGGATTTATTTATACTAATAAGTAGGAAATCAAAATGAACAAGTCTAATTCAACCCAGTTCGATTTTTTACATTACTGGCATGGGTTGGGAGCATGGAATTTCTATTTTTTACTAAAGTTTTTTTTCCTTTGGTATGGTTATTTAAATTTTGATGCTTTTAGTAATCTACTTTTTCTCGCATTTTTATTGTTTCCATTACCTAAAAATATTTGGCATAAAATGCGTAATTGGATTGCTATCCCTATTGGGATCATTTTATTTTATCATGATACTTGGTTACCCAGTTTTTCAACGGTATTAGCGCAAGGAGGGCAACTTAAACAGTTTTCGTTTGATTATCTTGTTGAATTAGCGGTTAATTTTATTAATATCAAAATGATAGGTGTCGCCTTTATTTTGCTGGTAGCCTACCTTTTTATTGAACAGTGGATAAGGGTTTCTGTTTTTGTCATTGCGGGAGTGCTGTGGTTAAATATTGGAGGATTCACCCATTTTTCACAAGGTATGGTGCCTGCCGTTTCAGCAAATAGTTTTACCCAAGAAAATGATATTAATCCTGAAAAAATGACTGCATTAGCAAATGTCACTGAAGTCTTGCCTGAATCAGTCGAGCCAACTGCTGTTCCTGAAAACACTGTAGACATAGCATCAGTAGGAACCATTTATCCGCCCCAAAAACAGAAGGTCAATAATAAGGTATTGGATGATTGGTTAACACAATTTTATAGCTATGAGAAAAAACGCATAACACCTTTTCCTACACAGTTGTCTACCAATGCCCAACCATTCGATATTTTGATTATTAATATTTGTTCGCTTTCGACTGCGGATGCCGCCGCCGTTGGCTTACAAGAGCACCCTATTTGGGGTAATTTTGATGTGCTATTTAGTCACTTTAATACGGTTTCATCTTATAGTGGCCCTGCATCATTACGATTATTACGATCAAGTTGTGGGCAGGCTCACCATTCTGACTTATACGATCCGGCTGATACACAGTGTTTGTTAATGGATAATTTATCTTCACTCGGTTTTGCGAAGAAATTAGTATTGGATCATAACGGAAAGTTTGGTAACTACCTCAAAGAAATTCAGCAACTCGGTAATCTTAATGTCACTTTGCAAGATCAAGAAAATCTTTCTCATCAAATAACGGCTTTTGATGGTACTAAAATTTATAACGATAAAGAGACATTGATGCGTTGGTTGCAAGGCCGTGAACAATCGAATGAGAGTCGTAGTGTGACGTTTGTGAATTTAGTGTCATTACATGATGGTAATCGTTTTGTGGGGGAAAATAATACGGCTGATTATGGTAAACGCGCCAGCACTTTATTAGATGATTTAGATAACTTTATGAATGAGTTAGATAAAAAAGAAAGAAAAGTGATGGTCGTCATTGTGCCGGAGCATGGCGCCGCTTTACAAGGTGATAAAACACAAATGTCAGGTTTAAGGGACATTCCTAGTCAAAGTATTACTACAGTACCCGTCGGTATTCGGTTTACCGGGATCAAAGATAGAGCACAATTTTATCCACCAGTGATTATTGAAGAGCCAAGTAGCTATTTGGCCTTATCTGAATTTATTTCTCGTAATGTGAATGGTGATGTTTTTAATCAATCCGCTATTGATTGGAATGGATTAGCGAGTGAATTACCGCAAACAGCCAATGTCGCAGAAAATCAAGCTACTGTTGTGGTTGATTATCAAGGTCTGTCTTATATCAAGTTAAATGGTGGTGAGTGGATTAATTATCCTAATTAACCTGTAGCAGAAATAATTTCGTCATAACTCTATGTTCTTGTTTTCTCCTTTTGAGATCCCCGTATTGATTACGGGGCTTTTTTATGGAGTTAGACATAAAACAAAGAGTAATAAAAAAACCACTTCTAAAAAGAGGTGGTTTTATCAAACAATCAATAGCGTGATATTATGGATAGAGATTTATTTTAAACCTGCTGCTTCACGTAAGATTTCTGCTTTATCTGTTGCTTCCCACGGGAATTCAGCACGTCCAAAGTGGCCATAAGCGGCTGTTTTTTGGTAGATAGGATGCAGTAAATCTAACATTTGAATTAATCCATAAGGACGTAAGTCAAAGAATTCACGCACTAACAAGATCAGTTGTGATGTTGGCACTTTTTCTGTACCAAAGGTTTCTACCATAATTGAGGTTGGCTCTGCTACCCCGATCGCGTAAGAAACTTGGATTTCACAACGATCTGCTAAACCAGCAGCCACGATATTTTTAGCAACATAACGAGCGGCATATGCGGCAGAACGGTCTACTTTTGATGGATCTTTACCAGAGAAAGCACCACCACCATGACGTGCCATACCACCGTATGTATCAACAATGATTTTACGTCCCGTTAAACCACAGTCGCCCATTGGACCACCGATAACAAAACGACCCGTTGGGTTGATGAAGTATTTAGTTTGTTCATTTAACCATTCTGTTGGAAGAACCGGTTTAATGATCTCTTCCATCACCGCTTCATGCAGGTCTTTTTGTGAAATATCTTCAGAATGCTGAGTTGATAATACCACGGCATCAATACCGACAACTTTATCGTTGTCATATTGGAAGGTAATTTGGCTTTTCGCATCAGGACGTAACCAAGGTAAAGTGCCACTTTTACGAACTTGTGCTTGGCGCTGAACTAAGCGGTGAGCATAAGTAATTGGTGCAGGCATTAATACGTCAGTTTCATTCGTTGCGTAACCAAACATTAAACCTTGGTCACCGGCGCCTTGTTCTAAAGGATCTGCTCGGTCAACACCTTGGTTGATGTCTGGTGATTGTTTACCAATCGCACTGATAACTGCGCAGGAATTAGCATCAAAGCCCATATCGGAACTGGTATAACCGATTTCACGAACGGTATTACGTGTAATTTCTTCGATATCGACCCAAGCTTTGGTGGTAATTTCTCCGCCTACCATGACCATGCCTGTTTTGACGTAAGTTTCACAGGCAACGCGTGCTTTTGGATCTTGTTCTAAAATAGCATCCAAAACAGCATCAGAAATCTGATCTGCAATTTTATCTGGATGACCTTCTGAGACTGATTCAGAAGTAAATAGGTGTGTAGTCATTATATCTCGTTACCTTAATACAAACGGTTTAAGGATGGATGTTTTAACATCTAGACGTCCATTTTATGACTCTTCTCTCTTTAATTCCAGCTTTTTTTAATCAAATATAGGGATAAAGCAGAATCAAACAGTCAATCTTATTTTTTATTACGCGCTATTTTCTGATGATGAAAAATTAGAAATAAGAAAAAAAAGGTTTTTGTGCATTTTGCTTTTGCATTTTAAGTTAACTACAGGTATAAACTCGCGGTTACTGTGAAATCTGAACACAGTGTAAACCGCAGAATTTCGAATTCTGTTTCTCTGTTAGGGAAATGGCTTATAGGTTTAAGTCATGTGTGGAGTGAATGGGTAATGATCCATTGTCTACAGGTTAATCTTTTCAAAAACCAAAACAGTACTCGCCAATACTATACACGTAGTATATCTAGAGTGATTTCCTCTTTGAGCTCTTTCTCTTTAGAGCGAAGTTGTCTGTTACTTGCCAATAGGTGATTGTGTTAACTCGTTATAAGTTAACTCAAGAACTTTCTACTATTATGTCCTGCGAATAGCTGGATAATCATATAAAAATATAGTGAGTCATTACTTCCAACTGTTATTTATCAGTCGTTTCAGATTTTCAATAAATTATTGACTACTATAGTGACAGGCAAGGTATAAACTCATACTCCCTAAGGAGAATGTCATGAATGATAACATCGCTCGTAAGATGCAGCAGACCTATAATATTGCATATTGGGGTGGCGGTTACTATTTAGCGAATAATCGGGGAAATATTAGCGTTTGCCCTAATCCTGATGTTCCTGATGCCACTTTTGATTTAACTGAATTGGTTAAACGGGTTCAAGAAGAGCAATCCAATCTGCGCTTACCTGCACTTTTTTGCTTTCCTCAAATTTTACAGCATCGCTTACGTTCGATTAATGCGGCGTTTCATCGTGCACGTGAATCTTATGGTTATAAAGGTGACTACTTTTTAGTTTACCCAATTAAAGTTAACCAACAACGTCGTGTTATTGAGTCATTAGTCAATGCTGGAGAGCCTTTAGGTTTAGAGGCTGGTTCTAAAGCCGAATTAATGGCCGTGCTTGCTCATGCCAATATGACAAGCTCTGTGATTGTGTGTAATGGTTATAAAGATCGTGAGTATATTCGTTTAGCACTTACAGGCGAAAAACTTGGACATAAAGTTTTCTTAGTGATTGAAAAAATGTCTGAGATAAAAATGGTACTTGAAGAAGCTGAACGTTTAGACGTTATTCCTCGTTTAGGGGTTCGCGCTCGTCTTGCCTCTCAAGGATCCGGTAAATGGCAGGCAAGTGGTGGTGAAAAATCAAAATTTGGTTTAGCTGCGACACAAGTTCTGCAATTAATTGATATGTTACGTCAATCTGATCGCCTAGAGAGTCTGCAATTACTGCATTTCCATTTAGGTTCACAGATGGCGAATATCCGTGATATTGCAACCGGAGTGCGTGAATCTGCACGTTTTTATGTTGAACTGCATAAATTGGGTGTGAATATTCAGTATTTTGATGTGGGTGGCGGTTTAGGTGTGGACTATGAAGGGACTCGTTCACAATCTGATTGCTCGGTTAACTATGGTCTTAATGAATATGCAAATAATGTTATTTGGGCGATAGGTGATGCGTGTGATGAAAATGACTTACCACATCCAACCGTTATTACCGAATCAGGTCGTGCGTTAACGGCACATCATACCGTATTAATTTCTAATGTTATTGGTGTTGAACGTAATGAATTTACCGCGATTACGCCACCTGAAGAAGATGCCGTAAGACCTATCTCTAGCCTTTGGGAAACATGGGAAGAGATGCAAACCAAAGGGCATAGCCGTTCATTACGTGAATGGTTACATGATAGTCAATTAGATTTACACGATGTGCATACTCAATATGTTCATGGCATGTTAAGTCTGACAGAGCGTGCATGGGCAGAAGAGTTATATCTAAATATTTGTCGTCGTATTCAATACGATTTAGATCCAAGTAATCGTGCTCATCGCCCAATTATCGATGAGTTACAAGAACGTATGTCAGATAAGTTCTATGTTAACTTCTCATTGTTCCAATCTTTACCTGATGCATGGGGCATTGATCAATTATTTCCTGTATTACCGATTGAAGGGTTAGATAAACCACTGGATCGTCGTGCGGTGCTACTCGATATTACGTGTGACTCAGATGGTATTATTGACCATTATGTGGATGGTGATGGTGTTGAAACAACCATGCCTATGCCAGCCTATGATCCTGAATACCCGCCTATGATTGGCTTCTTTATGGTTGGGGCTTATCAGGAAATTTTAGGCAATATGCATAATTTATTTGGTGATACTGCGGCTGTTGACGTTTATCTTGATGAAAAAGGTAATCTTACTTACGTCCAAAGCGAAGAGGGTGATACTGTTGCCGATATGCTTCAGTACGTTAAGTTAAATCCAACGGTGTTGTTAGAACGTTTCCGTACTCAAGTAAAAAATGCGCAGTTAGATGAAGCGTTGCAAGAACAATTCCTGACTGAATTTGAAAGTGGTTTATACGGTTATACGTATCTGGAAGAAGAAGAGTAATTCTTAATTTTCCAATGCAAGAGTGATGTTATTAAACATCACTCTTTATCTATCATATTGATTTGTATGTTACTTATTTTAAATAAGTGACAGAGGTAATAGCATGAAAAATAGTACGTTAGGTAATGAGACAGATAATTCATTGATCTCTAATGCATTTGGTTTTTTACGTTTTCCACTGAATTTTCAGCCTTATAGCAGTGATGCAGATTGGGTTATTACGGGTGTACCTTTCGACATGGCAACATCGGGTCGTGCGGGAACTCGCCATGGACCGGGTGCAATCCGCCAAATCTCAACTAATTTAGCGTGGGAAGGAAATCGCTGGCCTTGGGATTTTGATATGCGTGAGCGCTTAAGCGTAGTCGATTGTGGTGACTTAGTTTTTAACTTCGGTGATGCGCAGGATATGAGCGATAAACTACAAGCTCATACAGAGAAGCTATTAGAAGCCGGAAAAAAATGTTTAACTTTTGGTGGTGACCACTTTGTCACATTACCTTTATTACGTGCTCATGCTAAACATTTTGGTAAAATGGCATTAGTCCATTTTGATGCGCATACAGATACTTATGGTAATGGCAGTAAATTTGACCATGGTACCATGTTTTTTCATGCGCCAAATGAAGGGCTAATTGATCCTAGTCACTCTGTTCAAATTGGTATTCGCACTGATCACGATAGTGATAATGGTTTTACCGTGTTAGATGCAGCACAAGTTAATGATCGTGGCGTGGCTGATCTTGTTGATCAGATCAAAAGTATTGTTGGTGATTTACCTGTTTACCTGACTTTTGATATTGATTGTCTTGATCCTGCATTTGCGCCAGGAACGGGTACACCCGTTGTCGGTGGCTTAACAACCGATAAAGCCCTGAAGATCTTACGTGCATTACAACCGTTAAATATCGTCGGTATGGATTTAGTTGAAGTTTCTCCTGCTTATGATCAATCTGATATTACAGCACTTGCAGGGGCGACGATTGCGCTTGATATGTTATATCTGCAAGCAGCAAAAAAATAATTTCTGTTAATCTTAGAAATTAGAAGTAAAGCGATATCTTTTTAGGTATCGCTTTTTTATTTTTTACTCTATGAATTAATGAGTTAAGCATTTTTTGCTAATAAATTAATCTACTGCTCAAATGTCTTTTCTGCTTTTTTTAGTGTTTATTTTATCTTTTATTGAGCGCTTATTCTAAATGATAATTATTTATAGAGTGTTTAATCACTATTATTGCGTTTACTAGTGAATGATCGTTATTTTGTCACTCGCCTGTTTAATTGCTACTGTTAATCTATTAACAAAGTTCTTTTTTTAGAAGAGCTTTTTCATCTGTGAATATTCAGGAGAAAGACAATGGCTTTGAATGGTAAAGTAATTTTGGTTACAGGCGCTGCTCAGGGAATTGGCCGTGGCATTGCATTGCGTTTAGCAAAAGAAGGTGCTGATATTGCTCTGGTTGACTTGAAGGCAGATAAGCTAGCAGATGTGGCAAAAGAAATTGAAGCACTAGGACGTAAAACAACAATTTTTGCTGCTGATATTAGCCATCGTGATGAGGTTTTTGCTGCTGTTGAACATGCTGAAAAGACGTTAGGTGGTTTTGATGTGATGATCAATAACGCCGGTATTGCACAAGTTAAACCTCTGGCTGACGTAACACCCGAAGATATGGATAGGATCTTCAAAATTAACGTAAATGGTACTATGTGGGGGATCCAAGCAGCATCGGAGAAATTTAAAGCATTAGGCCATAAAGGTAAAATTATTAATGCATCTTCTATTGCCGGGCATGATGGTTTTGCAATGTTAGGTGTTTATTCAGCAACTAAATTTGCTGTGCGTGCGCTTACACAAGCTGCAGCAAAAGAGTATGCCAGCGCTGGCATTACTGTAAATGCTTACTGCCCAGGTATCGTGGGCACAGATATGTGGGTTGAAATTGATGAGCGCTTTGCCGAGATAACCGGAGCACCAAAAGGCGAAACCTATAAGAAGTATGTTGAAGGTATTGCATTAGGGCGCGCTCAAACTCCTGATGATGTTGCAGCCCTCGTTGCTTTCTTATCGAGTGATGATTCTGACTATATTACAGGCCAAGCGATTTTAACTGATGGCGGTATTGTTTATCGTTAATCACTAAAATAGAGTGTGACTTGTTAATACCCTGTGTTATTTAAGATAATGACACAGGGTATTTTTTGTGGGTGATTTATAACGAAATCAAAGCTGAAAATAACGGGCAAGCAACGGGGCTGTAAAATTCTTTTTCAAATAAAATCCTCTAGGTAATGTCATGATGCGTTGCCCATTTTCACCGATAGCCTCGGTTAAGGCTTTACTGTTTGCGGCTTTGGGGCGAATTTGTAACACCTGTCCATGACGTGCCGTAATACTTTCTACTTTGCCCAGTACAATCATATCCATTAATTCTTCCCAATCATGGCGTAATAATTCTTCTTCTAGATGATTGGGACTCCAGAGTAGTGGAGAGGCAACGCGACGTTGTGCTAATGGGATCTCTCTTTCACCTTCAACAGGCACCCATAATACTTTAGAGAGTTTATGTTTTACATGGCTATTTTCCCATGTAATACCACTGTTTCCGGTTAATGCGGCAACACACACAAAGGTGGTTTCTAAAGGCATACCGAATCTATCAATTGGAATTGTTTTAAGTTCAATACCCAATTCACTGAAGTCTTGCTCAGGTTTGCTACCTGCACTTGCACCTAAATAATACTCCAACAACATGCCTACCCAGCCTTTATCTCTTTTAAGATCAATTGGGATAGGCAATTGTGCAAAAGCTGCAAGTTCACCAAAAGTGTAACCTGCAAGTGCTTTTGCTCGTTCAAATAAAACGTGCTCATTTTCAGGTGCTACAGGTGGCGTAAACATAGTTATTATCTTCTTGTATAAATAATAGACAGAAAAAACAGGTTGTTGGTAACGTATTTAGCTTTATTTTATTTAAATCATAATAGCATGATATATCATCATTTTTTTGGGTTAATTCTCGCATTGAAATTTATAATTTCAAGTTGTGCACGGTTATCCTGAAATCATAAACAGGCTTTTACACTAGGTTATCCACAGCTTTATGGGATAACTCACAGAAAGTGAGATCACTGTTCTGATTTACAGCCTTGACTTTTGCAGATATTTGCCAAAATTATCCCATTTTGCCTAACTAATCGGCATAACCTGTGGATAAAACATTCTGTGGTTGTTTTTTGTACGATTTAAGCGAGAGGGGCTTTTAATTGTTTTATCCAATCGTAGAAATAGGCATTAAAAACTAGCTACTAATTTGAATTATAAGTGATATTTTAAAATTTATATCAACAACCTTTTTAACAATATAAAAACTATACCCTGATTATCTCACCCTTTTTCACATAGATATCCACAGAAAAAGTGAATAAATCCCCTAAGCATTTGTGTGGGTGTTTATAACTTTCAAGATTTCTGTGAATTAACACAAATAATGACTCATTGAATTATCGTAAGAGGTCGGTAGCTTATGTTAACTTTGGCGTATCAGTATCAGTATCAGTATCAGTATCAGTATCAGTATCAGGTGTAAACCATGCCGATTTGAAATCAAACCAACCAAAAGTATTCATTTTGACACCACGTATGGTTCTTTGCCCTTGTAGCTCAAGTAAATGATGAAATAAAGGATAAAGCCAAATATCGTGTGTCAGTTGACGACACCACGCTTCTAGCGGTAGTGCTTTTTGATGCCATAAAGAGAGGTCTTGTGTAAACGAACGCCCTAAACATTGATGAAAAAGGGGTAATTCATAGAGGGTTGCAAAAATAGAAAACGCTAAGGGTTTATAGAAATTTACTGTCGCTAACCAGATATCACTTTCTGCTTCACCATAATACCACTGTTCGTAATCGAGGACTTGAATAGTAAGTTCAATATCATATTGAGATAAAATACTTTCTATTAAATCTGCAATAGTACTGTATTCATGATGCTCTTTATAAAGAGTGACAGTCAGTTTGGTTAATGAAGTTGGTTTAGGATGTTGGCGGATTAATTTACTGTGATGCCAATGAAGTAATAATCCATAAGCAGGAGACCAATGGCGTTGATAGAACGGATCGCAATGCGTCAGCATATTAACCGGGGTTAGTACGCTACTTAACCAAGCTCTTATTTCTGTTTGTTGACATTGCGCTGAGCGACTGTCGTAAAGTAAAAAATAACATCCTTCTTCTTTACGGCTTTCTAGGGGATCTTTGTTGGTATCATCATCTGTTAAATGAATGGTTGAACAGACCATTTTTTTATTTAGTTCAGGTACAACCCATATATCAATTTCATCTAATAATGCACGCAAGCCAAAATAGCGATTAAAGGCTTTGATTTGCAGTTTATGTTGATCATTAGCCATGACTTGATAAGCACCAGTTCCTATTGGGTGCTGTGCAAAGGTCGGAAGTGATGCCCATTCCTTTGGCAAAATAACCGCTTGTGGACTTCCTAATAGCGTTGCAAATTGTTTGTCGGCTTCGTTTAAGAAAATATCAAGCACATAAGGTTGGGGCGAGGAAATACGTTCTATATGTGCATAAAGTGGGTTGCAGTGTTTCATGCGCATTAAAGAAGAGCTGATATCTTCAAGTGTGAGCTCGCGACCATGATGGAAATAAATAGAAGGGCGTAAATAAAATCGCCAATGTTGCTCTGTGATCATCTGCCAATGATGAGCTAATTCAGCTTCGACTTCCCCATTTTCCTCTTTTAGATGGACTAATGAGTTGAATATTTGACTCATTAAATGTAATTCAGAACGTCTTAATGGTGTTCCAGGTAATAAATTCCTAAAAGGGCGATAGTAAATAATGCGCAGTAATTGTTGACCGGGGTGAAAGCTTTTTTCAATTTGTGAGAGTACCATTTGGCGTACAGAGTCTTTATCACCCATCAGTGCAACAAGCTTTTCAATATCGTTCTCTTCTATTAAACGCTCAGCACGATTTTGTTGAATTTCTTGTGCATTAGATTGAAAACTCAGTGTGGATTTTTTGCCTCTACCTACTTCTGCTTGCCAATTTATCCAGCCTATTTCTTGCATTTTATTTAATAAAGAACGGACATGACGACGCGTACAATGTAGCGTTTGTGCTAATTCTTGTAAGGTAGTTTCAGATGTCTTTCCCTGAAAGGCTTGCCATAGGCGAATAAATTGCAACTCTAAGCGGGGGGTGGTCATAAAAGAGGAAATCCCTTAATAAAGTGATCAATTTTAATTTCCTTATATTAGACCGATAATGTTTGTGTTTAAAGTTAGCTCTTATGTTAGTTATCACAAATTATGAATACTGACAGACTCCCCATTTGAGCATTCGGTGATTGCCGGCCAGTGATAATTGATCGCTGGCTTTTTTATTTGGTAAAAAAAGCCGTAAATGAATTTACGGCAAGAATAACAAAGTAAACATCACAGAAAGTAGAAGAAGGTGAAAAATTGCCCTTATTAGCGCATAAAGGCAGGTTGTTTTGCCTCATAAACGCTAATGTCATCTTGGTGTTGCAGTGTTAATCCAATACTGTCCAATCCTTCAATCATGCAATGACGGCGAAATGAATCAATTTCAAAAGAGAAACATAATTCACCCGCTCTGACCTCTTGTGCGACGAGATCTACGGTAATTGGAATACCGGCATGTTCTTTTACCCAATCAAATAATTGTGAGACTTCATCATCACTTAATTTGATTGGCAATAGTTGGTTATTAAATGAATTACCATAAAAGATATCAGCAAAACTCGGAGCGATAACAGCGTGAAAACCATAATCTGTTAATGCCCAAGGAGCATGTTCACGTGATGAGCCACAACCAAAATTTTCTCGTGCTAATAAAATAGAAGCACCTTGGTAAATAGGCTGATTCAAAATAAAAGCTGGATTAGGCTGTGTACCTTCGTCATCCAAAAAACGCCAATCGTGAAATAGATGTTTACCAAAGCCAGTACGGGTGACTTTTTGCAAAAATTGCTTAGGAATAATGGCATCGGTATCCACATTTGCAGCATCTAAAGGAACCGCAATACCTGTATGTTGAGTAAATTTATTCATCATGCTCTCCTTTAAGATGCCACTGCAAATGTACGAATATCTGCAAAATGACCATTAATGGCCGCAGCTGCTGCCATGGCTGGGCTAACTAAATGCGTTCTGCCTCCACGACCTTGGCGACCTTCAAAGTTACGGTTGCTGGTGGATGCACAACGCTCGCCTGGATTTAATCTATCGTTATTCATGGCTAAACACATTGAACAACCCGGTAAGCGCCATTCGAAACCCGCTTCAATAAAGATTTTATCTAAGCCTTCTGCTTCAGCTTGTGCTTTAACAGGTCCTGAGCCAGGAACAACAATCGCTTGAACATGAGAGGCAACTTTATGGCCTTTCGCAATTTCAGCTGCCGCACGTAAATCTTCAATGCGGGAATTGGTGCAAGAGCCAATAAAGACTTTATCAATAGCAACGTCTGTTAAATTGATGCCTTCACTTAATCCCATATAAGCCAAAGCTTTTTCAGCCGAAGCTCGTTCAACAGGATCATTAAAGCTGTTTAATAAGGGAACAATTTGGTCAATAGCAATAACTTGCCCCGGGTTAGTGCCCCAGGTGACTTGTGGCGCAATGTCAGCAGCATTAATGGTAACAGTAGCATCGAAGGTTGCATCGTCATCAGATTTTAAGGTTTTCCAATAAGCGACAGCCTCATCCCATGATTGACCTTTAGGAGCAAATTGGCGATCTTTTAAATACGCAAATGTCGTGTCATCAGGTGCGACTAATCCTGCTTTTGCTCCCATTTCAATGGCCATATTGCATAAGGTCATTCGACCTTCCATGCTTAATGCCTCAATTGCTTCGCCTGCAAATTCAACGATATAACCTGTACCACCTGCACTACCTAATTTACCAATAATGGCTAAAACGATATCTTTTGCAGTGATCCCAATGGCGGTCTTGCCTTGAACTTCAATTTTTAATGTTTTGGCGCGAGATTGTTTTAAGGTCTGAGTTGCTAAAACATGTTCAACTTCTGAAGTACCGATCCCAAAAGCTAATGATCCAAAAGCACCATGTGTTGCGGTATGTGAATCACCACAAACAATCGTCATTCCCGGCAAGGTCAAGCCTTGTTCTGGGCCCATCACGTGGACTATTCCTTGATAAGGATGGTTTAAGTCATACAGTGTGACACCGAATTCTTGGCAGTTTTTCATCAACTCTTGCATTTGGATCCTAGCCATATCACCACAAGCGTTAATATCTTTTGTTTGTGTTGATACGTTGTGATCCATCGTTGCAAAGGTTTTATTAGGTTGACGAACAGGGCGACCTTTTGTTCTTAATCCATCAAAGGCTTGAGGTGATGTCACTTCATGCACTAAATGTCGATCGATATATAAAATGGGTGTTTCATCACTCACTTCTCTGACAACATGTGCATCATAGATTTTTTGATATAATGTTTTACCCATATTATGCCCCTTCACGAATATATTGTGCGATACGATCACCCATCTCGGCGGTTGTGATTGCGTTACCATCTCCAGCTAAGTCTGCGGTACGATGGCCTTCTGCTAATACTTGAGTGATAGCATCTTCAATGGCTTGGGCCGCTTTGTCTTCATTAAAGCTGTAACGCAGTAATAACGCAGCAGACAAAATTTGTGCAATAGGATTAGCAATATTTTTACCTGCAATATCTGGTGCTGAACCACCGGCTGGCTCATATAAGCCAAAGCGTTTTTCATTAACGCTTGCGGATGGCAACATCCCCATTGAACCGGTGATCATGGCGCATTCATCAGATAAAATATCGCCAAAAATATTGGAGCACAGTAATACATCAAACTGAGAGGGATCTTTAATTAACTGCATTGTTGCGTTATCGATATACATATGCTGAATTTCAACATCTGGGTATTCTTTGGCAATGCCTGTTACGACCTCACGCCATAAAATAGAGCTTTGTAAAACGTTCGCTTTATCAATTGAGGTCACTTTATGGCGACGTTTACGCGCTGATTCAAACGCAAAACGGGCAATACGTTCGATTTCATAACGATGATAAACTTCAGTATCAAAAGCGCGCTCTTGAGCACCTTCACCTTCACGGCCTTTAGGTTGACCAAAATAGATACCGCCAGTTAATTCGCGAACACATAAAATATCGAAGCCACGTTGTGCAATGTCAGCACGTAATGGGCAATAAGCTTCTAAACCTTCATATAAACGAGCTGGGCGTAAATTACAGAACAATTTAAAATGTTTACGCAAAGGTAATAGCGCGCCACGTTCAGGTTGCTCATTTGCGGGCAAATGCTCCCATTTAGGGCCACCGACAGAGCCAAATAAAATAGCATCGGCTTGCTCGCAACCGGCTAAGGTATTTGTTGGTAAGGGGGTGCCATGATTATCGATGGCAATACCACCGATATCGTATTCTTTTGTGGTGATATTAAGTGAGAAACGTTCACTTACCGCCATCATTACTTTTTGTGCTTGGGCCATGACTTCAGGGCCAATACCATCTCCGGGTAATACTGCAATATGATAATTTTTTGACATAATTAAACCGCTTCTTGTGTTGTATGTTGTTTGCGTTTTTCTATTTCGACTTGCTCTGAGCGCCAAATGCTATTGATAACGTGGATCATGGCGTTGGCGGATGAGCCGACAATGTCCGTTTCTAAGCCCATCCCATGAAATTTACGTCCTTGATATTCAACGACAATATCAACTTGTCCTAAAGCATCTCGACCTTCACCCTTAGCCGTTAATTGGTAAGTCACTAACTTTAATGGGTAACCTGTTGCTCGGGATATTGCTTGATATACGGCATCTACGGGGCCGTTACCTGTTGCCGCTTCGGTAATTTCTTTATTGCCATGAGTAATACTAACGCTTGCGGTGGCAACGGTTGATGAGCCTGACTGTGTATTAAAATAGTTCATAACAAACTCATCAGGTTCTTGTTGTTGCTGACCAATAAACGCTAGCGCTTCTAAATCATAATCAAAGACTTGGCCTTTTTTATCGGCCAAACGTAAAAAGGCCGCATATAAATTATCCAAGTTATAATCTTGTTCGCGATATCCCATTTCCTCCATACGATGTTTGACAGCCGCTCGGCCAGAACGCGAAGTTAAATTCAATTGTACTTCTTTTAATCCGATAGATTCCGGAGTCATAATTTCGTAGGTTTCGCGGTTTTTCAGTACACCATCTTGGTGAATACCAGAGGAATGTGCGAATGCATTGGAGCCAACAACTGATTTATTCGCATGAATGGGTGTATTACATAATTGGCTTACTAATTGGCTGGTTCGATAAATTTCTTTGTGATTAATGCGTGTTTGAACATTCATCATCTGTTCACGCACCTTTATCGCCATAATAACTTCTTCTAATGCACAGTTGCCCGCGCGTTCGCCTAAACCATTAATCGTGCCTTCTACTTGTCTTGCTCCTGCTTGTACTGCGGTAATAGAGTTAGCAACCGCCATACCTAAATCGTCATGGCAATGAACAGAGATAATGGCTTTATCAATATTGGGTACACGCTCAAACAAATTCGTGATAATGCCACCGAATTGATAAGGTGTCGTATATCCCACCGTATCTGGGATATTAATTGTGGTTGCACCCGCATTTATTGCGCTTTCAACGATTCGACATAAATTATCAATATGAGTACGACCTGCATCTTCACAAGAAAACTCTACATCATCAGTATAACGACGGGCTCGCTTTATTGAACTTACCCCCATGTCAATAATGTCTTCAAATGATTTTTTTAATTTATGTTCAGCATGTAATGCTGACGTTGCCAAAAAAACATGAATACGAAAAGCGTCTGCGATTTTTAAAGATTCTGCGGCAACATCAATATCGTTATCAACGCAGCGTGCTAATGCACAAATACGGCTGTTTTTGATTTCACGTGCAATAGTTTGCACCGATTCAAAATCGCCCGGAGAAGAAACAGGGAAACCAGCTTCAATGATATCCACACCTAAACGCTCTAAGGCATAAGCAATTTGTAATTTTTCTTTCACACTTAAGCTTGCTTGTAACGCTTGTTCACCATCTCTCAATGTGGTATCAAAAATAATCACGTTGTTGCTCATAATTTGTTCCTTCTCTTTTTATTTAGTGTTTGCGCTCTCCCAGGTATAAAAAAACCCGCGACTAGCGCGGGTTTTCTCTCTAAGGGCAGGTGTGTTTCACTTTTTACCCATAAGCCGACCGCGCATAAACGTTGCGAGTAGTAGTAGGCTTGATAGTAAAATTGCGTTCAGCATGAAACATCCCTAGATAAGTTCTCAATAATCTTTATTTATTGATACCTAATACCAATAAAGATGTCAAGTGTTGGAATTTATTAAATCATTTGACCTGATTATTTATAAGTTTTTCATAGTGATTCTGACTAATATCTAAATTTTTACTAATGATTATGACTATCGGTGAATCATTGATTGGGTTAATGTTCCGTGCATGGTTTAAAAAGGAGTGAAATACAAAATTAAACAATTGTTTGCTTTTTTTTTCACCAACTAAGCAAGTCAGAAAAAAAGAAAGGTAAGAGAAAGAGGAGAAGAGGAATGTGAGCAACGTTTTGAATGTAAGAATAAAAATCATTGTATTATAAAAGATAATCACTATTGATTGCCTATTTTAGGAATGAAAGTACATTATTTTATTATGATTTTTATCATACTTTGTTTTATTATTTGCAAGGCAGAAGGTAAAACAGGTTGTAATATATATTGATATAATCATTTTCTATACATTTAATTTCGATATTAATTTAAACTTTTTATATGAAGTATGTTTTTTTATTGATATGAAACTTATATGTTTAGTTATATGCATGGATGATGAATAATAAATTTTAATAAATAGTTAAAGTAATAGTTAAAACATATCTATTATTAATAATATTTTAGTTAATAATATTTATTTAGTTATTATGATAACATAGTGGAGTAAGAAATGACGGATTACACATCAGCAACAGTTACCAACAGAGAATCAACAGATATGCATTTACGTAATGTTGATCTCAATTTATTAACGGTATTTGATGCTGTCATGCAAATGCAAAATGTTACCCGTGCCGCACAGGTGCTAGGTATGTCACAACCCGCAGTAAGTAATGCTGTTTCTCGACTTAAAGTTATGTTTAATGATGAATTATTTGTCCGTTATGGACGTGGTATTCAACCAACATTAAGAGCTAAACAACTTTTTGGCCCAGTAAGACAAGCTTTACAATTGGTTCATAATGAACTTCCTGGTGCTGGATTTGAACCCGAGCAAAGTGAACGTATATTTAATTTATCTATTTGTAGCCCTCTAGATATAAAATTAGCACCCCAAATAGTTGAACAAATTAAAAACAAAACACCTAATATTAATGTTAATATTAAATCTTATTTAAATAGCAATATAGAACACCAGTTAAAATATCAAGAAGTCGAATTCTTTATTAATTATAAAGAATTTGAAAGAACAGAGTTTCATTCTCAGCCTTTATTTAATGATGAAGTTGTTTTAGTGGTTTCAAATAAACATCCTCGTATTAAAGAGAGTGTCACTCAAGATATGTTATTAAATGAGCAACACTCAATTGTTTCTTTAGATGATATTGGTTCATTTAGCACACCTTATTATAAAGATACTCATTTAGAAGATTTAATCACTTATCAGGGAACCGATTTAAATAGCGTATTAAATATTGTCTCTAAAACTTATTTGGTTGCTATTGCACCAAGATGGTTAGTTGAGTATTACTCTGAGCAATTAGATATTAAAGCAGTGTCATTACCTTGGGAAAAAACAGAACGTCCATGTTACTTAATTTGGCATGAGTCAACAGCACGTGATAAAGGCCACTTATGGATGAAAAACTTATTAAGTGAAGTTTGCCAAAACTAGAGTGTTTTCGCTCATAATTAGTATTTATTACTAATTATGCAGAAATAGTGGCAGATAACGTTAGCCATTCGGCTAATGACCAAGATAGCGTTTAAAATTGGATTGCTGTCACTATTTTTGCCCTTTATTTGTCATAATAACTCTTATTCGTATTATTACTACGTTAAACCTGTTTTTTACAAGAACCTATGCTTCTTTATATTATCACTGATTAAGTTGTAACAATTACTTATTGTTATTTATCAGCTTTTCCTTTTTTCCTTTCATAAAAAATAAGATCTTAAGATCTCGTTTTCTTACTTTTGTGAGATAGCGTCTTTTGACAAAACTTTTCATAACTCACAATTTTACAAATTTATGTAAAATTGAATTCCTTTATTTTGGTGGATCACTTAGACTTTTATTCGAGTCAGCGAACATGTGTAAGCTGAAATTGTAAGTGGCGTGTTTTACCCATTTCAGTTTCATAACACGGTCGCTTTTCCATAAATAGCAGGAAAATTATGATAACTAATAATAATCTTCATGATTATCATATAATTAGAAGATTGCAAATGCAGTTTTTACACCGCGGGAATAATATTGCTTATCGTCAGTGGGATGTTAAGCACAATATCGAAATGTCATGGGAAGAGGTTGAAAAGAAAACACGCGCGCTCTCAAATGCATTATTAGAAATGGGTGTGAGTGTTCAAGAAAATATTGGGATCTTTTCTCAAAATACCATTGATTGGTCTTTGGCTGATATTGCTTCTTTGCAATTGCGTGCGGTAACGGTTCCTCTTTATGCTACAAGCAGTGTTGAACAAGCCGCTTATATTTTAAATGATGCAAATATTCGCATTCTTTTTGTTGGTGACCAAAAACAATACGATATCGCTTCTGCATTATTAGCGTTATGTCCTCAACTTGAACATATTATTGTGTTTAATTCTGATGTTGTATTAAACGCAAATACACCTTCATGTTACCTCGATAGTTTAATAAATAATACACAATATCAGCATGATGACGTGTTAGCACAACGTATTCATGAATGTAACTTAGACGATCTGTTTACCTTGATTTATACATCAGGAACAACTGGCGAACCTAAAGGTGTAATGCTCGATTATACGAGCCTTGCATCTCAACTCTATCTCCATGACGAACGCCTTTCGTTATCAGATGAAGACGTTTCATTATGCTTCTTACCACTTTCTCATGTTTTTGAACGTGCGTGGAGCTTCTATGTTATGCACACGGGGGCTGTTAATGTGTATTTAACGGATACACATGCTGTTAGAGAAGCAATGAGTACCGTTAAGCCTACCGTGATGTGTGCTGTTCCGCGTTTCTATGAAAAAGTGTATAGCGCAATTCAAGACAAAGTGTCTCAGGCTTCAATGTTGCGCCAATTTATCTTTAAATGGGCAATCAAACAGGGTGAGAAGCAGCGCGAAGCACAGCTTAGTCAGCGCAAGCTTGGTTTTATTTCTCGCTTATGTTATCGCTTTGCTGATAAGAAGATTTTAAAACCATTACGTCAAATTTTAGGTGGACGTGTTCGCTTTTTACCCGCGGCAGGTGCACGTTTAGATGATACGGTTATTCGTTTCTTTTTAGCAACGGGCATTAATATTAAATACGGTTATGGCATGACAGAAACCTGTGCCACGGTTTCATGCTGGGAAGAAAATACGTATAAGTTAGGCTCTATTGGCACACCATTACCTGGTGTTGAGGTACGGATTGGGGCTGAAAATGAAATCCAAGTCCGTGGCAGCATTGTGATGAAAGGGTATTTCAATAAGCCAGAAGATACGGCCGCAGCTTTTACAGAAGATGGTTGGTTACGTACCGGTGATGCCGGCGCACTTGATAGTGATGGTGTACTATTTATTACTGAACGTTTAAAAGACTTAATGAAAACGTCGAATGGTAAATATATAGCGCCACAAATGATTGAAGGTACTTTAGGACAAGACCGTTTTATTGAGCATATTGCGGTGATTGCTGATACGCGTAAGTTTGTTTCAGCGCTCATTGTGCCTTGTTTTGATGCACTAGAAGAGCACGCTCGTGCATTAAATCTAAAATACCAAGATCGTATCGAATTATTGCGTCATACCAAAATTAAAGAGCTGTTTGATGAACGTTTACGTGAAATGCAAAAAAACTTTTCAAGTTTTCATCAAGTGAAGCGCTTTACATTACTTCCTGAAGGTTTTTCAATGGAATCTGGTGAATTAACACCAACATTAAAACTTCGTCGTAAAATTATTTCAGAACGCTATCGAAATGAAATCGAATTGATGTATCAAGATTAAATTTAAGTGAGAAAAAAGCACCGCAGAGGTGCTTTTTTCTTGTAAAATCGTTGGCTGATAGATAATGATGATTGAAATAATTGATAAAAGACATAAACGGAAACGTTGACGCATACGGTTTTATCAGTAAATTGTGTTAAAATGCAAAATCAGATCAGCATAATGACTGAAATTCATAGCAATATGTAATAAATAACACATTTAATAATTAAAAGAGGCTAATGTGAAACTGGATGAAATCGCCCGCTTGGCTGGTGTTTCACGAACAACGGCAAGTTATGTCATTAATGGTAAGGCGAAACAGTACCGTGTAAGTGACAAGACTGTTGAAAAAGTGATGGCGGTGGTCAGAGAGCATAATTACCACCCGAACGCTGTTGCCGCGGGATTACGTGCTGGTCGTACGCGTTCTATTGGTTTGGTTATTCCTGATTTGGAAAACACCAGTTATACCAGGATCGCAAATTACCTTGAACGACAAGCACGCCAACGCGGTTATCAGTTGCTGATTGCGTGTTCAGAAGACCAACCTGACAACGAAATTCGTTGTGTTGAGCATTTATTACAACGCCAAGTTGATGCTATTATTGTTTCAACAGCATTACCACCTGAACACCCTTTTTACCAGCGTTGGGCTAATCGTTCGTTACCGATTATTGCGCTAGATAGGGCATTAGAAAGTGAGCATTTCATCAGCGTTGTCGGTGATGACTTAGAAGATGCTAAAATGTTGGCAACTGAACTAAATGCTTTTCCTTCGCAATCTGTACTCTACTTAGGGGCTCTTCCTGAACTTTCCGTGAGTTTTTTACGTGAACAAGGTTTTCGTCAGGTTTGGAAAGATGATCCTCGTGAAGTAACCTACTTGTATGCAAATAGTTATGAACGAGAAGCTGCCGCGGCTGCTTTTTCTGAATGGCTAAACAACAATCCAATGCCTGATGCATTATTCACGACTTCTTTTGCTTTGTTGCAAGGAGTTATGGATGTGACATTACAACGAAGTGGCCGTTTACCAACACAATTGGTTATTGCGACTTTTGGTGATCATGAACTATTGGATTTCCTTGAATGTCCTGTTTTATCTGTTGCTCAACGACATCGAGATATTGCAGAGCGTGTATTAGAACTTGTTCTTGCTAGTCTTGAAGAAGAGCAAAAGCCACAAGCAGGTATTACGCGTATTCGTCGTGACTTATGTCGTCGTGGTAGTTTGGGGCGAGCGCGTTAATTGATATCCCTTAGTTGGCCATTATCTGCATTTATACTCATCCCTGTTTTATTAAATTAAAACAGGGATGCTTTATTTGATTTAAGAATGTCGAATAGCTTAGAGAATATTAAATTTGAGATTAATCTTAAGCCTTTTTTTACTATTTCTCTTATTTCATTAAGTGAATAGATTAAATTTTGACTTACCCATAAGTGATATTGCTTAAATTTAATAAGTAAGTAATTTTATTTTTGGAGGGATAAGAAGAAAACAAATAATTATCTTCATGATATTGAATTGTTTTTTTTAGATTGTTCAGCTTTTATTTATATAAAAGTACCCCCAAATTATTATGTTGGCTAAAGGTAAATGAACTGCAATAAATTAGTTTTTTATCATTAAAATTATTATTTACTCATTATGATTTCTTTATCTGTTTTTCTTCCTTGTAATCGTTATAAATAATTACTTTTCGTAACTAAAAATAGAAATTGAAAAATAACCTCTATTAATCATGATGTTAATATTTCTTTTTTCCTCTTTGTCGATAATTTAAACATTTCGGTACGCCTATCAAATTACTGTAAATATAAATAAAGCTTCCTATATCTGGCTTGACAACGTTTTCATACCATCCGTAAACTCTATTTGTGGGGATTTGTGGGATAATGTGGTGTAAATTATAACGCTGGGGGTAATGAGGATGTTTCGTGGAGCAACACTCGTTAATCTTGACAGCAAAGGGCGAATAACAGTTCCTTCCCGTTATCGAACAACGCTGAGTGAGATTTCTGAAGGTCAAATGGTTTGTACCATTGATCTCAATCAGCCGTGTTTATTGCTTTATACACTGCCTGAATGGGAAAAGATTGAATTAAAATTGGCCGCTTTGTCTTCCATGAACCCGTCTGAGCGTCGAGTTCAACGTTTGTTATTAGGACATGCCAGCGAATGCCAAATGGATAGTGCAGGACGTCTTTTGTTAGCTAGCACGCTAAGACAGCATGCCGGGCTAACCAAAGAGGTCATGTTAGTCGGTCAATTCAATAAATTTGAATTGTGGGATGAACAGGTCTGGTATAACCAGATTGAAAAAGACATTGTTGCCGAGCAAACCTCACAGGAACCGTTATCGACACGACTATTGGACTTATCACTTTAAATAATGACAACAAATAATTTTAGTCATACCAGTGTATTACTGGATGAAGCAGTGAATGGCTTGAACATTAAATCTTCAGGTATCTATATCGACGGAACATTTGGTCGCGGAGGCCACTCCCGTTTAATTTTATCGCAATTAGGTGAGAAAGGTCGCTTGATAGCGATAGACAGAGATCCACAAGCTATTGCAGTTGCTAAAGAAATAGATGATGCACGATTTTCTATTGTTCATGGGCCTTTTTCAAATATTGAACAGTATGTCAATGAGTTAGGTTTAGTGGGGAAAGTTGATGGTGTTTTACTGGATCTAGGAGTGTCTTCTCCTCAACTGGATGATCCTGAACGTGGTTTCTCTTTTATGCGTGACGGGCCTCTTGATATGCGGATGGACCCAACATCGGGCCAATCAGCAGCACAATGGCTAATGACAGCAGCAGAAGATGACATTACTTGGGTATTGAAAACATTTGGTGAAGAGCGTTTTGCTAAACGTATTGCTCGCGCCATTGTTGCTCGTAATAAAACAGAAGAGCCGTTGACTCGAACTAAGCAATTGGCTGATTTAATTAGTGAAGCAAGCCCTGTAAAAGAACGCCATAAGCATCCAGCAACACGAAGTTTTCAAGCAATTCGAATCTATATCAACAGCGAATTGGATGAAATTGAAAAAGCATTAAAAGGTGCCGTTTCAGTTTTAGCGCCAGAAGGGCGCTTATCGGTGATTAGCTTCCATTCGTTAGAAGACCGATTAGTAAAACGATTTATTCGTGATGAGAGCAAAGGGCCTGTGGTTCCAGCGGGGATCCCACTCACAGAAGCTCAGATAAAAGAGTTAGGAAGTGCTCGCTTATCGAGTATTCACAAGATGAAACCGACAGGTATAGAAGTGGAAGAAAATCCACGAGCACGAAGCTCTGTATTACGTGTCGCGCAACGTATTGAGGAATAAATGTCTACAGAACGACACACACTACCAGGAGTTATATGGCAGGATTTACTGCGTCATAGCAAATTACCTGTATGTTTACTGATTGCTGTGATTATTTCTGCGGTGTATGTCGTGACGACAGCACATAAGACGCGTTTATTGACAGCAGAGAAAGAGCGCTTAGTGCTAGAAAAAAATGTATTGGATATAGAATGGCGTAACCTCATTCTTGAAGAAAATGCACTGGCTGATCATAGCCGAGTAGAACGTTTTTCAAGTGATAGTTTGGGAATGATTCATGTTGATCCAACAAAAGAGAACATCGTGGTTACTAAATAAATAAGGTAAGTATGAAATTTTCACGTTCGGCAAAAGCGAAAGCAAAGACAAAGTCAAATGCCAAACTACGCAAACCTGAGGAAAAAACAGGGTTTGTGAGTTGGCGTTTTGCGTTGCTTTGTACTGGTATTGGTATCGCTTTAGTCGCGCTATTAATCCGTGTTGCTTATTTACAAATTATTAATCCAGATCCTCTTATTCGTGAAGGGGATATGCGTTCTCTACGTGTGCAAAAAGTCCCAACAGCAAGGGGGATGATCAGCGATAGAATGGGTAGGCCTCTTGCAGTCAGTGTTCCTGTGTATGCCATTTGGGCGGATCCTAAAGTTGTACTAGATGCTAACCCTGATATGACCGACTCACGTTGGTTAGCCCTCGCTGATGCACTAAAAATCTCCGTGAATCAAATTGAACAGAAAATTGTCGCAGCGCCTTCTGCTCGTTTTATCTATCTTGCCCGTCAAGTTAACCCTGAAATTAGCGATTACATCAGTAAATTAAAAATTACAGGGATTAACATGCGTCAAGAATCGAAACGTTATTATCCATCAGGTGAAGTTACTGCTCACATAATTGGTGTAACGAATATTGATGGTGATGGTATTGAAGGTGTTGAAAAAAGCTTTAATCAATGGCTGACAGGGGCTCCTGGCGAGCGAGTCGTTCGTAAAGATGGTTTCAACCGTGTCATTGAAAATATCGCTCAAACGGATAGTCAAGCTGCCCATAACTTGATGTTAAGTATTGATGAGCGCCTGCAATCCGTGGTTTATCGTGAATTAACCAATGCCGTTATCAAGAATAAAGCCGAATCTGGGACAGCCGTTTTAGTTGACGTGAATACAGGCGAAGTTTTGGCGATGGCAAATAGCCCATCTTATAACCCAAATAATTTAACGGGTACGCCTAAAGATGCGATGCGTAATCGCGCTATTACCGATATTTTTGAGCCAGGTTCTACAGTAAAACCGATGGTTGTGATGAGTGCACTTAACAATCATATTATTGAAGAAAATAGTGTTATTAATACTGTTCCTTATCGACTTAACGGGCATCAAATCAAAGATGTTGGGCGATATAATGAGCTGTCGATAACAGGAATATTACAGAAATCGAGTAACGTTGGTGTTTCAAGACTGGCGTTAGCGATGCCTGCATCTGAACTTGTGGATGTTTATTCACGCTTTGGATTCGGGAAGCCAACTAACTTGGGGCTAGTTGGTGAAAGTAGTGGCATATTTCCAATAAAAAAACAACGGTGGTCCGATCTTGAAAGGGCCACCTTCTCATTCGGATATGGGCTTATGGTAACGCCGTTACAATTAGCGCGTGTCTACGCAACGATTGGTAGTTTTGGTATTTATCGTCCGCTCTCAATTACGAAAGTTGACCCTCCTGTACCGGGAACACGCGTATTCCCTGAGCCTGTGATGAAAACTGTCGTACATATGATGGAAAGTGTTGCATTGCCTGGTGGCGGTGGCGTAAGTGCGGCTATTAAAGGTTATCGCATTGCGATTAAAACGGGTACGGCGAAAAAAGTAGGGCCAGACGGAAAATATATCAATCAATATATCTCTTATGCTGCGGGTGTTGCGCCTGCGAGTCGTCCACGTTTTGCGTTGGTTGTGATAATCAACGAACCTAAAGCGGGTAAATATTACGGGGGCGCAGTATCTGCACCGGTGTTTGGCACAATTATGGGCGCGGTTTTACGAACGATGAACGTAGAACCTGATGCATTGATGCCAGACGATAAAAATGAATTTGTAATTAAAAAAGAAGAGGATACAAGTGGCCGATCCTAACTTAAGTGACCTATTAGGGGCACTCGGGATACAAGCACCGTCATTGATGCTCAAAGACATGACACTCGATAGCCGAAAAGCGGCAAGCGGTGATCTTTTTATCGCCATTAAAGGTCATGAAACTGATGGTAGACGCTATATTCCTCAAGCTATTGCTCAAGGTGTTTCAGCGGTATTAGCGGAGGCACAAGGTGTTGCAACGCATGGGGAAATTCGTGAAAGCCACGGCGTTCCTGTTGTTTACATTGATAATCTTAATGCAGAGTTATCAAGATTAGCAGGTCATTTCTATTATCAACCCGCTGAAAAATTAAAATTAATAGGTGTTACTGGGACTAACGGAAAAACGACAACAACACAATTGTTAGCGCAGTGGGCTCAAGGATTAGGCGAAACCAGTGCTGTGATGGGAACAGTCGGTAACGGACTGTTAGGTCACGTTGTTCCAGCTATGAACACCACGGGCTCGGCAGTTGATATTCAATTAGAGTTACAACAACTATTCAATCAAGGCGCGACATTAACCGCGATGGAAGTCTCTTCTCATGGCTTAGTACAAGGTCGCGTTAGTGCT
Source organism: Proteus sp. G2626 (assembly GCF_009915985.1). Lineage (NCBI taxonomy): Bacteria > Pseudomonadati > Pseudomonadota > Gammaproteobacteria > Enterobacterales > Morganellaceae > Proteus > Proteus sp. G2626. The sequence continues at coordinate 118,107 of NZ_JAABNH010000013.1, read as the reverse complement.
TTACCTTTTGTGGCGAGCGTATTTACTAATTTAAGCCGTGACCATCTCGATTATCATGGTGATATGGCAAATTATGAAGAGGCAAAATGGTTACTTTTCTCTACACACCATAGTGGTGAAAAAATCATTAATGCTGATGATACCGTTGGTCAAAAATGGTTATCACGTGTGCCAGATGCTGTTGCAGTGACAATGGACAATAAATTGCCAGCAAATTGGCAAGGTCGCTTTGTTAAAACAACAAACATTAATTACCACGATGAGGGGGCAACCATTCGCTTTAGTTCAAGCTGGGGGGAAGGGGAAATTGAAAGTCCATTAATTGGGGCATTTAATGTCAGTAACCTTTTATGTGCTTTAGCAACATTGTTGGTTTTGGAATATCCACTAGATGCCGTGATTAACGCGTCATCAGCACTTACTCCTGTTTGTGGGCGAATGGAAGTATTTAGTGCTGATAATCGCCCTACCGTTATTGTTGATTATGCTCATACCCCTGATGCGCTAGAAAAAGCACTTCAAGCTACTCGCTTACACTGTAGCGGTAAATTGTGGTGTGTGTTTGGGTGTGGGGGTGATCGAGATAAAGGTAAGCGCCCACTAATGGGAGCGGTTGCAGAAGAATTGGCTGATAAAGTTGTTATCACTGATGACAATCCGCGTAGTGAAGAGCCACAAGCTATTATTCAAGATATTCTTTCTGGTCTAATGGATCCCGGCCGTGCAATTGCTATTGAAGGTCGTGCTGAAGCAGTGACTAACGTAATTATGCAAGCCGACGCGAATGATATGATTTTAGTCGCAGGTAAAGGACATGAAGATTACCAGTTAGTTGGTTCACGTCGCCTTGACTATTCAGATAGATTAACCGTTGCACGGTTATTGGGGGTGATTGCATGATCCCTTTATCCCTAGAAACCATTGTACAAGTCACTGATGGTAAATTGAGCCACATGGCTCAAAGCCAAGCGAATCAATTAACGATTAAGTCAATTTCGACGGATAGTCGCAATATAGATGAATATTGCCTCTTTATTGCATTGGCAGGTGAGCGTTTTGATGCGCATGACTTTATTGCTGATGTCAAAGAAAAGGGCGCTGTTGCTGTATTGGTTAATCGTGAAATTGATATTGATTGCCCACAAATCATTGTGAAAGATACTCGTCTAGCAATGGGGGCGATTGCCACTCATATTCGTTCACTAAGCAATGCAAAAATCGTAGCATTGACAGGATCTTCAGGAAAAACGTCCGTCAAAGAAATGACGGCTTCAATTTTGCGTCATTGCGGTGAAACTTTATATACCTACGGTAATTTAAATAATGATATTGGTGTACCTTTAACACTGTTTCGTTTAACGCCAGAGCATCGTTTTGCTGTTATCGAGCTAGGTGCTAACCATATTGGTGAAATTGCCTATACCGTGGATATGGTTAAACCAGATAGTGCCTTGGTAAATAATCTCTTTTCTGCACATATTGAAGGTTTCGGTTCACTTGAAGGCATAGCTCAAGCGAAAGGTGAAATTTTTACTCATTTAAAAGAGCAAGGTACAGCCATTATTAATCTTGATAGTAATGACTTACCTCTATGGCAACACCATCTAAATGCGCGTCAAACGCAATGGTCGTTCTCTTTATCTGCGCAAAGCAACGCTCATTTTTATCCCACTGATATTGTTGTTAAGCAATTCGCCACTAACTTTACCCTACATACGCCAGAAGGCTGTGTTGAAGTCACACTCCCATTGCCTGGACGTCATAATATTGCCAATGCTTTAGCTGCTAGTGCGTTAGCTCTTTCAGCAGGCGCAACGCTTGATACAATTCGCCTTGGTTTATCGACATTAAAAGCAGTACCGGGAAGATTGTATCCTGTGGCGTTAACCACAGGAAAAATGGTGTTAGATGATACCTATAATGCGAACGATGGTTCGATGATCGCGGGCTTACAAGTTTTATCACAATTGCCGGGATATAAGATTTTTGTTGCGGGAGATATGGCTGAGTTAGGTAAAGATTCAGAAAAATGTCACCGTGATGTAGGGCGTTTTGCACACAATGCAGGGATTGATTGTGTTTTTACCGTAGGGGAGCATAGCCACTTTATTAGTGATGAAAACCAAGGTGGTCAGCATTTTACATTTAAAGCCGACTTACTTGCTCAATTGATTCCATTATTACAGCAGCATGATGTTGTTTCAGTTTTAGTAAAAGGTTCACGAAGCTCCGCGATGGAAGATATCGTGAACGCATTAAAGGAGTGCTTTGAATGTTAGTTTGGCTAGCCGAATATTTGGTTAAATACCATACATTTTTTAATGTGTTTTCTTATCTGACATTCAGGGCGATTGTTGGTTTATTGACGGCTTTAATTATTGCTTTGTGGATGGGACCTCATCTCATCGCTTGGTTACAAAGAATGCAAATTGGACAAGTGGTTCGTAGTGAAGGGCCTGAGTCTCATTTTAGTAAACGTGGCACACCGACAATGGGCGGGATTATGATCCTGTTCTCTATCTCTATCTCCACGCTACTTTGGGCAAGATTAGATAACCCTTATGTTTGGTGCGTGTTGCTGGTTTTAATTGGTTATGGTGTTATCGGCTTTGTTGATGATTATCGCAAAGTTGTGCGTAAAGATACGCGTGGTTTAATCGCACGCTGGAAATATTTCTGGCAATCCGTACTGGCGTTAGTGGTTGCCTTTAGTATGTATGCCATTGGTAAAGATACATCTGCAACACAGCTAGTTGTTCCATTCTTTAAAGATGTTATGCCTCAATTAGGCATGCTTTATATTTTATTGGCGTATTTTGTGATTGTGGGAACCAGTAACGCTGTTAACTTAACGGATGGTTTGGACGGTCTAGCCATTATGCCAACTGTCTTTGTGGCTGCCGGTTTTGCTTTAGTTGCATGGGCAACAGGTAACGTTAATTTTGCAAGCTACTTGAAAATTCCTTATTTAATGCATGCGGGTGAGTTAGTCATTGTCTGTACTGCGATAGTGGGAGCTGGTTTAGGTTTCCTTTGGTTTAATACTTACCCAGCACAAGTCTTTATGGGAGATGTTGGTTCTCTCGCATTAGGTGGCGCGTTAGGCACTATTGCTGTGTTATTACGCCAAGAGTTTTTATTAGTGATTATGGGGGGTGTGTTTGTTGTTGAAACACTCTCCGTTATTTTGCAAGTTGGTTCATTTAAATTACGTGGTCAACGTATTTTTCGTATGGCTCCAATTCATCACCATTATGAATTAAAAGGCTGGCCTGAACCTCGTGTTATTGTCCGTTTCTGGATTATTTCACTGATGTTAGTGCTTATTGGTCTGGCGACGTTAAAGGTGCGTTAAGATGGCAAATTATCAGGGGAAAAAAGTCGTTATTGTTGGACTTGGAATAACAGGTCTTTCCTGTGTTGACTTTTTTATCCGTCAAGGTGTTACACCTAAAGTGATTGATACGCGCCAAAAACCAGGAGGTTTAGATAAGCTTCCTGTTGATGTTGAATATCATACAGGCAGTTTTCACCAAGTATGGCTTAACGATGCGGATTTAATTGTTTCAAGTCCTGGTATTGCCCTTTCGACACCCGAGCTCGTTGAAGCAGCAAGTCATGGTGTCGAAATTGTGGGGGATATTGAGCTGTTTTGCCGCGAAGCCCAAGCACCTATTGTGGCTATCACAGGCTCTAATGGTAAAAGCACAGTCACAATGCTTGTGGGTGAAATGGCAAAAGCGGAGGGTATTCGCGTTGGTGTTGGGGGGAATATTGGTGTTCCTGCTCTAACTTTGCTAACTGAGCCTCATGATCTTTATGTCTTAGAACTATCAAGTTTCCAACTAGAAACCACGTATAGCTTAAAAGCAGCTGCAGCAACAGTCTTAAATATTAGCGAAGATCATATGAATCGCTATCCATTAGGATTGGAACAATACCGCGAAGCGAAATTACGTATCTATGATAATGCCAACATTTGCGTTTATAACGAAGATGACAGACTTACATTACCTTTAGCGGGTAAAAATGAGCGTTGTGTTAGCTTTGGCGTAGGACAGGGCGATTATCAGCTTGATAACACAGAACGCATCTTAAAAGTAAAAGGTGAAAAAATCCTTTCAACGTCCGAAATGTATCTTTCTGGACAGCATAATTATACCAATGGACTTGCTGCATTAGCACTTGCTGACGCTGTGGGGATCTCTCGTAAAGCGGGCTTGGAAGTGCTGAAAAACTATCATGGTCTAGCTCACCGTTTTCAATTGGTTTATTCACATCAAAATGTGCGTTGGATAAATGATTCTAAAGCAACTAACGTCGGTAGCACAGAAGCTGCCTTACGTGGATTAGACGTCGAAGGTACATTGCACCTTTTATTAGGTGGTGATGGTAAATCAGCCGATTTTACTGCCTTATTGCCATATATTAGTGGCGACAATATTCGCCTCTATTGCTTTGGGCAAGACGGACAAGCATTAGCCCGTTTACGACCGGAAGTCTCTTTATTAACGGTCACAATGGAAGAGGCAATGCGGGCATTAGCGCCTACTGTCAAATCAGGGGATATGGTGTTGCTTTCACCTGCTTGCGCAAGCTTAGATCAGTTTAAATGTTTTGAACAACGCGGTGATGAATTTGCGCGCTTAGCGCGGGAGCTTGGCTAATGAGCATATTCGCAATGCGAAGACTAAAACAGTGGCTAGTGGGCAGTTATCAAACTGAGAATACGGCGTTTGTGCCGTATGATCGCACTTTGCTCTGGTTTACTTTCGGATTAGCGGTTATCGGCTTTGTGATGGTGACGTCAGCCTCAATGCCTGTTGGTCAACGCCTTGCAGAAGATCCTTTCTTATTCGCTAAGCGTGATGGCATCTATATTGTTGTTGCATTTTGTATAGCATTAGTCACTATGCGTATTCCAATGGCAATTTGGCAACGTTATAGCAGTTTAATGCTTTTCGGTTCGATAATACTTTTATTGTTGGTATTGGGGGTCGGGAGTTCTGTTAATGGTGCTTCACGTTGGATTGCTGTCGGGCCATTAAACTTCCAACCGGCTGAATTATCAAAGCTAGCTCTATTTTGTTATCTATCTAGCTATTTAGTTCGAAAAGTTGATGAAGTCAGAAATAACTTTTGGGGTTTCTGTAAGCCGATGGGCGTTATGTTAGTCCTGGCAGTTTTACTGTTATTGCAACCAGACTTAGGTACTGTGGTTGTTTTATTTGTTACTACATTAGCACTTTTATTTTTGGCGGGCGCTAAAATTTGGCAGTTCTTAGCGATTATCGGTTCTGGTATTGCTGCAGTGGTTATGTTGATCATCGTTGAACCTTATCGTGTTCGTCGTATTACTTCTTTCTTAGAGCCTTGGGAAGATCCATTTGGTAGTGGTTACCAGTTAACGCAATCTTTGATGGCATTTGGTCGAGGCGATTTGCTTGGACAAGGGTTAGGAAACTCAGTACAAAAACTGGAATATTTACCAGAAGCACATACCGACTTTATTTTCTCTATTTTGGCAGAAGAACTTGGTTATATCGGTGTGGTTTTAGTGCTTTTAATGGTATTCTTCATCGCTTTTCGCGCGATGCAAATTGGGCGACGCGCATTGATACTTGATCAACGTTTTTCAGGCTTTTTAGCGTGCTCAATCGGGATCTGGTTTACATTCCAGTCATTGGTCAATGTAGGTGCAGCAGCAGGTATGTTGCCAACGAAGGGATTAACTCTTCCTCTTATTAGTTATGGTGGTTCAAGCTTGATTATTATGTCAACGGCCATCGTGATGTTATTACGAATAGATTATGAAACACGTCTAGCACAAGCTCAGGCGTTTGTAAGGAGCCCGAAATGAGCGAGCGTAGACGCCGTTTAATGGTAATGGCCGGTGGCACAGGGGGACATGTATTCCCCGGGCTCGCTGTTGCTCATTATCTACAATCCCAAGGTTGGGAAATCCGATGGTTAGGAACGGCGGATAGAATGGAAGCTAATTTAGTACCCAAACACGGTATTGAAATTGAATTTATTCGCATCTCTGGCTTACGTGGTAAAGGTATTAAAGCATTAATAGTCGCGCCGATTCGTATTATTAAAGCTATTTTTCAGGCACGAGCCATTATGAAACGCTATCAACCTGATGCTGTACTTGGTATGGGGGGATATGTTTCCGGCCCAGGTGGAGTTGCTGCTTGGATGTGTGGTATTCCTGTTATTTTACATGAACAAAATGGGATTGCTGGATTAACAAACCGTTGGTTATCCAAAATGGCTAAACGTGTTTTACAGGCTTTTCCGGGGGCATTTCCTAAAGCGCCTGTGGTTGGAAATCCGGTCCGTAAAGATGTATTAGCGCTTGAAACGCCATCGGTACGATTAAAAGAGAGACGTGGCCCTATTCGTGTGTTGATTATTGGCGGTAGTCAAGGCGCGCGAATTTTAAATCATACCTTGCCCGTGGTCGCAGGTTTGCTTGGTGAGCATGTTACAATCTGGCATCAAGCAGGAAAAGGTAGCGAAAGTGATACAAAAACACGCTATCAGAACGAATTAGCTAAAAATTCAGTTAAATCTGAATATAAAGTTACTGAATTTATTGATGATATAGCGCAAGCTTACCAATGGGCTGATGTTGTCGTATGCCGTTCAGGTGCATTAACGGTCAGTGAAATTGCCGCAGCAGGATTACCCGCTATTTTTGTTCCCTTTCAGCACAAAGATAGGCAACAGTATTGGAATGCACTGCCGTTAGAAAAAGCAGGTGCAGCGCGAATTATCGAACAAAAAGATTTAACTCCAGAAGTCATTGCTGAAACCCTGAAACAGTGGGATAGAGAAACATTGTTAGCAATGGCAGAAAAAGCAAAAAGTGTTGCGATTACGGATGCCACAGAACGTGTAGCGAATGTAATAATCGAAGTGGCAAAGAAATAAACGTAACTTGTAACCATTAACTTAGAGTGAAGAAGTAAATAGTGAATACACAACAACTGGCAAAATTAAGATCGTTTGTGCCTGAAATGAGAAAAGTTAAGCATATTCACTTTATCGGCATCGGTGGTGCTGGTATGGGGGGGATTGCTGAAGTGTTAGCGAATGAAGGCTATGAAATCAGCGGTTCTGATTTAGCGCCAAATGTTGTTACACAACAGCTTGTTGCCTTGGGTGCAACTGTTTATTTTAATCATCGCCCTGAAAATATTCGTGGTGCCAGTGTTGTTGTGGTCTCGACCGCAATTAGTGCTGAAAATCCTGAAATTATTGCAGCGAGAGAAGCACGTATTCCGGTTATTCGTCGTGCTGAAATGCTAGCTGAATTAATGCGTTATCGTCACGGTGTGGCGATTGCAGGAACGCACGGTAAAACAACTACGACAGCAATGATTTCAAATATTTATGCACAAGCGGGATTAGATCCTACGTTTGTGAATGGTGGATTAGTTAAATCAGCAGGCACGCATGCACGTTTAGGGTGTAGTCGCTATTTAATTGCTGAAGCTGATGAAAGCGATGCATCGTTTTTACATTTACAACCTATGGTGGCAGTGGTTACAAATATTGAAGCTGACCATATGGATACGTATCACGGTAATTTTGACAATCTAAAAGAGACCTTTATTACCTTTTTGCACAACTTACCATTCTATGGTCGTGCAGTGATGTGTCTTGATGATGATGTTATCCGTTCCATTATTCCTAAAGTCGGTCGTTATATTACGACTTATGGATTTAATGAAGATGCTGATGTTCGTATTACGCATTATGAACAAAAAGGTGCTCAAGGTTTTTTCACTATTTCTCGTGAAGATATGCCGGATTTACAAGTTGTATTAAATGCACCAGGTCGTCATAACGCGTTAAATGCAACAGCAGCAGTAGCGGTTGCTACCGAAGAGGGTATTGCAGACGAACATATTTTAGCTGCATTACTTAACTTCCAAGGTACGGGGCGCCGTTTTGACTTCTTAGGAAATTACGGTCTTGAGCATGTTAATGGTCAAGAAGGTGAGGTGATGTTAGTCGATGATTATGGTCATCATCCAACAGAAGTTGATGCAACGATTAAAGCAGCAAGAGCAGGTTGGCCAGATAAGCGCCTAGTTATGATTTTTCAACCGCATCGTTACACACGTACACGTGATTTATATGAGGACTTTGCTACTGTTCTCAATCAGGTGGATATTTTATTATTAACAGATGTTTACGCAGCAGGGGAACCCCCTATTGCAGGCGCAGATAGTCGCTCACTTTGTCGAACAATTCGCCAGCGTGGCAAGTTAGATCCTATCTGGGTGTCTGATGTAGATAATATTTCATCAATATTAGCAGGCGTATTAACAGATAATGATCTTGTTTTAGTTCAAGGTGCTGGAAATATTGGTAAAATAGCGCGTCGCTTAGCAGATACAAAATTACAGCCATCTTTAAGCGAGGATTAAGGCGGATGTTTGAGCAAGTGAACATCATTTATGGTGAAATGGGTAATCAACTCGCTGTAATGATGAGATGTTATGAGAAAAATAACACAGTATTGGCGAAAAAAATGATCGAGAATTCGCTTGCTCAAAACCGTATTGAGAAAAAATTTCAGTTAAAAAGTAAGAAAAACGCAGAAAAATTCGCAATTTCTTCTTTTAAAGTAAATAATTCTCAACAGATTGAACAATTTAGTGATTTAATTATCAAACCTAAAGGTGTTCATAAAGTATATATATGTAGGAAAAGTATTAATCGAAGGAATATCGGACAAAAGGGTGGGCGATTCTCTTGTTTAAACGTTGCTCAGGAGTTAGTGGGTTAATATGTCACAAGCAGCGCTAAATATAAAAGAGCACAAAGAGAAACAGCATTCTGACAGGCCGAGTAATGGTACTTATTTATCAGGATTAATCTTTTTCTTATGTGTGATTGCCACTATCGTTTGGGGGGGAATACAAGTCGTTAATTGGATGAAAGATGCAAATCGTCTTCCCATCTCAAAACTTGTATTAACTGGCGAGCGGCATTACACAACGAATGATGATGTGCGTCAGGCGATTTTATCTTTAGGACAACCTGGCACATTTATGACACAGGATGTGAATATCATTCAGCAACAAATTGAACGTATGCCATGGATTAGGCAAGTCACTGTGCGTAAACAGTGGCCAGACGAACTTAAAATCCATCTGGTAGAGTATGTTCCCTTTACTCGCTGGAATGATACTTACTTTCTTGATAAAGAAGGGCGTGTTTTCAGTCTGCCAACGCAATTGGAAACTAAAGGTAATTACCCTTTGTTATATGGCCCTCAAGGAAGTGAAAAAATGGTGTTATCAGGTTATGTAGCAATGCGAGATCAACTTCTTGCGAGTAACCTGAATTTAAAAGCAGCGTCAATGTCTGCTCGTCAAGGATGGCAATTAGTTTTAGACAATGATGTCCGATTGGAGTTAGGTCGTAAGGATAACGAAAAACGGATCGCTCGCTTTATTGAGTTGTATCCGATACTGCAACAACAAACAGATAAACGAGTTGATTATGTTGATCTGCGTTATGACAGTGGTGGTGCAGTCGGATGGGCTCCTTTATTACTTGAGAATGAATAAACAAGACGTGGCAGATGACACGATGAAGGCGAAGGCAGAACAATAATGATCAAAGCGACGGACAGAAAATTAGTAGTTGGTCTTGAGATTGGTACGGCCAAAGTAGCCACCCTTGTCGGTGAGATCCTGCCTGATGGTGTAGTGAATATTATCGGGGTGGGAAGTTGTCCATCTCGAGGCATGGATAAAGGTGGTGTTAATGATCTTGAATCCGTCGTGAAATGTGTACAACGGGCGGTAGATCAGGCTGAATTGATGGCTGATTGTCAAATATCTTCAGTGTATTTGGCGTTATCAGGTAAGCATATCAGTTGCCAAAATGAGATTGGTATGGTGCCAATTTCAGAAGAAGAAGTGACTCAAGATGATGTTGATAGCGTGGTTCATACTGCGAAATCCGTCAAAGTAAAAGATGAACATCGTGTTTTACACGTTATACCGCAAGAGTATGCCATTGATTATCAAGAAGGGATCAAAAACCCTGTTGGATTATCGGGTGTACGTATGCAAGCTAAAGTTCATTTAATTACCTGCCATAACGATATGGCAAAGAATATTGTAAAAGCAGTTGAACGCTGTGGGTTAAAGGTAGATCAACTGATTTTTGCAGGATTGGCTTCAAGTTTCGCTGTATTGACAGAAGATGAACGTGAACTCGGTGTGTGTGTTGTTGATATTGGTGGCGGTACAATGGATATCGCAATTTATACCGGTGGGGCATTAAGACATACTCGCGTTATTCCTTATGCTGGCAATGTGGTAACGAGTGATATCGCTTATGCATTTGGTACACCCCCAAATGATGCTGAAGCTATCAAAGTTCGCCATGGTTGTGCATTAGGCTCTTTAGTCGGTAAAGATGAAAATGTCGAAGTTCCTAGTGTCGGAGGCAGGCCACCAAGAAGTCTGCAACGACAAACCCTTGCGGAGGTGATTGAGCCTCGTTATACCGAATTGCTCAATCTTGTTAATGAAGAGATTTTAAAAGTTCAAGAACAATTACGTCAGCAAGGGATTAAGCATCATTTAGCCGCAGGTATTGTGCTAACAGGTGGTGCTGCACAGATTGATGGACTTGTTGAATGTGCTCAACGTGTTTTTCACACGCAAGTACGGATCGGTAAACCGTTAAATATTACCGGGCTAACAGATTATGCGCAGGATCCCTACTACTCAACAGCCGTTGGGCTCTTGCATTACGGTAAAGAATCCCACTTTGGTGAGGAAACAGAAACCGAAAAACGCTCTGCTGTCAGTGGTTTGTTTAAGAAACTTACCAGTTGGCTAAAAAGAGAGTTTTAATAATCAGACAAATTTAAAAAGAGGTCGTTTGAGCAAGCGACCCTAAGAAGGCACAAAACGGAGAGAAATTATGTTTGAACCTATGGAATTAACCAACGATGCGGTGATTAAAGTCATCGGCGTTGGTGGCGGCGGCGGTAATGCGGTTGAGCACATGGTTCGTGAACGTATTGAAGGTGTAGATTTCTTTGCAGTCAATACGGATGCTCAAGCGTTACGTAAAACAGCAGTCGGACAAACTATCCAAATTGGTAATGCCATTACGAAAGGCTTAGGTGCAGGTGCAAACCCTGAAGTGGGTCGTAATGCCGCAGAAGAAGACCGTGAAGCGCTACGTGCAGCGCTTGAAGGTGCCGATATGGTCTTTATTGCAGCCGGTATGGGGGGCGGTACGGGTACTGGTGCTGCGCCAGTTGTTGCTGAAGTTGCTAAAGAATTAGGTATTTTGACCGTTGCTGTAGTGACTAAGCCTTTTAATTTTGAAGGCAAAAAACGGATGGCATTTGCGGAACAAGGTATTACTGAGTTATCAAAACATGTTGATTCATTAATCACTATTCCTAATGACAAACTATTAAAAGTATTGGGCCGTGGTATTTCATTATTAGATGCGTTTGGTGCTGCTAATGATGTGTTAAAAGGCGCAGTCCAAGGTATTGCAGAGCTAATTACCCGCCCTGGTTTAATGAACGTTGACTTTGCCGACGTAAGAACAGTGATGTCCGAGATGGGCTATGCCATGATGGGCTCTGGTGCTGCTAAAGGTGAAGATCGCGCTGAAGAAGCCGCAGAAATGGCGATTTCAAGTCCATTATTGGAAGATATCGACCTGTCTGGTGCGCGTGGTGTATTAGTCAATATTACTGCAGGCTTTGATTTACGTCTTGATGAATTTGAAACAGTGGGTAATACCATTCGTGCATTTGCATCAGACAACGCAACTGTGGTTATCGGTACATCCCTTGATCCAGAAATGAATGATGAACTGCGTGTAACTGTCGTTGCAACAGGTATCGGCATGGACAAACGTCCAGAAATTACGCTGGTAACGAATAAGCAAAATCAGCAAAGCGCAATGGAGAATCGTTATCAGCAAATGCAAAATAGCATGTCTTCTTTTTCAACTGTAGAAGAAAGCAAGCCAGCAGCAAAAGCCGTTAACGAACAATCTACTCAGGCGAATAAAGAGCCCGATTATTTAGATATCCCTGCGTTCCTGAGAAAACAGGCTGATTAATCGCCAAAAAGATTGGCATCTCCGCTTTTTGTGCTAAACTGTCCTGCCAATTATAAGTATAATGATTGGTAGGACGGATAACATTGCGAGATAAAATGATGATCAAACAACGGACATTAAAACGAATTGTACAAGCAACTGGTGTGGGGCTTCACACAGGTAAAAAAGTTACGCTTACAATGCGTCCGGCGCCAGCAAATACTGGGGTCATCTACCGTCGTACTGATTTAAATCCACCGGTGGATTTTCCAGCAGATGCAAAATCAGTTCGTGACACTATGCTTTGTACTTGCTTAGTTAACGAAGATGATGTGCGTATCTCAACCGTTGAGCATTTAAACGCAGCACTGGCTGGTTTAGGCATTGATAATATCGTAATTGAAGTGAATGCACCTGAAATTCCAATTATGGATGGAAGTGCAGCACCTTTTGTTTTCTTGTTACTAGATGCAGGTATTGAAGAACTTCGTACTGCGAAGAAATTCATTCGCATCAAAGAAACAGTGCGTGTTGAAGATGGCGATAAATGGGCAGAAATGCGTCCATACAATGGGTTTAAATTAGATTTCACTATTGATTTTAATCACCCAGCCATTGATGCAAGTACACAGCGTTATAAATTAGATTTTTCAGCAGAATCCTTCATGAGCCAAATTAGCCGTGCTCGTACTTTTGGGTTTATGCGTGATATCGAATATTTGCAATCTAAAGGATTGTGTTTAGGCGGAAGCTTCGATTGTGCGATTGTAGTTGATGATTATCGTGTTCTCAACGACGATGGTTTACGTTTTGAAGATGAATTTGTTCGTCACAAAATGTTGGATGCAATCGGTGATTTATTTATGTGTGGTTATAACATTATCGGTGAATTCACTGCGTTTAAATCAGGTCACGCATTAAACAATAAATTACTCCAAGCGGTATTAGCAAAAGAGTCTGCGTGGGAATTTGTCACATTTGAAGACGAAGCACAAATGCCGGTGGCATTTAAAGCTCCTTCAATGGTTTTTGCTTAATTCCAGTGATGGAAGTACGTTAATTATCTCTAATTAACGTTCATCTTTGGTTGCACTTGTACTCTCTCCGGCAAGTGCAGCCAACCGTTCTAATTTCTCTCTTAATTTCTTCGGGCTTTTCTGCGCTAAATACTTTAATGATTGAGCACTTTCTAAACTTAAATGACGTCTCTTTGTAGGCTCTTGTTCTTTTAATGATGATATTAAAGATCTTTTTTCCGGTTTTATTCCTAAAGTCGGATTTATTTTGATGTCTATTGAGGATAAGGATGGTAAAATTTCTTGTCTTAATGCAGAAAGTAATGATGGCGTCTCATAACGTAATCGAGTTAACCAACTTGCGTTTGCGACTTCAATAATTAAAATAGCGTTGCGATAATTGGCGACACGGCATTTATCTTGTAAAGGAATAGGTAAAAGGCCCATGACGGCGCGATTTAATTTTAGTAAAATCGTTGCACGCTGTTGAATGAGTTGTAATGTATTTTTATTGGAACCTTCAAGTTCGATGAAGATTTTTTCCAATGATTGTGGGTAACTATCCCGCATAGATTTTGACTCCACAAAATAAAAATTAATGAGCAACGAAGGTTAATGAGCATTATAAGTTTTTGGCGACAGTTTGGCAGGCGATATTTTTGGTCGCATCTGCTTTTAGGGATGGTAGCAGCAGGTATTGGAATACCTTCGCTGTTGTCTGCCCATGCCGAAAATCCACAACAAACAGATACACCTTCCTCACAGAATCGCCAGAGTCAGGCACTTATTGCGTTTGATAACCTATTTTTACGTCAAAGTGTACAGAATCCTGCCTCATCCTTCACCTTTAATTACTGGCAACAGCACGCAGTAAAAAATGTCATTAAACAGCTTTCTTTTGCATTCACTATTAATTCTCCTGAGTTGATGGTAAAGGCCAAAGATGAGCCGTCTCCTGTTTCTCATGTTGCAGAGGTCATGCTTGATACTCTGTATGCTTTATTGACAGACACGTCCTCAACAGCATTAACCCATTTACCGCTTTCTGGCTATACTTTAGCACAGAGCACCACTTCCTATCATACCGGATTATGGCTTGCACAAATCCGCGGGATCCGCGCTGGACCTTACCTAACGGCTTAATTGAGTCATATAATCTAATAAGATTATGATTATCTCTGTTAAAACATAAAAACAGAGGCTTTTTTCGGCGTTTTCACGCCATAAATGAGAATAAAGATTTATGTTAGGTAAAATTGTAACCAAGATTTTTGGTAGCCGTAACGATCGTACTATCCGCCGTATGCGCAAAGTTGTTAATGAAATTAATAAACTTGAGCCAGAATTTGAAAAACTGACAGATGATGAGTTAAAAGCAAAAACGAACGAATTTCGTGAGCGCTTAAAAAAGGGTGAAAAAGAAGAAGATATTTTACCCGAAGCGTTTGCAACTGTGCGTGAAGCCAGTAAACGTGTCTTTGGTATGCGCCATTTCGATGTGCAGTTAATCGGTGGTATGGTACTGAATGAGCGTTGTATTGCAGAAATGCGTACCGGTGAAGGTAAAACATTAACCGCAACATTACCTGCATACTTAAATGCACTATCAGGTAAAGGGGTTCACGTTGTTACCGTCAATGATTACTTGGCACAACGTGACGCCGAAAATAACCGTCCTCTGTTTGAATTCTTAGGTTTAAGCGTTGGTATCAACTTGCCGAATATGGCGCCACCAGTAAAACGCGAAGCCTATAATGCCGACATTACTTACGGTACGAACAACGAATTTGGTTTTGATTACTTACGTGACAACATGGCATTTAGCCCACAAGAGCGTGTTCAACGTAAATTACACTATGCATTAGTGGATGAGGTTGACTCAATCTTAATCGATGAAGCGCGAACACCACTGATCATTTCAGGCCCAGCAGAAGACAGTTCTGAGCTTTATATCCAAATGAATAAAGTGATCCCTCATTTGGTTCCTCAAGAAAAAGAAGACTCAGATACTTTCCAAGGTGAAGGTGATTACTCTGTTGATGAAAAAACACGTCAAGTGAATATCACAGAACGTGGCCTAGTTAAAATTGAAGGCTTATTAGCAGATGCTGGCATGATGAAAGAAGGTGAGTCTTTATACTCACCGGCGAATATTATGTTAATGCACCATGTGACTGCTGCATTACGTGCTCATGCGCTGTTTACCAAAGACGTTGACTACATTGTTAAAGATGGCGAAGTTATTATTGTTGACGAACATACTGGTCGTACAATGCAAGGTCGTCGCTGGTCTGATGGTTTACACCAAGCGGTTGAAGCCAAAGAAGGTGTGAAGATCCAAAATGAGAATCAAACATTAGCGTCAATCACATTCCAAAATTATTTCCGTTTATACGAAAAATTAGCAGGGATGACCGGTACTGCGGATACTGAAGCGTTTGAATTTAACTCTATCTATCGCTTAGAAACTATTGTTATCCCAACTAACCGCCCAATGGTACGTAAAGATCTCCCTGACTTAGTTTATATGAATGAACAAGGTAAATTTGCTGCCATTATCGAAGATATTCGTGAACGTACCAAGAATGGCCAACCTGTACTTGTTGGTACTATCTCAATTGAAAAGTCAGAAGAAATCTCTAATGCGTTAACGAAGGCCAATGTTCACCATAACGTGCTGAATGCGAAATTCCACGCAATGGAAGCTGATATTATTGCTAACGCAGGTTTACCTTCTGCCGTGACTATTGCAACTAACATGGCAGGTCGTGGTACTGATATCGTGTTGGGGGGGAGTTGGCAAACTGAAGTGGCTAAACTTGATGAGCCAACAGAAGAACAAATTGAAGAAATCAAAGCGAAATGGAAAGAGCGCCATGACGCAGTATTAGCTTCAGGTGGTTTACATATCATTGGTACTGAACGTCATGAGTCACGCCGTATTGATAACCAGTTACGTGGTCGTGCGGGTCGTCAAGGTGATGAAGGTTCTTCTCGTTTCTATTTATCTATGGAAGACTCTTTAATGCGTATTTTTGCTTCAGATAAAGTATCTGGCATGATGCGTAAATTAGGTATGAATGAAACCGAAGCGATTGAGCACCCTTGGGTAACTAAAGCGATTGCCAATGCACAACGTAAAGTAGAAAACCGCAACTTTGATATTCGTAAACAATTACTTGAATATGATGATGTAGCTAATGATCAGCGTCGTGCAATTTATACTCAACGTAACGAATTACTTGATGTAGCAGACGTCAGTGAAACTATCGACAGTATTCGTCAAGATGTCTTCACTACGATGATCGATAACTATATTCCACCTCAATCACTGGAAGAAATGTGGGATATTGAAGGGTTAACTGCATGTCTACAAAAAGATTTTGATTTGAATTTACCAATTAAAGAGTGGTTAGATAAAGAGCCTGAGTTACATGAAGAAACATTACGTGAACGTATCCTAGAAAAATCGATCGAAGTTTACAAAGCAAAAGAAGAAATCGTTAGTGCTGAAATGATGCGTAACTTTGAAAAAGGCGTGATGTTACAAACACTGGATTCACTGTGGAAAGAGCACTTGGCAGCGATGGATTATTTACGTCAAGGTATCCACTTACGTGGTTACGCACAAAAAGATCCGAAACAAGAGTACAAACGTGAATCGTTCGCTATGTTTGCTAACATGTTGGAATCACTGAAATATGAAGTGATAAGCACACTAAGCAAAGTCCAGGTTCGTTTACCAGAAGAAGTTGAAGAGTTAGAACGTCGTCGCCGTGAAGAAGCCGAGCGTCTAGCAAAACAACAGCAATTAAGCCATGAAGTGACAAAAGAGTCTCAAATGTCAGCGGTAGATGGTCAAGTTGCGGCGGGTAAAAAAGTAGGACGTAATGAGCCATGCCCTTGTGGATCGGGTAAGAAATTTAAGCATTGTCATGGTCAATTAGGTTAATTTATCTGTTGATAATAATGGTTATTTAGCTTTTCGTTGAATAAGAAAATCCCGCTTATTATTAAGCGGGATTTTTTATTGTTGATAGAAAAAAACTAAATTGAAGAGTGCAAATGTGAGAGATGAGTTTTTGTTTTTTGACTTTCAGATCCCGATCCGGGCTCGATTAATCCTGCAATAATGGGGCAATCAGGATTGTTATCACTTTGGCAATCTTTGACTAAATGTTCTAATGTTTTTGTCATTTGTTGTAATTCTGCAATCTTACGATTGAGCGCTTCAATATGGGAGAGCGCAATAGATTTCACATCTGCACTGGCGCGTTCTCTGTTATCCCACTAAGCGAATAATTTGTGCCAAAACGGTATTTGAACCGACTTTAGTGACGTTAAAGCTCCTGTTTTATTAATTGTACCACATGAAGCACATGTCATTCCTTCTACAGGTAAACTCAGTCGGTTGGCAGAGGACAACGTTGTCTTCGTATCCATTAGAATTCTCCTCTTAAATAGGGTATGAAATTAAGCTTAAACTTTACCATTAGGGGAAGGTTAAGGGTTATGCATTAATTTATTTTTTACAGTTTTAATGGCTATTTTACTTTTAATTCAAATAATTATGTTTATTTGAGTGTTTTTAGAATATGTAAAAATTGTGAATTTATGGGAAAAGAAGAGACTAAAATAGAGAGATAAAAACCCCGCTTATTATAATAAGCGGGGTGGCTTACAAAAGAATAGGCATTACTCTTTCATAAAGTATCTATTATTTTTCAGAAATAGAGGATTTTGTGTTTACAGTTTCATTGACTTTAATCGGTGATTTTAATGATAAATCACCGCTTGAAAGTTGTTTCACTAAATCAACAGCTGATGATTTCAGATCAAGATCTGCACCCGCTTCGTAATGGTGACCTTCAATATTATTTAATTGAACGTTGCTACCGCCTAAATCAATCTGGCCTTGTTCGCTTTTTACTTCAGCACCTGTAAGTTTAGTTGTGCCACTGACATTTAATGAAATGTCATTTTTGCTTGTTAAGGTTGTAGTTTCGGTAACTGCATCATTGTCAATATGAGAGACCTTGATATCGGCATTGGCGGTATGACCTTCTGCGCCAGTGACAATATTTTTAATACCATTACCGACATAGTTAACACCGTTGTCAATTTTAGCTTTTGTTTCGCCACTGATACCGGTTTTATCTGCGATACTTGAAGAGAGTGAATTATATTTATCAGAAATAACATCTGTTGCAGATTTAATTCCTGAATCAATAGTCTCTTTGATCGTATTTTCTAATAATGATCCACCCGCTTTTGCTGTTTTATCAACTTGGCTAGATTCAGGATCATTGTTGTGGTTATAGCCTACATTGACATCAACACTGACATGGCGATCGCTGTCTTTTTGGCTAGTCACTGTAAAGTCACCACCAACATGGCCTGTTACGTTATCTGCAGAAACATTAGCACCCGAAAGAGTGAGGTTTTTATCACTGTTTACGGTTAATGTTCCTGTTTCTATAACCGTGTTTTGATGTGTGGATTTTTGTTGATCTTCAACATTTACCAGTACTTTACCACCAATATTATGGATAGAAGAGGTTGGATTTTCTTCAGTCACTTCTTTTGGTGTGGTATTGGTTTGTTCGCCATTTAAGGCGATATCGACACTCCAATTATTTTTGTAATCTGTAGATTGTGCTGATGTCAGCGTAGTATCACCAGATTGGGAGGTTAATTGTGTCTCTTTACTATTAACTTTAGTGCCTTGAAGATTAATAGAGCTACCATTAACTGTTAAATTGCCTTGGTTGGTAATTGTACCACCTTCACGAGATACTGTTTTCTCATCTTGTTTACCGATAGCAAATTCAGCACCACCTAATCCACTGATAGAAGACGATTCTTCGCCTGCTTTCTGACCAAAGCCCGCTTGTAATCCACCTGATAAATTTTTACCTGTTTCAGTGCGTTGAGATTCAGTTGCTTGGAAATCAACCTTGTTAGTTGCGGTTAAAGTAACATCGTTTTCACTGGTAATATGAGTACCTTGTAACGTCAGATTATGACCTGAGTTTAGCTCGATACCTTGGGAACCATTCACAGATCCCGCTTGTGCTGTTGTTTGATCTTTTTGATGATTTGCACCACCTGCTTTAAAGCCACCACCATAATCTTTACTGTCTGGTGTTGTACCTACTTTTAGGTTTGCACTACCATTTACGCTATTCTGGCTTTCAGTATGAGTATCTGTTGCTTGTGCAAGCGTTAAATCTCCCCCAGCGTTAATGACAGTTTTACCATTTTGAGCGTCAAACTTAGCACCTTCATAATGTGCATCTTCACGCACATTAATATTGATATGACCCGCTGAGTTAATTTGGCTACCTTCGGCTTTTGCTATGGTTAAGCTAGTGTCAGTGGTTTTACCTTCACCTTTAATGGCTACAGTAATGTCATTGCCTGTTTTGGTGCTGACACCAACTTGACCACCACCAGTTGTTTCATGGAAAGATACTTGGTGTTTGTTTTGCGTAGCTTCACTGGTATGTGTATTTGCTGTTAGCGCAACATCACCTTGCGTTGATTGATAATGAGTTCCTTGGTCATGTAAGGTGTTATTGCTGTCAGTGTTGATTTTTCCGGCAGTAATAGAGGTTGAAACTGCTTGGCTATCGCTTTGTGACTTCTGGCTTCCTCCACCTTTTACACCAACGTTAACGCCTACATTAGGTGCTTCTAAGCTACTTAAGTTAGCAAGATTACTAATGGCATCTTTAAAAGTGACTTTTTTCTCAATACCTTTGTTGCTGTCTGGATTAGTAACATCAACACCATCTTCAACGGCTTTCTTAATTGGTTTAGTGACACCGCTATAATCAAGATTAACACCTACATCAACACCCACATTTAAGGTATCTGTTTTAGAGATTGCACTGTCATTGACGGCAAGGTGATTGATATTTTCACCCGATTCTTTATAAGCACCATCAACTTTGTGTGATGCGCCTTGGTGCGTTACATCTTTGTTTGCTGTAATTGTTAAATCACCTGCAACTTGAGTTTCGCTACCTTTATTTTTGGTGATTTCGGTTGTTGTATGCTGTTTGTCATATTGGAAATCAGCTTTACTACCGATTTTATCGACACCACCGGTATAGCTAAAGCCACCCGAAATGGTTCTATCTGTACTGTCAGTCTCTTTTTTGTTTTCTGTTGAAACAAAAGCAACATTATCACCAGACACCGTGGCATTACCTGCCGTTGTTTTTAAATCAGAACCAGCAAAAGTGACATCTTTATCTGCTTGAATTTTAACACTGCCACCACTAAGAGTAGAGCCGACTTGTTCAGTCTCTGTACTATTGTTCTTATTGGATGTATGAGTGATATGAAAACCAGCACTATATTGCTTATCTTCAACTTCTTTCGCATGACCAGTGATTTCTAAGGATGTTTTTTCATCATTGATTTTTGTGGTTTGCTGTGCTGATTTAACGTTGATATCACCTAAAGATTCAATACCTAATTCTTCAGCACTTTTAATTAAGCTACCGATGACATTGACATCTTTCCCACTGACAACGGTTAACTGTGCATCAGACACTAATTCACTGCCGGTTGAAAGTTGTTGATTAGTCTCGTTTTTGTGAGAATTCTTAGTAATGTTAAAAGCTGTACCTGTACGTTCATCAGTTTTTGTGATGGTTTCGCTAATTGCATTATCAATAACAACATCACCTTGGGTCGTTTTAACAAATGCCCCTTGGTTGCCTTTGACTTGGCTTCCGGTGATTTTGACACTATTCTCTGCGGCTAGTAACAGTTGCCCATCTGCAGTTAATTGTGTTGAATGGCTGACTTCTTGTTTATTGTTATTGTTCTTATTATTACCACCGCCGATACCACCCCAAACGACATGATTGTCAGTTACGGTTTTATCATTATTGGTATTTTGAACATTAAGATTGATGTTCTCTTTAGCATTAACAATAACATTCTCATTAGAATGTAATTTTGCACCTTGGGCAGTAACAGAGCCTTCAGCATTTAAACCTAGTGTTTTACCCGCAGTCAACTCACTGCCTTTTAAGGTTTCTGTTTGATGGCTATTGCTCCAGCTACCGGTTTCTAAGCGAGAAGTATGGTTACGCTTGTAGCCATTTTCACTGCGATTTTCTTTCTCAACTAATCCGTTGATATTAATATCTTGATTAGCATTAATTGCCAGTGTGTTACCCGCATTAACTTTGGCCCCTTCAAGTGTTACATCACCTTGAGTTGCCGTTAATGTTGCACTATTTTTGGCATCAATATGGCTACCAACTTGTTGTACGAGTTCTTTTTCTTTAGTGACATCATACTGCCAAGAATAGAACCAGCGATTGTCGGTATCAGTCTCTTTTTGTTGTAGCTGTTTTCCATCAACAGTTAAATGAGCGCCTTGTAATAAAATATCATCACCCATTAAATCAGAGGCTTTGATTTGATTTTTATTATCAGCCACTAATGTGATGTTTTTACCTTTTAACTCTGTTTTTGTTAGAGTTTGGCTTGAACCACTATTATTAACTGCGATACCACCACGGTAATTTTGGTAGTTTTCACTGCCATCTTTATCGAAATTATCGAAACGAACTTGGCTATCTGTTTGAATATTATCAGCTTTTACGCTTAGTTCATTATCAGCAACAAATTTACCCGTTAATTTAACACCACTTCCTTCTGCGGTATTAATAATACGAATACGGCCAGATTGCATACTTCCGAAGAAATAGCTATCTAATGCAGAAGTTGGTTTTTGTGATGAAAGAATATCAAAACGTTGAGAGAAGGTGTTTTGTCCTGTTAACGCTGAAATTTCAGCAGCAGTTATTTTTCCTTTGCTATCAATACGTGGTGCAATTAGATCTAAAAGACCTGGTGCATATAAACCGTTTTTACCAATAGAAAGTAAATTCGTGTTATTAAGCGTGCTATATCCTTTCAACTGACCGTTTTCAAACAGTGGATTACCTACGACTAAAGAAGAGCGACTGGTATTAATAAATCCACAACCATCGCAGGTGATGCCATTTGGGTTAGAAAGGACATATTCCGCAGCAATACCAAAGACTTCTTGTTGACCTAGTAAAAATGATGGGTTACGACTAACAACTTCATTTAAAATTAAAGAGGCGGCTTGCCCATTTAAATTACTATTGGCATTTAATTGCCCTGCTAGCTGTGATTGTCCAGCTTCTAAGGCGTTATTAAAAACAGCGCCAGGTTTGCCTACATTAAAATCTTGATATTGGTTGTGAGAAATACCTTCACTATTTGGTGTAACGATATTAATGACTTGAGTGCCACCATTGACAGATGAAACATTCGGTCCTTGATTGCCCGAATCAGGAACAATACCGCCAGCATATGCATTTAGTGAGACGAAAATAATCGCTAAAGATGCAGCAAGCCTACCCGAAGGAGAGAGCTTGAAGTTTTTTGAGTTCATAGAGTTTTCTCCGTTTATTGCTATGAGTGTGGATCAAAATAAATATGAAAATCTAACTAACACTTGAGTAGGGTCTTTGGTTTTATTGGAATTCGTTTGGTTGTAAAGCAAATGCCCCTTAGCGACATCGATATCAAATTGTGCTTTTTGATATTGAAGATTTAAGCCCGAACTTAGCCCATAGCCACTACGCCATCCTTCATAGTTGCCATGTTGTTGAACACGACCTGCATCTAGGCCAATTCGAGGGGTGATTGAAAAGGTGTTTATTCGATAAGGATAAGAAAGAGTATTACGTAAATAACCTCCGTTATCCCCGGAAAGAGTGCTTTGATCAAAACCACGGATCGCATTTTTATCGGTTAAACTGAGCCATTCAACACCGGGTAAGGTGTCAGGGCTATATTGACCAAAGAAAGCGCTGTTGAATAAAAATGTAGAATCTGACAATGAAAAACGGTGTTGCCAATTGGCAAAAAGCTTAACTTTTGTAAAGCGATAGTCATTACCATTGCCATTAGCAACACGTGGTGATTCATCTGCACCAAACCAACTAATGGCTTTTTCTGCACTTAAATTAACACTCACAACGCCGTTGGGGATAATGTGTAAATGGTTGATACCGAGCTCTACAGTTGTGAGTGCAGGGCTACTTAGATCAAGACGTATTTGACTGAAATAGTTACGTATCCGTTTATGAGTTACCTGCATGTTTAAGGTATCTATCTGTTTTTGACTACGATAAAAAGCGTAATCCCCCCTTAAACCCACTTGTGTGGTATTACCGGATAAGCGTACGGTGCGTGTTTGTAATGCCTGATGAAACTCATACTCCGAATAGCTACCAAAAGTGCTGAATGTCAATGCACCATAAGGTAAAGAATAGAGTAGAGTGTAAGCGCGGTTAAAGCGTGTGTTTGGGTTGTCTGTGGTGATGCTGGCATTGACGCTGACAAAATCGGATAATCCCAATGGACTGTCTAAGCTTGCATTAGTACGAACTAACCAGCGCCCTGAGTTTTTCTGTCCATAATTATCACTCGAAACATTCAAATGCCACGGTGCTTGGCGTTGATTGGTGAGCTGAATAATAGATCCACCCAATTGTGTACCTGGTAATATATCCAGTTTAACTTTATTGGATTGCAAACGGTTTGCTTGATCCAGACCTTGATCAAGTTTTGATAGCTTTAGAGGCTCGCCTTCAACTTGAGGGAACAGTAACGTCGTGTTAACGCCTCGGTCACCACCTTGTATTTTTTCAATGAAACCCTCGATAACATACAATCCAAGCTGTTGCTCTTCATTAGGACGTAAAAATTGTATTCTGGCAGTGATATAACCATGTTGAAGGTAGCGTTGGGTTAACTCTTTGACTAAACGGTTAATGTCAGCACTTTTAATACATTGCTCTGGTAATGGTGATAGTGCATCAAGATCTTTATCATTAAGCAAAGTAATGCCTTGAACATAAACACCATTTATAGGTAAGCAATGCTCTGATTCAGTAATAAGTGTAGGCGGGGGTGAGGCATCTAATGTGTTTTCTTGGAGTTGTTGATAGCGATTTTGTTCTATCAGTTGATTTATTTCACGTTGGCTATCTTGTAACGCGCGTCGCGATTCTCCCATTGAGCCTAAATAATTGGCATCATTTGCTGTTAATCCACTGGCTGAAAACCCACTTAATAGTGTTAATAAAATAACTTTTTTTCTCATTTTACCTCAATATAAAGGTATTAATTCAAATATAAATAATATGGCTTAAATATAGCAAGATAATAATTAATGTTTTTATATTATCGTTAATTTGAAAATAATAAATACCGGTCACTCTCAATATGAAAAGAAATTAAAAATCGATGAAATAAAGATAAATTTCCATTGGTTTTAATATAAAATATCGACATAACTAAAATGATTAATGTTGGGAGTAGTATTAATCAAACAAATGATTTAATTGAATTTTACCTACCGTATTGATTTTCATGGTTATAATCTAGAGTGTTATTTTTTCTCCTGTCTAAACTAACATCAATTTTTCTATATTTATTCACAGTTTTTTATTTTTTATAAAGAAAAGAAAAATAATGAGAGGAGGTTCTAGTAAATAGAAAATGAAAAGTTAATCCCTTTTCATTTGTTATTTATAAGTTTATTGATGTTGTATTATGAAATAAAAATTTCATGAATTATTATTTCATTTTAATGAATAAAAAAAGGTTTATAAAAGTAAAAATATCATGTCTTTATTGTTAAGTGATTAATCATGATAAAAAGTAAGTTTATTGAATTTTCATTTTAAGATTATGAATATGTAATTTAAATACAAGTATTGACACTTAATGATATCAATAAAAATTACAAACTATAAAAAATAATTTATTGACGAATTAAAGAAGTGATTGTGATCACGTTAATTCATAATGAAAAAGTAAATAATGTGATTTTTGTCCGAAATATACTATTGTTATATTACTAATTTAGTTTAACTGTTATATAAATTAGCATGTAAATTGTACTATTTCCTGACGATAAGGGTTAAAGTATGTTCTCATCATTTAATGTTTTGATAATATTAAGAGGTTTCTTCAGATTGAAGAAATGGTTTAATATTGATTCTGAACTCGCCTTCTTCTTTCCTGAAAAATAATCCTTTTTTATATCTATCCAAAATAAAGTAATACTCTTTTCTCATTTTTTAAATGGGAAGACTATTTTATTTATTTTTAATTTTATAATTTAATATATATTAAAGGTATTATCATGGCTAAAAGAATCGTAGAACCATTCCGTATTAAAATGGTAGAAAAAATTCGTGTTCCATCAAGAGAAGAACGTGAAGCTGCATTAAAAGAAGCTGGATATAACCCATTTCTATTACCGAGCGATGCTGTTTATATTGATTTATTAACAGACTCTGGTACTAACGCAATGAGTGATCATCAGTGGGCAGCAATGATTACAGGTGATGAAGCTTATGCGGGCTCAAGAAACTATTATGATTTAAAAGACAAAGCCAAAGAGTTATTTAACTACGATTATATTATTCCTGCTCACCAAGGGCGTGGTGCTGAAAATATTCTTTTCCCAGTATTATTAAAATATAAACAAAAAGATGGAAAAGCGAAAAACCCTGTTTTTATTTCTAACTTCCATTTTGACACAACAGCTGCACACGTTGAATTAAATGGCTGTAAAGCCATTAATATTGTAACTGAAAAAGCGTTTGATTCAGAAACTTATGATGACTGGAAAGGCAATTTTGATATTGCTAAATTAAAAGAAAATATAGCTAAACATGGTGCTGATAATATTGTCGCTATTGTTTCAACAGTGACCTGTAATAGTGCTGGAGGTCAGCCTGTTGCAATGGATAATTTAAAAGAAGTTTATGAAATTGCCAAACAGCACGGTATTTTTGTTGTGATGGACTCAGCGCGTTTCTGTGAAAATGCGTATTTCATTAAACAGCGTGATCCTAAATATAAAAATGCAACCATCAAAGAAGTTATTTTGGACATGTATAAATATGCTGACGCTTTAACCATGTCAGCGAAAAAAGATCCATTGTTAAATATTGGTGGTTTAGTTTCTATTCGTGATAATGAAGAAATATTCACGTTAGCAAGACAACGTTGTGTACCGATGGAAGGCTTTGTCACATATGGTGGTCTGGCGGGCCGCGATATGGCGGCAATGGTGCAAGGTTTAGAAGAGGGAACAGAAGAAGAGTATCTGCACTATCGTATTGGTCAGGTACAATATTTGGGGGATCGTCTCCGTGAAGCGGGTATTCCAATTCAATATCCTACAGGAGGCCATGCGGTTTTTGTCGATTGTAAAAAATTAGTGCCACATATTCCTGGTGATCAATTCCCAGCGCAAGCTGTAATTAATGCGCTTTACTTAGAGTCTGGTGTTCGCGCTGTTGAAATTGGTTCGTTCTTATTAGGTCGTGACCCAGCGACAGGTGAGCAAAAACATGCAGATATGGAATTTATGCGTTTGACGATTGCTCGTCGTGTTTATACAAACGATCACATGGATTATATTGCTGACGCATTGATTGGTTTAAAAGAGAAGTTTGCAACACTTAAAGGTCTTGAGTTCGAATATGAACCACCTGTATTAAGACACTTTACTGCTAGATTAAAACCAATCAAATAAAATAATACTCCACAATAATAATGGCTCTCGTGCAATGCGAGAGCCCTATCCTTATTTCAGTAAGGACTAAAAAATGGAAAATAAGTCGGTAAATAAAGAACCCTCAATTATTGTAGGGGGATTTGTGTTGGGTGGCGCCATGATTGGCGCAGGCATGTTCAGCCTACCAACAATTATGTCTGGTGCTTGGTTTATTAATTCACTTTTTATTTTATTTATTGTCTGCTTCTTTATGTTTCATTCTGGAATTTATATTCTTGAATGTATATCGAAATATGGCACAGGAACAAACTATTTTCATATATCGAAAGAATTATTACCTAAATGGGCGTGTTATCTGGCTAATGCATCATTAATATTTGTATTATATATATTAATTTATGCTTATATTTCTGCTGCAGGGTCGATAATTCATGAAGCTTCATTATTGTATGGCATTAATCTGAATCTTAGAGTGATATTCTTTGTATTTACGATAGTGCTTGGTGCAACAATATGGTGGGGAGGGGCTTGTGCAAGTCGTTTAACCTCAATATTTTTATTTATTAAGATTGTTTTATTTGTATTAGCATTTTCTGGATTGTTCTTTAAAGCAAGAGGTGATTTATTATTTAGTGCAACTTTTGAAGGTAAAAGTCAATTATATCTTTATCCCTTTATTTTTATCATTATTCCTTATGCTATTACCTCTTTTGGTTATCATGGTAATGTTTGTAGTCTTTATAAGCTTTATCATGAAAATGAAAGAAAAGTAGTAAAAAGTTGTGTTATTGGTTGTGTCTTAGCTTTGGTTATTTATTTACTTTGGATGATTGGCACAATGGGGAATTTGCCTCGAGAGCAATTTATTACAATTATCCAAAAAGGCGGTAACTTAGATGCTTTTATCGATTCTTTATATACTGTATTAAATAGTAAATATATTGAAGGTTTTTTATTATGGTTTTCTATTAGTGCCGTATTCTGTTCATTTTTAGGGGTAGCGATTGGTCTATTCGACTATATTTTAGCGTCACTAAAATTTGAAGATAACAAAACAGGGCGCTTAAAATCGGGTATTCTATGTTTTACTCCACCTTTACTATTATGTTTACTTTTCCCTAATGGTTTCTTAATTGCGATTGCTTATGCGGGAACGGCTGCTTGTATATGGGCAATTATTTGCCCAGCAGTGATGGCACTGAAAGCGCGTGAGAAATTTCCAAACTCAGGTTTTAAAGTATGGGGGGGGAAAGGATTAATTTATGCTGTTATCGCTTTTGGTGCTGTAGGTATTATTTGCCAAACATTAGCACAGTTTGGATTCTTACCTATTTATCGTTAATTTATCAAGATAATCAAGGAAAAGAAAACCAGAGTCGCGCTATTGGATATACGTTATAATAATATTAAGTGGTTATAATAACTGGACTATTCAATAGGTTGTCTATAATGGATAAAAAAAAGCTACATATTGCTGCGGGTATTATTTGTGATCAACACGATAATGTCTTTATCACTCAACGCCCTTTAAAATCACATATGGGGGGGTTTTGGGAATTTCCAGGTGGAAAATTAGAAGATAAAGAAACCCCTGAGCAGGCGTTAGTGCGGGAATTACAAGAAGAGATTGGTATTGATGTAACACAGTACTCGCTTTTTGAAACGGTAGAGCATGATTTTCCAGATAGGCACATTACATTATCTTTTTTCTTAGTGACACAATGGGATAATGCGCCCTATGGCAAAGAAGGGCAAGATTCAAAATGGACGTCTATTGCCTCATTAAATGCTGATGATTTTCCGCCTGCTAACCGCACTATTGTGGCGTTATTACAAAAGTAAAAGTATATAAATTAACGCAGTTATAAATAAAATAGCCACTCATTGGAGTGGCTATTTTTTTATGTCCATAATGAGCATTAAAAATCTTTAGGTTCAGGTTGCGGCGTTTCACTCCAGTCATCGCTATCATTAATATCGCTTTGGCTTGGAATACGCTTTGATTCGTCAGCCCATTCACCTAAATCAATCAGTTGGCAACGTTTGCTACAAAAAGGGCGATAAGGGCTACTTTCATTCCAAACAACTTCTGTTTGACAGGTTGGACATTTTACAATTAATTCTTCGCTCATTATCTCTCCTCGATTTCATTGGCGCGATAGGTGTTCATATTAATAAGCACAATGTTAGCAACAAGCAATCTCAAAGGGTAGTTCTAGCGGTATTGTTCCACTTTCACTATCAAGTGGTAAGAAGCGGATCGCGTAACGATTTTTGTGACCAGAGACTTGAGGATAAATCTGGTGGTCAATAGCTATCTTAATACGTAGTAGTTCGCCTTCTTCAGCACTGTCTTGGTAAAAACCACGATGACTTAATGCAGGTTTAAATGTATCTGATTGGCGAATGAGCGTTAATAAGCTATTTAATGCATTTTGTAATGGTAATAAGCCTGCCTTCCAACTGTGTAATTTTTCGTCACGGATGGTTTGAGGCAAACTTAACCACAAATGTAATGCTGGCACATCGAAATTACAGCATCCGCCTGGAATACTTAGGCGCTGTTTTACCAAACTTATCACTTTATCTTGTTTTAAGTGCTGGCCAATTCGTGGAGCTTGACTTAAGACGGCGGCATTTTCGGACAATTCATTAATAATTTGAGTTACAATCTCTTTATCAACATTTGGAAATGAAAGCCATTGTTGTAATTTTTTTTGTCTTTTTTCTAATTCTTTAAGCAATTCAGCTCGAATTTCACCACGATCAAGTACTTCAATAAATTCTGATATCGCACGGAAAAAAGAGAGTGCAGTGGGTAACGAATCAATTGCATGAAAACTGTTAATTTGAATCAATGAGTTTTCAATTCTAAGCCATGAACGCATTTTTTCATTAAGGGGATGTTCGAAGATGATTGTTGTGATGTCATCACTCATGGCAGTTGTCCTGTAACGCTTGTTGAGCTAATTCTAAGTAATGCTGATGGAGTTGCTTAACTTTCCCAATTATATTTTGGCTATTATCGTGATTTTCAATAATATCATCAGCGACGGCTAATCGTTCTTGTCTTTGAGCTTGCGCTTTTAAAATATTGAGCACTTGCTCCCGACTTACGCCATCTCGTTTCATCGTTCTTGCTATTTGTTCTTCTTGTGTGACATCAACGACAAGAACACGAGAGGCTAAGTGAGTTAATTTATTTTCAATTAATAAAGGAACAACCCAAATAAAATATGGAGTTTTAATTTGTTGTATTTGCCTTTGGGTCTCTTGCTGTATCAAGGGGTGAAGAAGATTATTGACCCAGGTTTTTTCTTCATCGTTTTGAAAAATAATCTGGCGTAGATGGGCTCGGTTTAAGGAGCCATCAGGTAATAGAATACTGTCACCAAAATGCTGGTGCAATGCATTTAGCCCGAAAGAATGAGGCTCTACCACTAATCGAGCAATAACATCCGCATCAACAAGAGGTACACCTAATGAGGCAAAAGCATTGGCAATAGTGGTTTTACCACTCCCTATTCCACCTGTAAGAGCAACCGTATAAGCCATTGTGTTTATCTGTTTTTAATGAATGAAAATTTACTATTAGCCTGGGTATTCTAAAGCCTAAATTTGTTTTTATCGCAAGATAATAACCGCAATATTTAGGTTTTATTCGGTTATTATGATAGATGATTTTCTGCTACCCTGACACCTTAGCTCATAATCAGTAAGAGAATTATCATCAATCAATTACTTAGCGAGAAAACTCACAATAGCATATTACTCATAAAATTTGTGATTCATTGTATAGTATCACCTAACTGTAATATAGGAAGATACATTGCTATGATTAATGTACCAACAATCAATGCAATTATCGCCATTAGTAGCGGTTCTAACCATGTACTGATTGTATTTAACTGCTCGTCAAGTTGTTGATAAAACCAATCACTTAATTGCTGACAAAAATAGAGTAACTGCCCTGAATTCTCTGCACAAATGATAAATTGATAGCAAATAGGGGGGAAGTAAGGCTTGTTATTCATAAATGAACTTAATGACTTTCCTTGTGTAATATGCTCACTCATTTGTAAAAGTAGGCGTTTATAAATAGGATGTGTGAGTTGCTCAATAATAATCTTTAAGCCTTGCAATAATGGTAGCCCTGCTTGTTGTGTAATACTGATTATCTGAAAAATAAGATAGAGTTGATGGTTTTTTAATAGGGAACCTAAATAAGGTAGATGAAGAAAGGTTGCTTGTTCATAATAATAAAAGAGCGGTGAATAATGGCGAATAAAATGATAAAACAACATTAGCCCAATAAAGAAAATGACCATTATCACAATATAGTTAGAAAACCATTGTGAGAAAGCAATTAGTGCTAATGTTAAAGTGGGAAGTTCTGTATTAAATGCGCCGTATAAAGATTGATATTCAGGTAAAACATATAGCAACATAAGACTAGTAATAGAAAATAAAATAACGAGTAAAAAAAATGGATATTTAAACGTTTTTTTTATTTTTTTAATTACCTCTTGTCGCTTTTTTAATTGTACGATTTGAAGTGTAATGACTTCATCTAGTTTTCCGCTTTCTTCACCAATAAAAATAAAACGTACTAATGAAAGCGGGAAATAAACAGGATAACGGCTTAATTGTTTTGAAAATGTGCCACCTTGCATTAAGTTAAAAATAATATCGTCTAACACACATTGCCAATGAGTATAACGACACTCATTTTTTAATAGCGTTAAAGCTGGCAGGAGTGCTAAGCCGGAGTGAAGTAATAATGCGAGTTGTTCAAGTAATTGAATACGATATTTTTTATCACTTTCTTGAAATATTACGATTTTGTATAAGCGTATTCTTATGGGGGTTTTTTGTTGCTGTGTTAATTTAATAAAGGCTTCATTACTTGATGATGCGAGAATGTTTCCTGAGCACCATTCATGTTGATAGTTTAATGCATCGTAACAATAAATTTTCTGTAATCTCATTTAATATCTCCCAGTGTTTGATAAACTTCCTCAAGTGTTGTTATTCCTTGTTTAATTAATAAAAGACCTGAATAGAGTAAATTATAGGGAGATGCATGTGTGTGTTTTGTTGGTTCAAAACAGTCATAGATTGCTGTTCTGCCTTTATAGCCAGAGCAACATTGTTGACAACCTATTGCTTGCCAGTTCGGTAATTCAATAATTTCTTCCTTGATATTAATCTGTTTCTTATTGGGTAAGCAGGTTTTACAATGTGGACATAAACAACGCACTAATCGCTGTGAAATAATCAAACTGATACAAGAGTGAATAAGATCTTTTGCAATGCCTAAATTGTGTAATCGCATTAAAGTGGCGCTGGCGGAATTAGTGTGCAAAGTGGATAAAACAAGGTGGCCTGTTTGTGCTGTTTTTATTGCCATTTCAGCAGTTGATGGATCGCGAATTTCGCCCACCATTATAATATCCGGATCTTGACGTAAAAGTGCGCGTAATATTGTGGTAAATGAGATCCCGGCTTTTTCACAAATTTGAATTTGATTAACCCCATTTATCGGTAATTCAATGGGATCTTCGACACTATTTATATTGCGGTTATCTTTATTTAAATAGTGTAAGCAGCTATATAATGTCAGTGTTTTTCCACTTCCTGTCGGTCCTGTAACTAGGATCATTCCTTGCGGTAAATTTAAATATTTTTTTAATAAAGCTAAGTGAGAAGATTGAAAACCTAAATGATTTAATTCGGGTTGCTGTAAATTATTGATAATCCGTAAAACAACTTTTTCACCATAAAGTGTGGGGAGTGTTGCTATTCGTATAGAGTATTCTTTTTCATGATAAAACCAATTAAATTGTCCATCTTGAGGTAAGCGTTTTTCTGCAATATTTAAGTTAGCCAATATTTTTAAACGTGTCACTATTTCTTTCGAAAACTCATTCGGAGGAGGAGAAAATAAATATAAATGGCTATCTATTCTGGCTCTAATTCTAAAATTGAATTGTTGAGGTTCAATATGTAAATCAGAGACACGCATTAAAATGCTATGGCGTAATAGATGTTCAATAAATTCTGTTGCTGAGTGTGTGATATCCATTATTCACCTTTTATATTTATTTTATTAGTGTTGTCTTATGTTGTTTAGAGTAAGGAACATTCAATGTGAATGCTCCCTAATATCGACAACGTATTAATGTGATTTGAATATTTCAGTACATTGTTTTTGTAACTTAGGATTATTTGCCGAGCATTGTGTTTTCCATATAGGAAGATAATCATCCGCGTTTTTTTCTAAAGACATTACAATGGAGAGGCCTTCAAGTTGTGCTTTGCCAGTTGCATTAATGACACCATTTAATACGGCTATTTCAGAAAGATATCGGCTTCGAAATTGTGGCGGCATAAATGTTGAGTCAGAATTACAATACCGAGGTTCGTTTTCATAACGACATAACTCAACAGCAGAACGATAAGGGGAGAGGGTTTGCAAAATATCGGTTAAAGCCGCTTTTTGGATATAACCTTGATAAGCTGGGATCGCGACAGAGCTTAAAATAGAAATAATGGCAATCACGATCATGAGTTCCATTAGGGTGAAACCATTTTCGGATGAGTGATAATTAAGTATGTTCATCTAGCATTCTCCTTGATTAATAGACACTAGAAGTATGAAAAAAAAGACTTTATTTGCGAATAGATAAAATAAGCTTTGAGTAAAATATCGAAAAGAAAACGGAGATATACACATTTAGCCTTTATTATTGAGAGTAAATTCGCATTTATTGATGAATATGACTTAGACAAATTATTGATAATAACTAAAACACCGCAGAAGAGGGTTGATGTGAAAATTAAACAAGGTTGGCTTATTGATGCAAGAAAAGTGCCTTCACCGAATCATGATAAAAGGCCTGATGGTGAAGTTCCCTCTTTGCTGATTGTTCATAATATCAGTTTGCCACCAGGCGAATTTGGTGGGCCTTATATTGATAAGCTATTTACCAATACGTTATCCGAGCAAGACCACCCTTTTTTTAGCGAGATAATCGATTTAAGGGTGTCAGCTCATTGTCTTATTCGGCGTGATGGTGAAATTGTGCAATATGTGCCTTTTACCGATAGAGCGTGGCATGCAGGCGTTTCTTTATATAAAGGTAGAGAAAAATGCAATGATTTCTCTATTGGTATAGAGCTGGAAGGCACTGATAATTGTGATTTTACAACAAAACAATATCAGCAATTAGTCAAGATAACGCAATCGCTTATTGCTCTTTATCCTGCGATTAAAGAGAACATAACAGGGCATAGTGATGTTGCACCAAATCGAAAAACAGATCCAGGGCCTCATTTTGATTGGGATTATTTCCGAGGTTTGTTAACAGAACAACAGCACCAAAGTGAGTT
The DNA here is from genome assembly GCF_009915985.1 of Proteus sp. G2626. Classification (NCBI taxonomy): domain Bacteria; kingdom Pseudomonadati; phylum Pseudomonadota; class Gammaproteobacteria; order Enterobacterales; family Morganellaceae; genus Proteus; species Proteus sp. G2626. The sequence continues at coordinate 83,985 of NZ_JAABNH010000013.1, read as the reverse complement.
GAAAAGGTAAGTATATTGCATTTTTATTCATTTAATAATTGCTGTCACGCTTCAGTTTGACTGTTTATGTGTTTAAAAAACGTTAAAAAATATATTTTTTAACGTTTCTGGATAATGAGATCTAGTTATCACTTTTGATGAATTTTTAAAATAATTTGTTAAATTTTGCAGGTTTTTATGATTTCGCTCAACAACTGTATGGACAGTTAGTGAATACTTTGTTACTTTATTATCCGTTATATTAAATTGGTATTACCAATTGACAACTCAATCACAAAGGTAATAGTTATCCAATAATGGTTTCCAGCAATATGGCTTATACAAAAATCCGCCAACCTAAGCTTTCTGATGTCATTGAGCAACAGCTTGAGCATCTGATTTTAGAAGGCACTCTGCGTCCAGGAGAGAAACTCTTACCTGAGCGTGAGCTGGCGAAACAATTTGATGTATCTCGCCCTTCATTGCGCGAAGCTATTCAAAAATTAGAAGCTAAAGGTTTTTTACTTCGTCGCCAAGGTGGTGGAACATTTGTTCAGCATAATCTCTGGCAAAGTTTTAGTGATCCTTTAGCTCAACTGCTTAGCGGACATCCCGAATCTCAATTTGATCTCTTAGAAACGCGTCATGCCCTTGAAGGTATTGCTGCTTATTATGCGGCATTACGCGGTACTGATGAAGATCTCGCTCGTATCAAAGCAAGTCATGATTGTATTTTGCAGGCTCATGAAAAGGGTGATTTAGTCGCTGAGTCTGAAGCCGTATTGCAATATCAATTAATTGTCACTGAAGCGGCTCATAATGTTGTTTTATTGCATTTATTACGATGCATGGTGCCTATGCTTGAGCAAAATATCCGCCAGAATTTTGAGTTTCTTTACACACGTAAAGAGATGTTAACGGCAGTAAGTGAGCATCGTAGTCAGATTTATCAGGCTATTATTAATAGAGAGCCAGAGGTCGCGCGTGAAGCTTCACATCGTCACTTAGCCTTTATTGAAGATGTTTTGTTGGACATGAGTCGTGAACATACTCGCCGTGAGCGCTCTTTGCGCCGGCTCCAACAACACCCTGATTTATTTTAGTAGCACAGATCCTGACCGCTGAGTCTGTACTACCTATCTCCCTGTCATTTTCAGGGATAGCGGTAATAACAGCAGGGTCTATCTTCCCGTCATATCAAATGGGTATAACGGGAAGATAGGCTCCCATAACCATTAAAAACAGATAACAGATAAGGAATACACCATGTCAGATATGCTGAAAAATGACGTGGATCCGATCGAAACTCGCGACTGGTTACAAGCGATCGACTCGGTCATCCGTGAAGAAGGTGTTGAGCGTGCACAGTTCCTGATTGATCAGGTATTAAAACAAGCCCGTAATGGCGGTCTTAATATTGCTTTAGGTGGCTCTGTACACAGTGATTATATCAATACCATTCCTGCTGAAGATGAACCCGCTTACCCTGGCAATCTGGAATTAGAGCGTCGTATTCGTTCTGCTATTCGCTGGAACGCAGTAATGATGGTTCTGCGTGCATCCAAAAAAGATTTGGAACTCGGCGGACACATGGCGTCATTCCAATCTTCTGCAACATTATATGAAGTGTGCTTTAATCACTTCTTCCGTGCGCAAAATGAAACTGATGGCGGTGATTTGGTTTACTTCCAAGGTCATATTTCCCCAGGTATCTATGCACGTGCATTCTTAGAAGGTCGTTTAACAGAAGAGCAATTAAACAACTTCCGTCAAGAAATTGGTGGTAAAGGCTTATCTTCTTATCCACATCCTAAATTAATGCCTGAATTCTGGCAGTTCCCAACAGTTTCTATGGGTCTGGGGCCTCTATCTGCGATTTATCAAGCTAAGTTCTTGAAATATTTAAATCACCGTGGCTTAAAAGACACAACTAAACAAACTGTTTATGCGTTCTTAGGCGATGGCGAAATGGACGAGCCAGAATCTAAAGGTGCAATCACCATCGCAGTTCGCGAAAAATTAGATAACCTGTGCTTCGTTGTTAACTGTAACTTACAGCGTCTTGATGGCCCTGTTACAGGTAACGGCAAAATTGTTAATGAACTAGAAGGTATCTTTGCAGGTGCTGGCTGGAACGTTATCAAAGTAATGTGGGGCGATCGTTGGGATGAGCTTCTGCGTAAAGACACTTCAGGTAAACTCATTCAATTAATGAATGAAACTCTGGATGGTGACTACCAGACCTTTAAATCTCGTGATGGCGCTTATGTTCGTGAGCACTTCTTCAACCGTTACCCAGAAACTGCCGCATTAGTTAAAGATATGACTGATGATGAGATCTGGGCATTAAACCGTGGTGGGCACGATCCGAAGAAAGTCTTTGCCGCATTCCAAAAAGCAAAAGATACTCAAAACAAACCAACTGTTATTTTAGCTCAAACCATTAAAGGTTATGGTATGGGTGAAACGGCAGAAGGTAAAAACATCGCTCACCAAGTTAAAAAAATGAACATGGATGGCGTTCACCATTTCCGTGATCGTTTCAATATTCCTGTTGCTGATGAGCAGATCAAAGATCTGCCTTATATTACTTTTGATAAAGAGTCAGAAGAATATAAATACCTGCACGCACGTCGTCAGGATTTAGGCGGTTACCTACCAGCACGTCGTCCACGTTTTGAAGAAAAACTGGATATTCCGACACTGGAAGATTTCAGCCAATTACTGGAAGAGCAATCTAAAGAGATTTCTACAACGATCGCTTTCGTTCGCGCACTGAACGTAATGTTGAAAAATAAATCTATCAAAGATCGCTTAGTGCCAATTATTGCCGACGAAGCACGTACTTTTGGTATGGAAGGCCTGTTCCGTCAAATCGGTATTTACAGCCCGAATGGTCAGCAATATACGCCTCAAGATCGTGAGCAAGTTGCTTACTATAAAGAAGACGTTAAAGGTCAAATTCTGCAAGAAGGTATCAATGAGCTAGGTGCAGGCGCATCTTGGTTAGCTGCTGCAACATCTTACAGCACTAACAATCTGCCAATGATCCCATTCTATATCTACTACTCAATGTTTGGTTTCCAACGTATTGGCGATCTATGCTGGGCTGCAGGCGATCAACAAGCGCGTGGTTTCTTAATCGGAGGTACGTCAGGTCGTACAACACTGAACGGCGAAGGCTTACAGCATGAAGATGGTCATAGCCATATTCAATCGCTGACTATTCCTAACTGTATCTCTTATGATCCGGCATTCGCTTATGAAGTTGCTGTTATCATGCAAGACGGTTTAGAGCGTATGTATGGTGATAAACAAGAAAACGTTTATTACTACATCACTACACTCAACGAAAACTACCATATGCCAGCAATGCCAGCCGGTGTTGAAGAAGGTATCCGTAAAGGTATCTACAAACTGGAATCACTGGAAGGCGCGAAAGGTAAAGTTCAGTTACTGGGTTCAGGCTCTATTCTGCGCCACGTTCGTGAAGCAGCACAAATCTTGTCTACTGAATACGGTATTGGTTCTGATGTTTATAGCGTAACTTCATTCACTGAACTGGCTCGTGATGGTCAAGATTGTGAACGTTGGAACATGCTACACCCATCTGAAGCACCACGTGTACCTTACATCGCTCAAATTATGAATGATGCACCAGCTGTAGCCTCTACTGACTATATGAAACTGTTCGCTGAACAAGTTCGTACTTATGTTCCAGCTGATGATTATCGCGTATTAGGTACAGATGGTTTCGGTCGTTCTGATAGCCGTGAAAACCTGCGTCACCACTTCGAAGTTGATACTTCTTATGTGATTGTTGCTGCATTAGGTGAATTAGCTAAACGTGGTGAGATTGATGTGAAGGTTGTTGAAGAAGCAATCAATAAATACAACATCAACCCTGAAAAAGTAAACCCACGTCTGGCGTAAGAGGTAAAGTGAATGTCTATTGAAATTAAAGTCCCAGATATCGGTGCTGATGAAGTTGAAGTCACCGAAGTGATGGTGAAAGTGGGCGACCGTATTGAGGAAGAACAGTCCTTAATTACTGTAGAAGGCGACAAAGCCTCTATGGAAGTCCCATCACCACAAGCGGGTGTGGTTAAAGAGATCAAGATTGCTGTGGGCGACAAAGTCCAAACAGGTTCTCTTATCATGATTTTTGAAGCAGAAGGTGCCACGCAAGCAGCACCAGCACAAGCAGCTGCACCAGCACCAGCTGCTACGCCGGCAACAGCCGCACTGAAAGAAGTTCACGTTCCAGATATCGGCGGTGACGAAGTTGAAGTTACCGAAGTGATGGTAAAAGTAGGCGATAGCATTGCTGAAGAACAATCACTGATCACTGTAGAAGGCGATAAAGCTTCTATGGAAGTTCCAGCTCCATTTGCTGGTGTGGTGAAAGAAATCAAAATTGCAACCGGTGATAAAGTGAGCACAGGCTCTCTTATCATGGTATTTGAAGTTGCAGGTAGTGCGCCGGTTGCTCAAGCAGCACCAGCTCCAGCTGCATCTGCACCCGCAGCCTCTGCGGTAAAAGACGTGAATGTTCCAGATATCGGTGGCGATGAAGTTGAAGTTACTGAAGTGATGGTAAAAGTAGGTGATTCCATCACTGAAGAACAATCGCTGATCACCGTTGAAGGCGACAAAGCTTCTATGGAAGTGCCAGCACCTTTTGCAGGTGTGGTTAAAGAGATCAAAATTGCAGTGGGCGACAAAGTGAAAACTGGCTCACTGATCATGACCTTTGAAGTAGTGGGTGCAACACCTGCTACTCAAGCACCGGCTGCGCCTGCGCCAGCAAGTTCTGCCCCAGCAGCACCTGCTAAAGCACAAGCGACTGCTTCAGTAGCGAAAGAAGAGTTTGTTGAAAATGATGCTTACGTTCATGCAACACCTGTTATTCGTCGCTTAGCGCGCGAATTCGGTGTTAATTTGGCGAAAGTGAAAGGTACGGGTCGTAAAGGTCGTATCTTACGTGAAGACGTTCAGTCTTATGTGAAAGAGTTAATTAAACGTGCTGAATCAGCACCTGCAAATGCAGGTGGCGGATTACCAGGCATGTTACCTTGGCCGAAAGTTGACTTCAGTAAATTTGGTGAAATTGAAGAAGTTGAATTAAGCCGTATCCAGAAAATCTCTGGTGCTAACTTAAGCCGTAACTGGGTAATGATCCCTCACGTAAATCTGTTTGATGAAGCAGATATCACTGAGGTTGAAGAATTCCGTAAACAGCAAAATAAAGAAGCAGAGAAGAAAAAACTGGATGTTAAGATCACGCCGTTAGTCTTCGTGATGAAAGCAGCAGCAAAAGCACTGGCAGATATGCCACGCTTTAACAGCTCTATCTCTGAAGATGGACAGAAACTGATCCTGAAAAAATACATCAATATCGGTATTGCTGTAGATACACCTAACGGTTTAGTTGTTCCTGTTTTCAAAGATGTTAACAAAAAAGGCATTATCGAACTGTCTTATGAGTTAGCAGAAGTCTCTAAGAAAGCACGTGCGGGTAAACTGACAGCTGCGGATATGCAAGGTGGATGTTTCACAATTTCTAGCCTTGGTGGTATTGGTACTACCGGTTTTGCACCAATCGTTAACGCACCAGAAGTTGCGATTATGGGACTTTCCCGTTCTTCTATGAAACCTGTATGGAATGGTAAAGAATTCGTACCACGCTTGATTCTACCAATGTCATTATCTTTCGATCACCGTGTGATCGATGGTGCTGACGGTGCTCGATTCATCACTCTGATTAATCAGTACATGAGCGATTTACGTCGTTTGGTAATGTAATTATTTAAACCGGTGCTTAGTGCCGGTTTCTCTGATTGCGATGATGGATTTTACAGTCATACATCTTAGGTTGTGAGATCCGTCATGTTAGAGCGCTTTTCAGTTTATTAACATTTCTGTAAACTGCATGCGGTATGTAAGTCTCGGTGTTAAATATGGATTTTCGTCTGACTCGCCGGACAAATAAATAATGAGGTCACGATGAGTACTGAAATTAAAGCACAGGTAGTGGTTCTCGGTGCAGGCCCTGCGGGTTATTCCGCAGCGTTTCGTTGCGCTGACTTAGGTTTAGAAACAGTTTTAGTTGAACGTCACTCTACTTTAGGTGGTGTTTGCCTGAACGTGGGTTGTATCCCTTCTAAAGCGTTACTCCACGTTGCTAAAGTTATCGAAGAAGCGAAAGCATTATCTGAACATGGTGTTGTTTTTGATGCGCCAAAAACCGATATCGACAAAATTCGCATCTGGAAAGACAAAGTTATTTCTCAATTAACCGGTGGCTTAGCGGGCATGGCTAAAGGCCGTAAAGTGACTGTTGTTAATGGCGAAGCACGATTCACTGGTTCTCACACATTGTCCGTTGAAGGTAGTGAAGGTACAACTACCATCACTTTTGAAAATGCAATCGTTGCTGCCGGCTCACGTCCAATCGAATTACCATTTATTCCACATGAAGACCCACGAGTATGGGATTCAACAGATGCACTGCAACTGAAAACCGTACCAGAGCGTTTACTGGTTATGGGTGGCGGTATCATCGGTCTGGAAATGGGAACGGTTTATCACTCTCTGGGTTCTCAGATTGACGTGGTTGAAATGTTTGATCAGGTTATTCCTGCTGCTGACAAAGACGTGGTTAAAGTATTTACCAAACGTATCAGCAAGAAATTTAATCTGATGCTAGAAACCAAAGTGACGGCGGTTGAAGCAAAAGAAGATGGCATCTACGTAACGATGGAAGGCAAAAAAGCCCCAGCAGAGCCACAACGTTACGATGCAGTATTAGTTGCTATCGGTCGTGTACCTAACGGTAAATTATTAGACGCTGGTAAAGCAGGCATTGAAGTTGATGATCGTGGTTTTATCCATGTTGATAAACAAATGCGTACTAATGTACCTCACATCTTTGCTATCGGAGACATCGTGGGTCAACCCATGCTGGCTCACAAAGGTGTTCATGAAGGTCACGTTGCAGCTGAAGTTATCTCTGGTAAAAAACATTACTTCGACCCTAAAGTTATCCCATCAATCGCTTATACTGAACCAGAAGTTGCATGGGTTGGTATGACAGAAAAAGAAGCGAAAGAGAAAGGTGTTAGCTATGAAGTGGCTTCTTTCCCATGGGCGGCATCAGGTCGTGCAATCGCATCAGATTGTGCTGATGGTATGACTAAACTAATTTTCGACAAAGAAACTAATCGTGTTATCGGTGGTGCAATTGTTGGTTCTAACGGTGGTGAACTGTTAGGTGAAATTGGTCTGGCAATTGAAATGGGTTGTGATGCTGAAGATATCGCATTAACTATCCACGCTCACCCAACGTTATACGAATCAATTGGTATGGCTGCGGAAGTATTTGAAGGTAGTATCACTGACCTGCCAAATCCAAAAGCGAAAAAGAAAAAATAAGCTGCTTATTTACTGAAAACAGTTAATAAAAACAGGTTAAATGATAAGGGCTGAGTTCTTTGTAGGACTTAGCTCTTTTTTATTTAAGATGAGGTTGTTTTTCGCTATATGCGTTAGGTTGAAATATTATCGGAATATTAGACATTGTACTTACGCACTAATTCTCCTATTTTCATTATGACTTTCATTTTTGGATGATATCTATGATGCGTAAACACATTTCGTTCCGCTTGTTTCTATTATTTTTTACGATGGTATTTTCTTTAGGCTCTTTCGCTAATCCTCCTCATGGAAATGGAAATGGAAATGGAAATGGGCATCAAAAAGGACGTCATTATCAGAATGATAATGATAGAAACTTTAATAAAAATGACGGTTTTTCGTCAGAAATAAAAATTAATAGTCACGGTCTTGTTTCCGTTTCTTTAACCTATAAGGACGCAAGGGCTCTAGCAATAAGAAACAATATTGTGGGTTATCAGTCTCTTCCCCCAGGTATAGCTAAAAATTTAGTTCGAGGAAAACCGCTTCCTCCAGGGATCATGAAAAAAGCAATTCCAAGTAATATGCTAAATCAGTTACCTTATTATCAAGGGTATGAATGGAAAATAGTAGGGAATGATTTAGTATTGGTCGCGATTGGAACATCAATAATCGCAGCAGTTATTAACCATGTGTTTGATTAATATATTTTCTTTTATTCTTTTAACTCAATAGGGCTTACCTATTTCTCTTTAAATGAGATCCCTCTTTGAAGTGAGAGACGATTAGGTTTATTGGTGGTCACTATTTTCTATAAGAAAAGCCTATTACGGTGACAGAGTAATAGGATGATTCATCTTTTGTCACTCTTTGCGTAAAATTTATCATAAATCGCATATTCCTATTCATTTTCATAGATTCTTTATAGTATTTTATCTAAAAAATTGGGTAAAAATGCGTCTTATATATTTTGTTTAAGTGTTTTAATCTGAATAAGTGGATATTTGAATTTGATTAATGTTACTTTTATGTGAACGAATTAACATCGTGTTGAAGATTTGCTATGCTGATACCCCTTAGCTGGGCATAATTTCACAACCACTTATGTTTTATGCGAGCAAAAGATCCTCTGACCTGGCATCCTATAGACAGGGTGCAGACAGCCGGGTTATACAAAATGACAAAGAAGCGAGGAGACAGTCGTGCTAGAAGAATACCGTAAGCACGTAGCAGAGCGTGCAGCTGAAGGTGTCGTTCCAAAACCTCTCGATGCCACACAAACAGCCGCACTTGTTGAGCTATTAAAAAATCCCCCTAAAGGTGAAGAAGAATTCCTTCTTGATTTAATTGTTAACCGCGTTCCACCCGGAGTTGATGAAGCTGCCTATGTTAAGGCGGGTTTTTTAACTGCCCTCGCGAAAGGCGAAACCACATCACCCCTTATCTCGCCAGAAAAAGCCGTTGAATTATTAGGTACTATGCAAGGTGGCTATAATATTCATGCTTTAATTGAATCTCTGGATAACGATAAATTAGCTCCAATTGCAGCTAAAGCACTTTCTCATACCTTATTGATGTTTGATAACTTCTATGATGTTGAAGAAAAAGCCAAAGCAGGCAATGTGTATGCTAAACAAATTATGCAATCTTGGGCTGATGCAAAATGGTTTACTGAGCGCCCAGAATTAGCAGAAAAAATTACGGTTACCGTATTTAAAGTCACTGGTGAAACCAATACCGATGACTTATCTCCCGCACCTGATGCTTGGTCTCGTCCAGATATCCCTTTACATGCTTTAGCCATGTTAAAAAATGCGCGCGAAGGGATTGAACCTGATCAACCAGGTAGCGTTGGCCCTATCAAACAAATTGAAGCATTAAATAAAAAAGGTTTCCCGCTGGCTTATGTCGGTGACGTTGTAGGGACTGGCTCTTCTCGTAAATCAGCAACCAACTCTGTACTTTGGTTTATGGGGGATGATATTCCATTCGTTCCTAATAAACGGGGAGGGGGGGTTGTGCTCGGAGGTAAAATTGCGCCTATCTTCTTTAATACTATGGAAGATGCTGGGGCATTACCTATCGAAGTTGATGTTTCTAAATTAAATATGGGTGATGTCATTGATATTTACCCATATAAAGGTGAAATCCGTAGCCATGAAACGAATGAGTTACTGGAAACCTTTGAATTGAAAACAGACGTATTAATTGATGAAGTTCGTGCAGGTGGTCGTATTCCTCTGATTATCGGCCGTGGTTTAACCACTAAAGCCCGTGAATCATTAGGTTTACCTGCAAGTACGTTGTTCCGTCATGCTAAACCTATTGAAGACAGTAACCGTGGTTTCTCTTTAGCGCAGAAAATGGTCGGTCGTGCTTGCGGTCGTGCTGGTATCCGTCCAGGTGAATATTGTGAGCCGAAAATGACGTCTGTGGGCTCTCAGGATACAACAGGTCCAATGACGCGTGATGAGTTAAAAGACCTTGCCTGTCTAGGTTTCTCTGCTGATTTAGTGATGCAATCGTTCTGTCATACCGCTGCGTATCCAAAGCCTGTGGATGTTACAACGCATCATACCTTACCTGATTTTATTATGAATCGTGGTGGTGTCTCTTTGCGTCCAGGCGATGGTATTATCCACTCATGGTTAAACCGTATGTTGTTACCTGATACCGTCGGTACAGGTGGTGACTCACATACTCGTTTCCCTATTGGTATCTCATTCCCAGCAGGTTCTGGTTTAGTGGCTTTTGCTGCAGCTACCGGGGTAATGCCATTAGATATGCCAGAATCTGTTCTAGTGCGTTTTAAAGGCAAAATGCAACCAGGTGTGACATTGCGTGATTTAGTTCATGCTATTCCTTATTACGCTATTCAAGATGGTTTATTAACTGTAGAGAAAAAAGGTAAGAAAAACATTTTCTCTGGCCGTATTCTTGAAATTGAAGGTTTACCAGAACTAAAAGTAGAACAAGCATTTGAACTTGCTGATGCATCAGCAGAGCGTTCAGCGGCTGGTTGTACGATTAAATTGGATAAAGCACCTATCATTGAATATTTACAATCTAACATTATCTTACTGAAATGGATGATTGCTGAAGGTTATGGTGATCGTCGTACAATTGAACGCCGTATTACTTCAATGGAAAATTGGCTGAAAGATCCTCAATTACTTGAAGCAGATGCCGATGCTGAATATGCTGCTGTGATCGAAATCGATCTAAATGAAATCAAAGAACCAATTTTATGTGCGCCTAATGATCCTGATGATGCACGACTGCTATCTGAAGTAGCGAACAGTAAAATTGATGAAGTGTTCATTGGTTCTTGTATGACTAATATTGGCCACTTCCGTGCAGCAGGTAAATTACTTGATCAATACAAAGGCCAATTACCAACGCGTTTATGGGTTGCACCACCAACGAAAATGGATGCAGCACAATTAACGGAAGAGGGCTATTACAGCATCTTTGGCAAAAGTGGTGCTCGTATCGAAGTTCCAGGGTGCTCACTTTGTATGGGGAATCAAGCACGTGTTGCTGATGGTGCAACGGTGGTTTCAACTTCGACACGTAACTTTCCTAACCGTTTAGGGACAGGAGCCAACGTGTATCTTGCTTCTGCGGAACTTGCAGCAGTGGCGTCATTGTTAGGTCGTTTGCCTGAGCCACAAGAGTATCTGGACTTCATTAATAAAGTTGATGAAACTGCAGAAGATACTTATCGTTATCTGAACTTTGATCAACTTGCACAATATACAGACAAAGCGGAGCAAGTTATTTTCCAAACAACGGTATAACGATTAATTTATTACTTTAAACGTATTTTATATAAACAAACGGGAGGCATTAGCCTCCCGTTTTTTGTTATTTATTGTCATAATAAGAATAAGATGTTTTTTATTCAATAAGCGACAGCTTAATCAAGGGGCGTACACCATGGATTATGAATTTCAGCGAGATCTCACTGGCGGTATACTAGCCCGTTTTTCGATGGATCATGAAGCAATAGGTTATTGGTTGAATGATGAAATTCAGGGCGATATTAGTCTGATAGATCAAATTTTTGAAGAAATGGAAGGTATTAAAGGCAGTGAAAGGCAGTGGGAATTAATTGGTAAAGAATATAGCCTTTCTATTGATGATGAAGAAGTAATGATAAGAGCCAATACACTGCATTTTGAAACAGATGAAATGGAAGAAGGCATGAGTTACTACGATAACGAAAGTATCTCATTTTGTGGATTAGATGATTTTGCTACCATGTTACAGAAATATCGGTTATTTATTCTGGAAAATAAAAGGAATTAACAAATCCTCTATATTTTTGGAAGAAATATGCCACAATATACTACTGTATGACTATTCTTCTCATTACATTTTTAAGATTTAATAGGTGGTCTAATGAATGAATTACCAGCTAGTTTAGATGAAGCAACAGGTTGGTTTGTCGCAAATCAGGAGCTCTTTATTCAATATGCTGTGAATATTGTCGCCGCTTTCTTGATCCTATTTATTGGTCTTTTTATCGCAAAAATGATCAGTAAAGGTGTCGCAAGAGTTCTCACATTGCGCCATATTGATGCTACTGTTGTGACATTTTTATCTGTTTTAGTTCGTTACACAGTTGTTGCTTTTACCTTAATTGCGGTATTAGGACGATTAGGGGTTCAAACAGCGTCTGTTATCGCGGTGTTAGGTGCTGCCGGTTTAGCTGTTGGTTTGGCTCTACAAGGCTCTCTGTCTAACTTTGCTGCAGGCGTATTGATTGTTATCTTCCGTCCAATCCGTACAGATGAATATGTCATGATTGGTTCAGTAGAAGGTACGGTAAAGGATGTACAGATTTTTTCTACGACATTACGTTCAGCAGATGACAAAATTATCGTTATTCCGAATAGCAAAATTATCAGTAGTGAAGTGATCAACTTAAGCCGTGAGCCTAACCGCCGTACACAAATTATTGTTGGTGTGGCTTATGATGCTGATATTGATAAAGTAAAACAAGTATTGGGTGATGTTGTTGCGAAAGACAAACGCATTCAACATGATCAAGGTGTGACTATCCGTTTACATGAAATGGCACCGTCTTCATTAAACTTTGTGGTCCGTGTTTGGACAACGAATGGTGATGCATGGCCTGTTTATTGGGATCTAATGGAAGATTTTAAACGTGCATTAGATGCAAATAATATCGGTATTCCATTCCCACAAATGGATGTTTATATGCATCAAACACAAAGTGCGACAGTGAAAGCAGAATAGTCTCACAAAAATAGATAGCATAGAGCCACGTTAATAACGTGGCTTTTTTCTTTCAGTATTTTGATAGAGTTATATTGTATTTGTTTTGGCGATCTTATTTTTTAGTAATTCCCAATGTCACTATTTGGTCTTATTTTATCTTCATACTATTAATGAATATGGCTATTAGATATTTATTAATCCTACAAACCCTTTATTTTATCACCATTAGTTTTTCTTATTATTAATAAGAATGATTCATTTCCTCTAATATCAAAATCCCTCTATTATTCAGCTAATATCTAACGAATAATTATTAAGGTATTTTGCATGTTTACAACTTTTTTTCAGGGTTTTTTATTAAGTGCAGCCATGATTTTACCTATAGGCGCTCAGAATGCTTTTGTTTTACAGCAAGGAAGTAAAAAACAATTTCATTTAATGAGTGCATTTTTATGCGCATTAAGTGATGTTGTATTAATAACAGCAGGTGTTTTTGGTGGCAGTACATTACTTAGTCAATCAGAAACGCTTTTATTATTGATCACATGGGGAGGAGTGGCATTTTTACTTTGGTATGGTTGGAATGCATTTAAAACAGCTTTTTCAAAAGATATCGAATTATCACAAAGTGAAAATCAGGTAAAAAGCCGTTGGCGTGTGATTGTGACATTAATTGCCGTAACTTGGCTTAATCCTCATGTTTATTTAGATACTTTTGTTGTGATAGGCAGTATTGGTGGACAATTAACCACAGAGCTTCGCCCTTGGTTTACGATTGGTGCGATATTGGCTTCTATCAGTTGGTTTTTTGCGTTATCACTACTTGCGGCTTGGTTTTCGCCGATATTAAGCAAAACACGCTCTCAACGCATTATTAATTTATTTGTAGGATGTGTGATGTGGTTTATTGCTGTTCAATTAGCTGCACAAGGATGGAAAACTCTCTTTTAATCTTAAAGAACTTTACATCATATATGCTAATGTTCTTCTTAGTCCTAAAAACAGGACATTAAAATTAATTTTGTCAGGGGGTTTTTTGTGAAATTAAGAACGATTGTATTAGCATCCGTGTTTACGCTGGGATTACCTTCCATTGCACTAGCTGCTTCGGAACCAGAAGGACCACATATTACAACATCTGGTAATGCGACAATTAAAGCCACTCCTGATATGGCGACATTAAATATTCAGGTTAACGAAAGAGCAAAAGATGCGGCTCAGGCTAAGAAACAAGTCGATGAGCGTGTTGCAAAATATTTTGCCTTCTTAAAAGAAAATGGTGTTGTGAAGGAAGATATAGAGGCCGCTAATATTCGTACTCAACCAAACTATGAATATGATAAAAAAGCGGAGCGTTCAGTGATTAATGGTTATACCGCAACACGTACTGTAAATGTTAAAATTAAGAAATTAGAACAGCTTAATACGTTACTTGATGGCGCATTAGCGGCGGGTTTAAATGAAATTAATAACGTTGAGTTTGGCGTAAATAATCCAGAACAATACAAAGTAAAAGCTCGAGAAGTGGCCATTAAAAATGCCATTGATCAAGCAACCTCAGTTGCGAAAGGTTTTGGTGCTGATTTAGGTGCAGTTTATAGCGTAAGCTATCGTGCACCAGAGGCGACACCTTATCCAATCACACAAGTGCGTATGGATGCGATGGCATTAAAAGCCCAAGCGCCAGCTGCGGTGCAAGAAACGTATGAACAACAAAGCATCGAATTTAAAGATTATGTGGATGTTGTTTTTGAATTAAAACGTACTCAATAATCTTATTGTTATAAAAATAAAATAGGCTTCATATGAAGCCTATTTTTTGTGTTAGAAGATGAAAATAGTCGTGTTATTCTTCACCTTGTTTTAAAACCTTACGGCCAAAATCAACCAGTGCGTCTGTCACTTTTCTCATAGTTCTACTTTCTGGCGCAAAGCGGTGCCAATAAAGCATACGTCGTTGGTAAAGCCCTGGCGTTAAATCAACCAACTCTCCACTCTTTAGCTCATTAGCAATTTGTAGATGAGGGATCATACAACATGTCGACCCTTGTTTTGCTAATTGCACAAAAGCCTCGGAAGAATTAACGATATGGCAAGGTACACTGCCCGGAGATAAACCAAAGTTTTGTTGTAAAAATGCCTGATGCATATCATCAAGATGGTCAAATGCGACAGCAGGGGCTTTTAATAGCGACGATTTAGTGACCCCGTTTGCAAAATAGCGTTGAGCAAAATCAGGAGAGGCTACAAATAGGTAATCAAGAGCGCCTAATTGATCAACAAGGCAACTTGGTAATGCCTGTGGCTGAATACTGATTGCACCCACTACTTCGCCTCGTCTTAAACGTTCTTGTGTTCGCGTTTCGTCTTCAACTTGGATATTAAGTCGAATAGGCAGTTGTGTTAATACGGGGTGTAAAGCGGGTAATAGCCACGTTGCTAAGCTATCGGCATTTACCGCTAAAGAGAGTAAAAGCGGTGTAGAGCCACTATTTTCATCACCTAACCATTGTTCTTCAAGTAATTCTACTTGATGCAATAACGCCAGTAGTTTTTGCCCTTGCTCGGTGGGTTGTGGTGGAACAGTTCGCACCAATAACGGTTGCCCGAATAAGTTTTCTAATTGTTTAATGCGTTGTGAAACGGCAGATTGTGTAATACATAACTTTTGTGCAGCTCTTTCAAAACCACGTTCGCGAATGACGGCATCAAGGGCTTGTAATGCTCGATAATCAGGGCGTTTCATTAACAGACTCTCTTTGATTTATGTTCTGTTGCTTACTATGCCATATTTTTTGTTGTAATGAGTTAAAATGTTGCTTCTCAGTTTTTGATGTGTCTCGTGCTAGTTTTGAATGCAATATGCTATTCTTAGTCCATTAATGTGATAAATAAGGTTTTTTTAAATGACTCAGGATGAATTGAAAAAAGCAGTAGGTTGGGCGGCGCTTGAATATGTGAAACCTGGCACTATCGTGGGGGTAGGAACAGGCTCTACGGCTTCTCATTTTATTGACGCATTAGCGACAATAAAAGGTCAAATCGAAGGTACTGTTTCAAGTTCAGAAGCATCAACGGCAAAGCTAAAAAGTTATGGTATTCCTGTTTTTGACTGTAATGAAGTCGATTCTTTAGATATCTATGTGGATGGTGCTGATGAAATTAACCACCAGATGCAAATGATCAAAGGTGGCGGTGCCGCATTAACGCGAGAAAAAATTATTGCGGGAGTGGCAAAAACATTTATCTGTATCGTTGATGAATCTAAACAAGTTGATGTATTAGGTAAATTCCCTCTACCTGTCGAAGTTATTCCAATGGCACGCTCTTATGTGGCTCGTGAATTAGTTAAACTGGGTGGCTTACCTGAATATCGTGAAAACGTAGTAACAGATAACGGTAACGTTATTTTAGACGTTCATAACTTAACGATTCTTAACCCTATTGAACTGGAAAATAAAATTAACAGTATTCCAGGCGTGGTTACAGTAGGATTATTTGCTAATCGTGGTGCAAATGTCGTTTTAATGGGAACGTCTGAAGGAGTTAAAACTATTAAGTAAGATGACTAAAAAGAGGTGGCGATGGCGACCTCTTTTTAAAATTATTTTAGAAAATGCAAATTCAGTGATATATATCACACCATAGTTATATCTCTCTTTAAAATCCTGCCTTTTTCAAAGTCAAAATCATTTTACTCGGTAGAAAATCGCTTTCTTTATCGCTTATTCTGTCATCACTGCAATCGGTTGTATTGCCACAAACTCTATTTTTGTTATGTTGATGAGACAGGATTTTGTTTTTCATTAAATGTAATAACGATAGGGCAGGGTAAATGGTCAAAGTATCTTTGGAAAAAGACAAAATAAAGTTTCTACTTCTTGAAGGTGTGCACCAAAGTGCAGTAGAAAACTTAAGAGCTGCGGGTTATACCAACATTGAATATCATAAAGGTGCATTATCGGACGAAGAATTAAAAGAAGCTATCCGTGATGCGCGTTTTGTTGGTCTTCGTTCCCGCACTCATTTAACAGAAGAAATTTTTGCAGCCGCAGAAAAATTAGTTGCTGTAGGATGCTTCTGTATCGGGACTAATCAGGTTGATTTAGAAGCAGCAGCTCGTCGCGGTATTCCTGTCTTCAATGCGCCTTTCTCGAACACTCGTTCCGTGGCTGAGATGGTGTTAGGTGAATTACTGTTATTATTGCGTCGTATTCCTGAGGCAAATGCGAAAGCGCATCGTGGAGTTTGGGATAAGCAAGCCAAAGGTTGTTTTGAAGCTCGTGGTAAAAAACTGGGTATTATAGGTTATGGGCACATTGGTACACAGTTAGGTATTTTGGCTGAAAGTGTCGGTTTAGATGTCTATTTTTACGATATTGAAAACAAGCTACCACTGGGTAATGCAACACAAATTCGCCATTTATCTGAACTATTGAATATGAGTGATATTGTCAGCTTACATGTGCCAGAAACGCCTTCCACAAAAAATATGATTGGGCATGAAGAAATTCAACGCATGAAGCCAGGCTCAATTCTTATCAACGCTTCTCGTGGTACGGTAGTTGATATTCCTGCATTAGCACAAGCGTTAGAATCAAAGCATTTATCTGGTGCAGCGGTTGACGTATTCCCATCTGAACCTGGTGCAAATAACGATCCTAACGATCCGTTTGTATCTGAACTTATCAAGTTCGATAATGTGATATTAACGCCACATATCGGTGGTTCAACACAAGAAGCACAAGAAAATATTGGTTATGAAGTTGCAGGTAAATTGGCGAAATATTCAGATAACGGCTCTACATTATCTGCAGTTAACTTCCCTGAAGTATCGTTACCAAGCCATGGTGATGATGTAAACCGTTTACTGCATATTCATGAGAACCGACCAGGTATGATGAATAGCATCAACAAAGTGTTTACTGAAGAAAACATCAACGTGGCAGCACAATTTTTACGTACCTCTGGCAACGTAGGTTATGTTGTGATTGATATTACAACACAAACGAAGGCTCAAGCTGAGTTAGTGTTACAAAAGCTCAAAGCATTACCAGGAACAATCCGTGCTCGTATGCTTTACTAATTATTGATCTAATTATCAGTAATATCTTGAAGGCTCGGTATTTCGAGCCTTTCTTGTTTTTTAAACATTATTATTGCATTTGCTGTTTCCATAATTGGTAATAAAGTGTGTTATTTTCAAGTAAACCCACATGAGTTCCTTCTTCCAATACCCGTCCTTTGTCTATAACATAAATATAATCTGCATGTGCTAATGTATTGAGGCGATGTGCAATACTAATGACGGTTCTGTTTTGACAAATCTGAGGTAAACTTGCCAAAATCTGTGCTTCTGAGATGTAATCTAATGCTGATGTGGCTTCATCTAAAATAAGAATGCGTGGATTTGTTAGTAAAGCTCTTGCCAGTGCAATACGCTGGCGTTGCCCTCCTGATAAATTGGCACCTTTTTCTCCGACTTGAGTGTTAAATCTCAAAGGAAGTTGCTCAATAAAATCTAGAGCACCTGCAAGTTGGCATGCTTCTATTATCTCTTGTTCATTCGCATTGGGTTTTGATAAACGAATATTTTCGACAATAGATCCACTAAATAAAAAACTTTCTTGTAAAACGATACTGATACTTTGGCGCAAAGAGAGAGGATCAGCGATAGCTAAATCCATGCCGTCAATATAAATTTGTCCTTGTTGAGGAGTATAGAGTCGTTGAATTAAGCGTGTGATAGTACTTTTTCCTGAGCCTGAACGACCCGTGATACCAATAAATTGCCCAGCAGGAATAGAGAACGAGAGTGCTTCAAGAACATCTTGTGTATGATGGGTATAACGAAAATAGACATTTGAAAAATCAATACTACCTGTAATTTGGGGCACCGTGGCTAATCCATGATATTGGTGTTCTGTCGGCGCATTTAAAATTTCGCCAATACGGCGCAGAGAAATAGTGGTTTGCTGAAAATCTTGCCAGCATTGTGCTAAGCGTAAAATTGGTTGTGTTATATGCGCAATGAAGAGATTAAATGCAATAAGCTCACCTACCGTCATTTGTGTATTAATAATTAAATTAACACCTTGCCACAGAATAATCGCTGTTGTGATTTTATGAATGATGAATATTACTTGTTGAGCTAATAAGGTTTTTTGGGTTGCTGAAAACCGTTTGTTAATATGCTCGGTGAGCTTATATTGCCATTTTTCGATAAAATAGCTTTCTGTTGCTGTAATTTTGATAGTTTCTATACCGCTAATTGCTTCGGTTAGTAGACTAGTATTATCAGCATTTGCTTGATATTCCTGCTCAACCCAATAACGGATCATTGGGCCAAGGATCAGCCAAAGTGTAAAATAAAGAATTAATGCACCTAACGTTATCCAAGTTAATGATGCTGAATAAGTAAACATTACAGAAAGAAACACAATAATAAAAATGAGGTCGAGCACTAACATCAATGCGGAACCAGTCATAAATTGACGAATGTGCGAAAGCTCTTGAATGCGTGCAATTATTTGACCTGATTGTCGTTGATTAAAAAAAGAACTCGGTAAGCGAATAAGATGCTGATAAATTTTTCCTGAAAAATCAGCACTAAATTGACAAGAAATAAATGTATACAATTTGTCTCGAAGAAAAAGATAAACAGGTTCAGTGATTGCAATTAAGAGCAATAAATAGCCCAGTAAATGTAAGTTTGATAAATTTCTTCCTGTTAATACCTTATCGATTAATGTTTCAAAAATTAAAGGGTTAACTAATGCGAAGAGCTGGCTACAGCATGATAAAATAAAAACCAATAAGAGTGATTTTTTTTGTTTTAAAATAGTAGAAATAAACCAAGTGATATTAAATTTATTCCATAATGGATTATGTTGTTTATTAATAAATAATGCTATATTTAGTTTTTGATTTTTATCTAATTCATATTCAATGGTAATATTATTTTTTATATCAAATATAATTAATAGTTTACTTCTTATTTCTTTTAAAATATACCATTTATTGTTTATTTCAATAAGAGTATTTATGAGGTGAGAGTTTTTATTTTCGTAGTCAAGGATATCAAATTTACATTTTAAATTAAGTAAGTGTGCAGCATCTAAAATATTCCATTTGTTAAATAAATTATCTTTGCCAATAAAATGGATGACATTTTCTTTTTTTATATTTCCATTGTTTTTTTTGGCAAAATAAATTAAACCATCAATAATAGAACAATGATATTGTTTTTCTTTTATTAAGTTAGTTTTATTTTTCATGGTGTTAAGTACCCGATTTTACTTTTCAGTCAGTGAATTATGTCGATAAACCTCTATTGGGCTTAAAACATAATCAATAACACGACGTTTATCCGTAATTATTTCGGCGACTAAAGACATACCGGGAGTAAGCTGATATTGCCGATTATTCTTTTCAATAGTTTGTGTATTTAATTTAATTGTAGCGGGATAAACTAAACCTAATTGTTCATGTTGAACAGAATCTTTAGCGATATTAATAATTTCTCCTTCAATTGTGCCATAACGTGTATAAGGAAAAGCATCTATTTTTATCATTGCTTTTTGCCCTATGTGAATAAAACCAATATCTCTATTTAGCAGATTAACCTCTGCAATATTCACTTGATTATCTGGTACGACTGTCATAACACTTTGAGCAGGTTGTAATACACTGCCGAGTGTATAAACAGAAACTTGTTGTATCGTTCCAGTGATAGGTGAACGTATTGTTTTGAGTTGCTGTCGTTTTTGGAGGTGATTAAGGTTTTGAGCATAAATTAATAGCTCATTTTCATACTGTTTATATTTATCATGCCATTCTAATTTTTTCTTTTTTTCTAGTTGATTTAATTTTTTATTTAATTGTTTTTTTTGGCTTTTAATAATATGATATTCTGCGTTTTTTATTGTGATTGAGCGATTTATTTCTAATAGTTCCTTCTCACTTTCAAGATATTCCATTTTGCTAATTGTTTTTTTATTGTAAAGTTCCTTTCTAATAATAAATCGGTTTTTTATATTTGCTTGTATGTTTTTTAATGATAATAAATCATTATAGATTAGTGATTGGTTTCTATTATTTATTTCAATTTCAGTTTCTAATACTTTTATATTACTATCGAATTCATCTTTTTCTTTTTGATAGCTTAATAAAATTGTTTTTTTTGTTTTATCATCTAATTTGTTAAAATGATAAAGGCTTTGAGGTGATGCTTCTTGGCTCAAAGCTTGATAGCGAATTTTAAGTAAGAGTAAATTGTCTCTTTTCTTTCTTATTCCCTCCATTTCTTCATCAACTCCCAATATATCAAGTGTTAATAAAGCATCACCTTGATTAACTTTTTGCCCATCTTTTACATGAAGAATGGCTAGTCGGCTAGGTTCATGGATTTGAATTATTTGAGAACGTCCTGTGACGACAAGTTTACCAACTGCGGGGGATTGTACATCTAATTTTCCGTAATAAACCCACAGAATAAAGGCAATAATACTGAGTGAAATGGTAGATGCAATATAACGACTATAAGGCGTTAATGGTTTTTCAATAAGAGCTATATGATTAGGGTAAAAATCATAATGGAAAGACTTTTTATTACGTTGAAAAATAGTCAGTAATAGCCGTTTTATGTTTAATTTCATGCTCAACATCCTTGTTGAATTTGCCACAGT
Organism: Proteus sp. G2626; assembly: GCF_009915985.1. Lineage (NCBI taxonomy): Bacteria > Pseudomonadati > Pseudomonadota > Gammaproteobacteria > Enterobacterales > Morganellaceae > Proteus > Proteus sp. G2626. The sequence goes on along the minus strand of NZ_JAABNH010000013.1, from coordinate 62,656 downwards.
TTAGTGTAATAGCCGTTATTTTTAATTAAAGTCTCATGTTTTCCTTGCTCCACAATTTGCCCCTTATTTAATACAACAATACGATGACAATTTCGTATGGTTGAAAGGCGATGGGCAATGATAATGACAGTTTTATTTTGTGTAATAAGTGGAAGGTTGTTTTGAATAATCGCTTGAGAATCATCATCTAAAGCACTGGTCGCTTCATCAAAGATCAATATCTTAGGTGATGTTAATAAGGCTCTTGCAATAGCAATACGCTGGCGTTGCCCTCCTGATAAGGAGGTTCCACCTTCTGTGATCAAAGTGTCATACCCCAACGGTAATTTTAAAATAAATTCATGAGCGCCTGCTATTTGGGCGACTTCAATAACCTCATCTAAAGAAGCGTGTGGTTGCATCAGTTTAATATTGTCAAAAATCGTCAAATGAAATAAAAAGTTTTCTTGTAGTACAAAACCAATTTGTTGACGCACACTATTTAAATGTAGTTGTGGCAGTGGAATATTATCGAGTTTTATACAGCCTAATTGTGGCGTATAAAGACCAGAAATCAGTCGTGCTAAGGTACTTTTTCCTGAGCCTGATGTGCCTACAATGCCAATAATTTCATGTTTTTTAATCTGTAATGAAATATTACGTAAAATAGGTGGCGTATTGTTTTGATAGTAAAAACTCACGTTATCAAAAGTAACTTCACCTTGAAGTTTGGTGTTTGATTTTGTGACATTTTGCTCATTAGGTAGATTAAGAATATCTTGTAAATTATAAATAGCTGTTTTTGTTCTAATGTATTTACCCCAAACATCAATAGCTATCGCTAAAGGTTGTAAGCAATAGCCTAGTAGCATCATAAAGGCAATCAGTTGACCGATTGTCATTGAATGTGAAATCACTTCATAAGCACCTAGCCATAACAGTAATGCTGTTGTTGTTTTATTGATAAATAGCACAATAAAACGAGAGCGCGAGTCGATATCCTGAAGTGTTAAATGTTTACAAGTAAGTTGATGAATTTGTCTATGCCATTGTTGTGTAAATCGAGGCTCAAGAGATAGGCTTTTAATGGTTTCTATACCACTTAAACTTTCGGTAAGAAATGCCGTATTGGTCGCCATTTTTTGATAAAGCTGTTGAACAGCTAATTCTATTTTTGGTGCAAGCAACTTAGCTAAAATAAAATAAAGAGGAATTGTTGCTATAAAAAATAATGTTAGTTTTATCGATAAAATCGTCATGACAAAAATAAATATAAAGATAAAAGAAAAATCGATAATTAACATTAATAATGTATTGGTGATAAAATCTCTAATAATATCTAATTCTTTTACTCGACTGACAATCGAGCCTGTTTGTCGTGATTTAAAATAACTTATCGGTAAATTTAATAAATGTTTGGCCATTTTTAAACTTAGGGTTGCATCAATTTTATTTGCAGTATGATGATACATGTATTCTCTAATTCCTTTTAATATTCCTTCTGAAATAGCCATAAAGATTAATCCAATAACTAACACATCAAGGGTTGATAATGCTTGATGTATGATCACTTTATCCATAATAATTTGTGTAAATAAAGGTGTAGCTAAAGATAATAATTGTAAGATTAATGAATAGAAAAAAATACGATAAAAAACGGCTCTGTATCGTATAAAAACAGGAAAAAACCAAGATATATCAAATTGATGTTGTTTTCTGAAATCAAGATAATAAGCATGTTCTATGCTTTTCTGTATTATTTTATCTCTATTGATTTTTTCTACTTGATGAGTTTGATAATTATAAATAAGAAAATAATTATCATTTTGTTTTAATAATATAAAAAAATGTTTATTTTTATCTATAAAGATAATTTTATGATTAATGTTTTTCTTAAGTAAAAATAATGAGTCTGTTTTTTTTAATTTAAATTTAAATTCTTTTTCTAAAAAATTTATAGTGCAATTATTTTTTATTTTTATTTCTTTATTTTTAGTTAGGTTGATAATAATATTAATACATTTTATAAGGGGGGTGTCTTTTTTGCGTTTCATTTAAATAAACATACCTTTGGATTGACTGGAAATATAAAAAGGTATTTAAATTTTTTTCTAAGATAAAAAATATAAAAAAACACAGATAATTATTCGATATTTAAGGCGGGTTGTTCAGAATATTAAAAGTGCCATATTTTTTCTGGGGTAATGATTTCAGGTAATGGGACATCCCAATTTGCGATAGGCAGATGTTCAACTTGCTGGCAAGTATGGGCAAGCCCTATTGGATAAAATGATTTTTGTTGCCAGTTTTCTAACGTTCTATCGTAAAAACCGCCTCCCATACCTAATCGTTGGCCTTGAGCATCAAAAGCCACTAGCGGTGTAAAAATAATATCAATCTCAGAGGGAGGAATAACCGCGTTGACATTTAAAGGTGGCTCAGAAATAGCAAAGCGATTTTTTACTAAAACAGTGGTTGGTGTATAACGCAAAAAGAGAAGGTGGTAGCGATGAAAAGGGTGTAATACGGGCAAACAAATCTGTTTCTCCAATGCCCATAATTGTGAAATTAAATATGATGTATCAATTTCACCGTCAAAAGAGAGAAATAAAGCAAGGGTATGTGCTTGTTGGATTTTAGGATGACTAAGGACGCGTTCACATAATTGATGCGCAGCTTGCTGTTGCTGTTGTGATGTGAGTAAACGTCGTTTTTGGCGAATCGTTTTACGTATTTCATCTCTTTGCTGAAATAGTGAAGTATGGGGCATCATCAATCCATCAAAACTCGGTTGGTATTAACTGAATAATATCATTCTAATCAATTTATCACACTTTAGAGGTAAAAAAGTGATAAAGTTGAAGAACTGAGGACGAAGAGGCATAAAAAAAGTTCTAAACATTAAGTATTTATAAAATACCTAGCATTTAGAACTTTAGTAGAGGTCTCCAAGATGCCGCCGTAGGCTGTAACCCTTGAACCCATGGTCCAAGGTGAACATAGTGTTGTTACCATTAGGCTGCCTGAACGAATCAGGTATGCTCACAAGTAACAGATCACCACATTCTATGTGTTTCGAATATCGGCTCAGGGGACTGGCCCACTGGCAAACATCTCAGAGAAATTTGGTGGATGCTGTTAAGCACCTTATCTATGAACTATTGTATTATTTTAATTGTAGAAAGCAACCTATTATCTGTGAATTTCGTGGCGTACGCATGCTTTCTGAACAAATCTACTTCGCAGTTGAAAAAGTGCGATCATGGTGCTTGCCTTGATCGTGTAAAGCTTGTTCAATAGATTGTTGTAGCATTTTTATCTTCTCTTCCATGTTGTAGGCATAGTCTCTGGTTTTTAACTTTTCTTCTGCCAACTCATGACTCATATTTAATGCCACGATAAAAATTAAGTGCTCTGTATTGGAAACACCACTGCGTTCTTTGAGATCTTGTAATCGTTGTTCAAGTTCAGCAGCAGAAGCCAGTAAAGCATCTTTTTGTTCTGGTGGGCAATTGACACGTAATGATCGCCCAAAAATTTGAAGTTCAACGGGTTGTGCGGACATGATTCCTTCCTGACATAAAATCTGTGCTACGTGTTGAGTAGTGTATACGGTTATAACGCTGTATTAAACGCTATTACTACAAAAATTCCAATGATTAACATGGCTTAACTGGTACAGCGACTTCTATTGATGGTAGCATATCTTGAACTATTCCCCTAAATGCGACGTTTATTCTTATGTCAAAACAAAACACATTACCGAATTATCAATCTATTGATGTCTTATTACAGCAACATACTGTGCCTTTAACGGCAGCCGAAATGCATGGATTGATTACAGGGTTTATTTGCGGTGCTGTGCGTGATAGCAGTTGGAAAACCTTACTACATGATTTAACGAATGAAGGTTTAGCTTTCCCTAAAACGTTATCAGACCCTCTTGAAGCGCTTTATCACATTACTTACGAACAACTTGATGACAGTGTATTTAACTTTTCATTGTTAGTCCCTGACGAATCTGAATCCGTTTTTTCAAGAGCAGATGCCCTTGCTGGATGGGTGAATCATTTTCTTTTAGGTTTGGGTGTTGCACAACCTAAGCTATCTGAGCATAAAGAGTTGACTGAAGTTATCACCGATTTGCGTAATATTGGTGCGCTAGGTTATGAAGAAGATGAAAACCAAGAAGAACTAGAAGATGCGCTTGAAGAAGTCAGCGAATATGTAAAAGTGTCTGTTCAACTTTGTTATATCACTTTTGTCGCACCAAAAGACAAAGGAAGTAATGAACAAAATGAGCAACGTATACTACATTAATGACATTATTCATTAGACAATCATAAAGATAAACGAAAGACAGGAGTGGGTATGAATAAGCAAGAATTTTTATCCCGTCGTCAGGCATTATTAGCACAAATGAAGCCTGCGAGTGCAGCTATCTTTTTTGCTGCACCACCAGCGCAACGTAATGCTGATAGTGAGTATCCTTATCGCCAGCATAGTGATTTCCTTTATCTAACCGGTTTTAGTGAGCCTGAAGCGCTTCTCGTGCTGATTAAAAGTGATGAAACACATAATCATAGTGTGCTCTTTAATCGCGTAAGAGATTTAACGGCTGAAATCTGGTTTGGCCGTCGACTTGGACAAGAAGCTGCACCTGAAAAACTAGGTGTTGATAAGGCTCTTCCTTATGAAGATGTTGGTGAGCAACTTTACCAATTATTAAACGGGTTAGATGTTGTTTATCATGCTCAGGGCGAATATGCATTTGCTGATGAAATCGTTTTTAATGCATTAGAAACGTTAAGAAAAGGCTCTCGTCGGAATTTAAAAGCACCTCAAACTATTATTGATTGGCGTCCTCTTGTTCATGAACAACGTTTGTTTAAATCTGACTTTGAACTTGAATTATTGCGTAAAGCAGGGAAAATTACAGCATTAGCACATACACGTGCGATGCAAAAATGTCAGCCGGGTATGTATGAATATCAACTTCAAGGTGAAATTGAGCATGAATTTGTTTCTCATGGTGCCCGTTTCCCTTCGTATAACAGTATTGTAGGTAGTGGTGAAAATGGTTGTATTTTGCACTATACCGAAAATGAAACCAAAATGCGCGATGGGGATTTAGTACTCATTGATGCAGGATGTGAATATGAAGGTTATGCAGGTGATATCACCCGAACTTTTCCTGTGAATGGGAAATTTAGCCGTCAACAACGTGAAATTTATGACATTGTCTTAAAATCTATCAATGTGTCTTTGGAATTGTATAAACCGGGGACAAGCATCAAAGAAGTCACTGAGCATGTCGTGTATATCATGGTCGAAGGACTGGTTAAACTGGGCATTATGCACGGTGAAATCGAACATCTTATTGAAACAAAAGCCTATCAGCGTTTCTTTATGCATAGCCTAAGCCACTGGTTAGGCCTTGATGTTCATGATGTTGGACATTATGGCGCAGACCGTGACCGCATTTTAGAACCAGGCATGGTACTGACTATCGAACCAGGACTGTATATCGCGCCAGATGCCGATGTGCCACAAGAGTATCGTGGTATTGGTATTCGTATTGAAGATGACATTGTGATTACGGAAACTGGTAACGAAAACTTAACGGCATCTGTCGTCAAAGATCCTGATGAAATTGAAGCTCTGATGGCAGGAAAAATTTAAGGCTAAAATCAGCATGAATGTGATTATTGTGGGTGGTGGAATGGCGGGTGCAACATTAGCACTGGCACTTTCTGCATTAAACAAAGGCAATATTTCAATTTCGTTAATTGAAGCAAGAGAGCCTGATCATGGGCATCCTGGATTTGATGCAAGAGCGATTGCATTAGCCCATGGAACAGCAAAGCGTTTATCACAGATTGGGCTTTGGTCAATATTAAAACCTTTTGTTACTCCCATTAATCATGTTCATGTCTCAGATAGAGGCCACAGTGGTTTTGTTAATATTTATGCACAAGACTATGATATATCCGCACTGGGTTATGTGATTGAGTTGCATGACGCTGGAAGGCAACTTTTTGCTAAATTAAAAAAACAATCTAATATCACGCTTTATTGCCCCACTAAAGTTGAACACGTTCAACGTAATATAGACTGCGTTGAGGTTACACTTGATAATGGTATGCAATTAACGGGGAATTTACTGATTGCTGCGGACGGTACTAACTCGCCAATTGGTCATCAATGCCATATTCAATGGCAACGTGAGCCTTATCATCAAGTTGCCGTGATTGCTAATGTCAAAACAGAAATAGACCCAGAGGGAAAAGCCTTTGAGCGTTTTACGGAGTTTGGCCCATTAGCAATGTTACCGATGAGTGAAGGGCGTAGTTCATTAGTGTGGTGTCACCCCATTGATAAATGGGATGAAATTTCACAGTGGAATGATGAAACGACCATTGCACATTTACAGCGTGATTTTGGCTGGCGGTTAGGAAAAATGGAGCATATCGGTAAACGAAATTGCTATCCTTTAGCACTGCAAAAAGCCAACCAAATTATTAGCCATCGTTTAGCCTTAGTGGGCAATGCATCACAAACACTCCATCCTATTGCAGGACAAGGTTTTAACCTCGGTTTACGCGATGTGATGACGTTGGCAAATACGATTACTCAAGCGATTAATACCGATAAAGATATTGGTAGTTATCGAGTGCTCTCTCAATATCAGCAACTTCGCCAACAAGATAGAGAAAAAACCATTTCCATTACAGATGGATTGGTGAAAGTGTTTGCTAATCGTTGTGTGCCACTGGTTGTTTCTCGCAACTTAGGGTTAATGACGATGGAATTGCTCCCAATGATGAGAAATAAATTGGCGCATCAAACACTGGGCTGGACAGACTAGAGCGTGTTGATCTTTGGTAGTCAATTTTAAATCGGACCTATACAGCTGTTTTTAATGCCTATTTTTATTTTAAGTGGTCATTGTTAATATCAATCAACACCTAAAATAGTAAATAGTTTGCTTTATAAATTTTTTTTGTTGTAAAAATAAGCAGAAAAGAACAGCACGCTCTAAAATAATCGCTTTTTAGGATATTTTATTATGAAATCATTTGATGTTGTTATTGCTGGTGGTGGAATGGTTGGGCTTGCATTAGCCAGCGGATTACACGGGTGTGGATTACGTATAGCGATAATAGAAAATCACCCAGTAACAAAACATTTTCACCCGCAAGATGATTTTTCATTACGGGTATCCGCTATTAATACTGCCAGTGAAATGTTGCTGAAAAAATTAGGTGTTTGGGAAAATCTAATTGCTTTACGAGCAACGCCTTACCAAGGTATGGAAGTCTGGGATCAAGATAGTTTTGGTCGAATTGAATTTTCAGCACAAAAAGAAGGATTCAGCCATTTAGGCTCTATCATCGAAAATAACCTTATTCGAGAGGTATTGTGGCAAAAATGCGAAAGCCACAGTGATATTACCTTCTATTCATCGACACAAATTGAACGTGTTGTTTGGGGGGAAAATGATGCATTTATTACACTTAGTGATGGTGAAATGTTAACAGCGAGATTGGTCGTAGGCGCTGATGGCGCAAATTCATGGTTACGCAAACATGCTGATATTCCGCTGACTTTTTGGGACTATGAACATCATGCATTAGTCGCCACTATTCGTACTGAACAACCCCACGATAATGTTGCTCGCCAAGTCTTTCATGGTGAGGGTATTTTGGCATTTCTACCTCTTTCTGATCCTCATACTTGCTCTATTGTTTGGTCTTTACCAAGCCACCTTGCCGAAAGCTACAAAAATGCAGATAAAACCTTATTTGAGCGTACATTAGGTGTAACCTTTGATATGCGTTTAGGCCAATGTGAATTACTCAGTGATCGTATGACAATACCGCTAATTGGTCGTTATGCGCGTCAATTTGCCGCCCCTCGTTTAGCGTTATTAGGTGATGCTGCACATACAATTCATCCTTTAGCTGGGCAAGGTGTCAATCTAGGATTTATGGATGTCGCTGAACTTATCGGTGAAATAAGACGCTTAAAAGCAGAAGGGAAAGATTTTGGTGAGTATCTCTATTTGAGACGATTTGAGCGTCGTCGCAAACATGCGGCTGCGATAATGTTGGCTAGTATGCAAGGATTTCGCGAACTTTTTGCAGGCAACAATCCTGTCAAAAAATGGGTTCGCGACATTGGCCTTTCGTTAGCGGATAGTTTACCGGGCGTAAAACCGAAGTTACTCGAACAAGCAATGGGGCTTTCTGATTTACCCGAATGGCTAAGTGATAAAAATTTCGCTTCAGTTGAAAAAATCTAATTCCTCTCTTATTTCACATTACTTTTATTTATATCTGACTGAAGAAATAGAACTAAAAAAATCTATTTTTTCAGTCTATTCTTTGTACTAATCCCTTTTTTACAGCAATTACTCGTTAAAAATGAGCGCTGATACGCATAATTGCAATCATTAGTTCTGCATACTCATATCTCTCTATTATGATTGAGAGACACAATACCCTATTTTAACTTATGGTTTATTTTTTCTCACAATGCTAAGTTCAAGGGGATGGTATCGTTTGCGTTGTACGTTAATTGCTCGTATTTGTTAAATCCATGTTTAAAAATAAACTTAAGCTCGTGATTAACACGCTGATTTTGAATCAAGTTTAATTTTATATTTAACAAATTGCGTTCTCTGAATAATCTAAAGTAAAAGTAGAAAGAGGGAAGAATGGCAAAACAGACTCCGTTGTATGATGAGCACGTAGCCTGCGGTGCTCGTATGGTCGATTTTCATGGTTGGATGATGCCGTTGCATTATGGCTCTCAAATAGATGAACATCATATTGTACGTCGTGATGCTGGTATGTTTGATGTTTCTCATATGACCATTGTTGACTTACATGGCTCACAAGTTAAAGATTTTCTACGTTATTTATTAGCGAATGATATCGCTAAACTCACCGAAAAAGGTAAGGCGCTTTATACCGGTATGCTTAATGCGTCAGGTGGTGTAATTGATGACCTTATCGTCTATTACTTTGATGACTCTTTTTATCGCCTTGTGGTGAATTCCGCGACTCGTGAAAAAGATCTGGCATGGATTGAGCAACATGCTTCAGATTACGTGGTTGATATTACTGTTCGCGATGACTTGGCATTAATCGCTGTTCAAGGCCCTCATGCACAAGAAAAGGTTCAAAGTCTATTAACTCAACAGCAACGCCAAGTTGTTTCTGCTATGAAACCTTTTTATGGCATAGAGCTTGATGACTTGTTTATCGCAACGACTGGCTATACTGGTGAAGCGGGCTATGAAATTGCGATGCCAAAAGAGCAAGCGGTCGATTTCTGGAAAAAATTATTAGCGGTGGGGGTTAAACCTGCCGGGTTAGGTGCAAGAGATACATTACGCCTAGAGGCTGGAATGAATCTTTACAGCCAAGAGATGGATGAAACCATTAATCCGCTTGAGGCAAATATGGGATGGACGATTGCATGGGCACCTGAAGATCGTCAATTTATTGGTCGAGAAGCATTAGAAAAATTACGCGCAACAGGCACAGATAAACTTGTTGGCCTTGTTATGCGAGAGAAAGGTGTGCTACGTGCAGGTACTGCCGTACACTTTACTGATGATTTGGGTGAATTAAGAGAAGGTGTGATTACAAGTGGTACTTTTTCGCCCACATTAGGCTTTAGTATTGCATTAGCAAGAGTTCCCGCAGGTATTAAAGATAGCGCAATTGTATTAATGCGTAATCGTGAAATGCCAGTAGAAGTGGTTAAACCTGGATTCGTTCGTTCAGGTAAAGCATTGGTATAACACGCACAATTATTTTAAATGGAGAGTAAGGTCAATGAGTCAAATACCAAGTGAATTAAAATACGCGCAGTCTCATGAGTGGATCCGTTCTGAAGGTAATGGTGAATACACAATTGGTATTACTGAACATGCACAAGAACTGTTAGGTGATATGGTGTTTGTTGATTTGCCTGATGTGGGTCGAGAAGTGACCGCTGGTGATGATTGTGCGGTTGCTGAATCTGTAAAAGCAGCATCAGATATTTATGCACCATTATCGGGTGAGATTATCGCAGTAAATGAAGAATTAGAGGGGTCCCCAGAGCTGGTAAACAGCGCACCTTACGGAGAGGGTTGGCTATTTCGCATAAAAGCAAATAATGAAAGCGAATTAGATGGCCTACTTGATGCTGCTGGTTATCAAGAATTGGTAGATAGCGAAGAGTAAAACGAGCGCCCCGTCAAACCATGCCGGGGCGTTTTTATTTGTTAGCTTGTTATCTATTGCTATTACTACGTTTTTTAAGCCGTGGCTATTACCTATCCATTCATCGTGAATTCAGGAAATTACTTGCAATGACACAGACTTTAAATCAGTTAGAGTATCGTGATGAATTTATTCGTCGCCATATTGGTTCATCACCAGAACAGATTAAAGAGATGCTCAGTGCTGTTGGCGTCTCCTCATTAAATGAATTAACCCAAAAAATTGTTCCGGATAATATTCAACTAGATACTCCACCCAATGTGGGGGAAGGAGCAACAGAGCAAGAAGCTTTGGCTGAACTAAAAGCCATAGCCAGCCAAAATAAGCGTTTTACCTCTTATATTGGTATGGGGTATGCGCCTTCTGTATTACCTCCGGTGATTTTGCGTAATTTATTAGAAAATCCGGGTTGGTATACCGCTTATACACCGTATCAGCCAGAAGTGTCTCAAGGTCGCCTTGAATCACTGCTGAATTTCCAACAAGTCACTATTGATTATACGGGAATGGATCTTGCTTCTGCATCGTTACTCGATGAAGCAACAGCTGCAGCTGAAGCAATGGCGATGGCAAAACGTGTAAGCAAACTAAAAAACGCAGATCGTTTCTTTGTCGCTGATGATATTCATCCCCAAACCTTAGATGTAGTAAAAACACGCGCCGATACTTTTGGTTTTGAAGTGATCGTTGATAAAGCAGAAAAAGTATTAGAGCTTGAAGGTGTTTTTGGTGTGCTATTACAACAAGTTGGCACAACAGGTGAAGTTCATGATTACAGTAAGTTATTGGTTGCACTGAAAGAGCGCAAAATCATTACTAGTGTTGCTGCCGATTTAATGGCGCTGGTAGTATTAACAGCGCCGGGTCATCAGGGTGCTGATATTGTATTAGGTTCAGCACAACGTTTTGGTGTACCGATGGGATATGGTGGCCCTCATGCGGCATTCTTTGCTTGTCGTGATGAATATAAACGCGCAATGCCAGGTCGCATCATTGGAGTGTCTCGTGACGCAGCGGGTAATCGTGCATTACGTATGGCAATGCAAACGCGTGAACAACATATTCGACGTGAAAAAGCTAACTCTAATATTTGTACATCTCAAGTTTTACTTGCCAATATTGCTGCTATGTATGCGGTTTACCATGGGCCTGAAGGGTTAAAAACCATCGCTCAACGAATCCATCGTTTAACAGATATTTTAGCGGTCGGTTTAAAGCAAAATGGTATGGCATTACGTCATCAAACTTGGTTTGATACCTTAACGGTTGAAACAGCAGATAAAGCAACAGTTTTACAACGTGCTAAAGATGCTGAAATTAACTTACGTACTGATATTGTGGGCGCGGTTGGTATCACATTAAGTGAGATCACAACGCGTGAAGACGTATTAAAGCTTATTGAGATCATCAGTGGTAAAGCATTAGTGGGTGATATTAATGCACTCGATAAACAAATCGCTTCATCATCAACATCTATTCCCGTATCAATGTTACGTAAAGACACTGTGCTAACACATGAAAATTTTCATCAATATCACAGTGAAACAGAAATGATGCGTTATATGCATCGTTTAGAAAATAAAGATTTAGCCTTAAATCAAGCGATGATCCCATTAGGTTCATGTACCATGAAACTTAATGCTGCCGCTGAAATGATCCCAATTACATGGCCTGAATTTACAGAGTTACATCCATTCTGCCCAGCCTATCAAGCGAAAGGTTATCAAGTGATGATTGGGCAACTATCCAGTTGGCTTGCTGCATTAACGGGTTATGATGAGATGTGTATGCAACCAAACTCAGGTGCCCAAGGTGAATACGCTGGGCTGTTAGCTATCCGTCGTTATCACCAAAGTCGTGGTGAAGATGCTCGTCATATCTGTTTAATTCCAAGCTCCGCACACGGGACTAACCCGGCCTCTGCTCATATGGCAGGAATGACGGTGGTGGTGGTTGGTTGTGATGATAACGGCAATATCGATATTGCCGATTTAAAAGCTAAAGCAGAAAAACATCAAGCGGAACTCTCTTGTGTAATGGTGACATACCCATCAACACATGGTGTTTACGAAGAAGGTATTCGTGAAGTTTGTGAAATCATTCATCAATATGGTGGACAAGTTTATCTTGATGGCGCCAATATGAATGCGCAAGTAGGGATAACAACACCAGGCTTTATTGGTTCTGATGTCTCTCACTTAAATTTACATAAAACCTTCTGTATTCCTCATGGTGGTGGTGGGCCAGGTATGGGACCTATTGGTGTGAAATCACACTTAGCGCCGTTTGTACCAGGTCATTCTGTTGTTGAAATGGAGAATGTCACTACACAAGGCGCTGTTTCTGCGGCCCAGTTTGGTAGTGCTTCAATATTACCCATTAGTTGGATGTATATTCGTATGATGGGTGCGCAAGGGCTTAAAAAAGCAAGTCAAGTGGCAATCTTAAATGCGAATTATATTGCACAGCGCTTGAAAGATGATTATGACATTCTTTACGCAGGGGCCGATGGCTATGTTGCCCATGAATGTATTATCGACATTCGCCCATTAAAAGCGAATTACGGTATTAGTGAGATGGATGTGGCTAAGCGTTTAATTGACTATGGGTTCCACGCACCGACGATGTCATTCCCTGTTGCGGGTACATTAATGATTGAACCTACAGAGTCTGAAAGTAAAGTTGAAATTGATCGCTTTATTGAAGCTCTGCTTTCTATTCGTGCTGAAATTGCGCAGGTAAATAACGGCGTATGGCCAATTGACGATAACCCATTAGTTAATGCGCCTCATACACAATATGAATTAGTGCAAGAGTGGTCACATAGTTATAGCCGTGAATGTGCGGTATTCCCAAGTGAAGCAACGAAACAAAGCAAATATTGGCCAGCGGTTAAACGCCTTGATGATGTGTATGGCGACCGTCATTTACATTGTTCATGTGCGCCAGTGAGTGACTATGAATAAGCTTTAATCTAGCCATATTCTTAAATTTAAATACCGAGGGCTAAGTTAACCTTCGGTATTTTTTTATGTGCAGTATTTTATACAATATTGACTAAATTACTTCAGCCAGCCTTTTTTTTGCGCCTCTAATAATTGAGGGTAGAGATATTGCCAAAATTCTGGCCACTGTTTTTCAATAAACAGATTGCGTGCCAACACTTGTTCTAAGCGGATATTATTTTCAACCCAACTTTGACCTTCATTGTGTAGATTCATCAACATTGGCATAGTGCGATCAAGAATATTAGCAAACTGAGATTCTGGTGTTTCAGCCGCATCATATTCCAACCATAAATTAAGGAAATATTCACTTTGTGGAGACGGCAATAACGCAAAAATACGCCTTGCCGCTTTTTGCTCGTGTTCTTTGATTGCTTCGCGTGCAGCTACGTCATACACCATAACGTCACCAGCATCGATCTCAACGATATCGTGGACTAACGCTAATTGAATAGCACGTCCCATATCAATGTCGCCCGCATAAGGTTGGAAGCTCATAGCGGCAACGGCAAAATGCCAGCTATGTTCTGCTGTATTTTCAGAACGACTATTGTCTAATACATTATTTTTACGATAAACACGCTTAAGTTTATCTAATTCCATAATGAAATTGATCGTCTCTGAAAAGGGGCCAAAAGCCCCATTAGGTTGTTGTGTCATAAACATCCATTCTGATTTAAATAAGCGTTACTCTTCTTCTAAAGAGTAAGGGAGAGGTTTAATGGATAAGCGGCTGGTGTTATCGCCTTGAACACGAAATACACTATCCGTTTCCATATCGTTATTCATAATAACTTCGGCAAGAATAGTATTATCAGCCATACGTACAGCACTTAATACAGTGCCTGTTTTACGCCATTTATCTTCACCTAGTTGCCACTCAATGCTACCACCAATTTCGGGTAATTCAGTGCCACCGCCTGATAATAGATACATAGCACGTTTATTGGCACCTCTGAATTTTGCACGAGAAACCATTTCTTGCCCGGTATAACAGCCTTTTTTAAAGCAAATACTCAGTGGTAATGCTTGTAGGTTTGTTGCTTGAGGTAAGAATTGTTCAATATTTGGGGTATCAATAATAGGGTATCCAGCCTCAATATCTAATGCTAACCATTGTTCACTATTGCGCGTTTCTGCTTTTAAGGTTGTAGCTAAATTTTTTGCTGTTTCTTCGTCAGTGACAATTAAAAAACGTTCAGCAGGCAAAGGTAATTGAAGAATATAAGTATTGTCGTGATAAATGACTTCATTCGCTTTGCGAGGAATATTAGGGAAATAGTCAGCTAAAGCCTGAGCTGCGCCTTGTCCTGCTAATCCTAATAATACGGCTTGCGTATTTTCAGCTAAAGTTATTTTTGAAAATACGGCGTATTTCTTTAATTCAGTCAGTTGTTTTTGTGCGACATTCTTACGCAAAATATAAGCAAAACCGTCTTGCATATGGAAAAAACGTAATGTGCTCCACATTTTTCCTTTTGCTTCACAGTGTGCCGATAGCGTATGTGTGGTTACAGGAAGTGCTGTAATATCGGTTGTTAATTGGCCTTGTAGATATTTTTCACTATCAGCACCGGTTGCTGTTATCAGTGACCATTCATCTAAAGAAACCAGTGTTAACGGTAAATTGATTGCCGTATGAGGGCGTTTAGCTTGAGTCGAATTTTGAGTCATGATGTCACCAGCGATTAAATTAATCAGATACATCAGTTATGGTAAAAGAGTCACAAGACAATGCAAGTCATTATTATTTATAACGCACAGAAAATGAATCTGATAAATGACAAATAAACAGGTGTTCAACATGTTATCTATGAGACGAACCCTGCAAACTGTGATCATTTTGATGTTAAAAATTCTGTGATAAGACTATCATCAAAGGCAGGAAGAAATCGTCGTGTTTCTTGATTTGAACAATGTAAAGAGCAGAGTATGACTATCGATATAGAGAATAAAGCACGAATTAACTGGGCATGTCGTCGTGGAATGCGCGAGCTAGATATTTCTATCATGCCTTTTTTCGAAAATGAGTACGATACGTTATCTGATAATGATAAAGCGCTTTTTGTTCGTTTACTCGAATGTGCAGATCCTGATTTATTTAACTGGCTAATGAACCATGGTCGCCCCGATGATGAATCGCTCTATTATATGGTGAAATTAATTCAAGAGCGTAATCGGGCAAGAATGGCAGAGATCGTTGATAAATATTAATAAAAAAGTATGAGATTAGCGATAGACTAATAATAATTTTGATTGATTATGAGTAACGCTTTTATTATCTAATAAAGGCGTTTATATTTTTATATAAAAATGAATGATATTAATCAAACTCTAAAATTTGATGAAATAAAGAACGAATTTGCGACAGAAATGCGTGTTATCTCTATAAATGATGATTTAAATGTTCTTTTCTCACTATTATCTTCTGAGTATTTAATTAATTAGGTATGCTGATTTTATTAAAACAGCAATTAAAGAAGAATAAATATTACGTATTTATTATTAAATTGTTTTTTGATTAAGTATAAAATAGCCAAAAGTAATAAAAAATTAAATCTAAAATAGAGATAAATCATTTGCAAGGTTGAGAAAGAAGTTACATTATAAATAGGTTATTTTTAACATTATTTATATTGATATAAAACTAAAACAGGGGTTAATATAACTCGTGATATTATGGAAATCGCATCTTACAGTGTCATGGTTTACACAACTCTTTTCAACGGCAATTTATGTTGCTTTCGAAATAGGCTTACTGCTTTATCCATGGCCTCCTGATTTTATTTATATTTGGGTACCTTTGTTATTGCTTTTGATCGGTGGGTGGTATCTTACACAAAAAAATATTAGTCGAATCAAAGGTGATTTTATTTTACTAAACGGCAATCGAGTGCAATGGAAGCTTCATGAGTGGCAAATAACAAAACGCCCTTGGATTAGTCGCTTTGGAACTCGAATAACCCTGACTTCTATTTTGAATAAAAAACAAATCACGCTATGGGTTGCTTTTGATAGTATGAGCGAAATTGAATGGCGTAATTTTTCACAACTATTAATGCAATACCCAGATATTTAATTTCTGGGCATTATCTTTATAAGTTTTCTTCTATTTCACGTAAAATTTGCATACACCATTGGGATATACGCTCATCAGTTTCTTCAAATTGATTAACGTCATCTAATGCAAGTCCTACAAAATGATTACCATCATCTGATAATGGTTTTGGACTAACAAACTCATACCCATCAACAGGCCAAAATCCAATAAATCTCACGCCACTTGGTAATAAATGATGGTAAAGCATACCTAGTGCATCAAGAAACCATTCGCTGTAATCGACTTGATCGCCCATTCCATACATTGCAATAAGTTTATTTTTTAAATTTAATGTTGGCAAAGTTTCCCAAATATTGAGCCAGTCTTCTTGAATTTCGCCAAAATCCCAAGTGGGAATACCTAAAATAAGAATGTCGTATTGCTCCATAAGCGTGATATCACACTCTTGAACATTATGAAGATCAACGAACTCTTCACCGAGAATATCACGAATTTTTTCTGCTGCCATTTCGGTGTAACAAGTGCTAGAACCGTAAAATAGACCAATTTTCATAAAGATTTTTAGGATATTTTTGCCAATAAAGGTCACTATTGTATCAGAAAAAAAGTTTTATAAGGCATAATGTAAAGGCAATAAACTAAAGAGCAGGAGAGTAAGGCTGTGTCACAAACCAAATTATCGACAAAAAAAACAACGCAGACTCATGAAGATACAGATATTATCATTGAGCAATTTCTCGACAATATTTGGTTAGAACAAGGATTATCAGCCAATACACTCAGTTCTTATCGTTTAGATTTACAAGCATTAGGTCAATGGCTTATACATCATCAATTGGATTGGGTATCAGTGACTACGTTGGATTTACAATCCTTTCTCGCGACACGTTTAGATGAAGGTTATAAAGCCAGTAGTGCGGCTCGTTTACTCAGTACGATGCGTCGATTATTTCAATATCTTTATCGTGAAAAATTACGCTTAGATGATCCTAGTGCATTACTCTCAACGCCAAAACTGCCAAAACGTTTACCTAAAGATTTAAGCGAACGGCAAGTGGATGATTTACTTAATGCACCTTGTGTTGATGAGCCACTTGAATTACGCGATAAAGCGATGCTTGAGGTGCTTTATGCCTGTGGGCTTCGTGTTTCTGAATTAGTCGGATTATCTCTTTCTGATATCAGTTTACGACAAGGTGTATTACGAGTGATTGGTAAGGGAGATAAAGAACGATTAGTCCCTTTAGGTGAAGAAGCTATTTACTGGTTAGAACAATATCTGCAATATGGAAGACCCTCTTTAATGCAAGGGAAAACAGATGATATCGTTTTTCCTAGCTTAAGAGGGCAGAAAATGACACGACAAACTTTCTGGCATCGGATAAAACATTATGCGGTGATCGCAGGCATTGATACTGAAAAGTTATCACCCCATGTGTTGCGCCATGCATTTGCAACACATCTTTTAAATCATGGAGCAGACTTGCGTGTTGTACAGATGTTATTGGGGCACAGTGACCTCTCTACAACACAGATTTATACCCATGTTGCAACAGAGCGCTTGAAAGTGCTTCACCAGCAACACCATCCAAGGGGATAGCCACTACATAGTAGGCGTTAAATAGGAATTCAAATGAAAAAGAGATTACTTTGGTTGCCAATATTATTAAGCATGGTGTCAATACCTGTGCTTGCTGACAATGCTTCTATTGAAGCACAACTGGCTAAAATGCAAATTAAAGCAGAAAGTATCCAACCCACTCCCATTGTTGGATTAAATGCCGTGTTATCAGATAAAGGTATTTTTTATATTACTGACGATGGTAAATATCTAACAGCAGGTCCTATTTATAATATTAGCAGTGGTGAGCCTGTCAGTATTGCTAATCAAGTTATCATGAAAAAAGTCGATTCACTGAAAAATGAAATGATCGTTTATAAAGCGCGTAATGAGCGCCATGTGATCACCATTTTTACTGATATTAGTTGCCCTTATTGCCAAAAACTTCATCAAGAAGTTTCTGAACTGAATAAACAGGGTGTAACGGTACGTTATTTAGCCTTTCCTCGTAACGGTGTTGGCAATAATATTGTGAGTAAAGAAATGAACGCCGTGTGGTGTAGCGGTTTTCCTAATAAATCATTAGACAGTGCATTTAAAGGTGACAAAATTATTCCCATTGATGAATGTACAAAAATCAATATCAATGAACACTTTAAATTAGGCACTATGATGGGGATCCAAGGCACGCCAGCTATTGTATTACCTAATGCCAGTATTTACGGTGGATATATTTCTGCTCAAAACCTTGTTGAATTATTAGATAAAAAAGAGAAGTAATTACGTTTTATGGTCACTATTGAACCGACACTGCGTCGTCGAATTGCGCAGGCAACTCAATTACCGGATAACTTAGATCCCTTATTGCGACAAATTTATGCTAACCGTGGAATAACATCTGAAGTTCAACTAGAACGGTCGTTAAAAGGCTTACTTCATTATCAAGCATTAACTGGAATAGAAACGGCGATTTCATTGCTCATTGAAGCTTTAAAGCAACAATCTCGCATTGTGATTGTTGGTGATTTTGATGCCGATGGCGCAACCAGTACTGCGTTGGCTATAAAGGCATTACGCCAAATGGGGTTTAAGCAAGTAAGTTATCATATTCCCAATCGCTTTGATGATGGTTATGGTTTAAGCCCTCAAGTTGTACATGATGTTGCAAAAAAAGGGGTTGAACTGATTATCACCGTTGATAATGGTATTTCCTCTTTTGAAGGCGTGGAGACTGCCCATGAATATGATATTCGAGTCCTCATAACAGATCACCATTTACCGGGACAAACCTTACCTGCTGCTGATGCGATTATTAACCCTAATCTGATTGATTGCGATTTCTTATCGAAATCATTAGCTGGCGTTGGTGTTACTTTTTATTTAATGACGGCATTAAGAGCTGAATTAGAAAAACAAGGTTGGTTTGAGCAACAACGTTTAGTACGCCCTAATATGGCTGACTTTCTCGATTTAGTTGCACTGGGTACAGTCGCTGATGTTGTTCCGCTTGATGAGAATAACCGTATTTTTGTTTATGAGGGATTACGTCGTATTCGAGCGGGGCGCTGTTGTGTGGGGATAAAAGCGCTTACTGAGGTTTCTCGTAAAGAGTTATCTCAATTAGTCAGTAGTGACTTAGGTTTCTCTTTAGGACCTCGCTTAAACGCAGCTGGACGCCTTGATGATATGTCTGTTGGTGTTGCTCTACTTTTAACCGATAATATTGGTTCTGCGCGTGAAATTGCTAATGAACTTGATGGCTTAAATCAAACTCGGCGTGAAATTGAAGCGGGTATGCAAGAAGAAGCCTCAACCATTTTCCGCCAATTTATGGGCACTCAACATGATTTACCAAATGGTTTAGCTATTTACCATCCTGAGTGGCACCAAGGTGTTGTGGGTATTTTAGCTTCTCGCATTAAAGAAAAATTGCATCGTCCTGTGATTGCTTTTGCACCTAGTGGCGATGGTCTGTTAAAAGGCTCTGGTCGTTCAATTAGTGGTGTTCACCTTCGAGATGCCTTAGAACGATTAAATACGTTAAACCCAGGTTTGATGGTGAAGTTTGGTGGGCATGCAATGGCGGCAGGACTTTCACTTGAAGAAGATAAATTCCCGCTATTTCAACGTCATTTTTCGTCTTTAATGGCAGAGTTGGTTTCCGATGAACAGTTGCAAGGCGTAATTTTATCGGATGGTGAACTAACCGATAATCAACTTTCATTGCCTATCGCCGAAATGCTAAGAGAAGCAGGGCCTTGGGGACAGGCATTTCCGGAACCTTTATTTGACGGTAAGTTTACGCTGCTACAACAACGTATTGTGGGTAGTAAGCATTTAAAAATGATGCTTCAGCCAGTAAATAGCCATCTTATGATTGATGCAATTGCCTTTAATGTTGATATCAATATGTGGCCTGATAACAGTATTAAAACGGTTGAATTAGCTTATCGATTAGATGTAAATGAGTTTCGAGGGCAACGTAATGCGCAACTGCTTGTTGAGCATATTTGGCCTTGTTGATACGGAACATTTAAGCAATTTATTGTGATATAAAGGACAACGTTGTTATGGCAACAACGATTGAATAGACAATTGTATATAAATGCTATAAACCCGCAGATATATCCGTTACAATATGCGGTTCAAAATTTATTCCAATTGTTTTTGAAAACAACATAAAGACGAAAAAGTATGTTTGAAATCAATCCAGTAAAACACCAAATAGAAGAAGTCTCTGAAAGAACAAATGTTCTCAGGGGGTATCTTTGACTATGATGCCAAGAAAGAGCGTTTAGAAGAAGTTAACGCTGAATTAGAACAACCTGATGTATGGAATGAGCCAGAAAGGGCACAAGCATTAGGTAAAGAGCGTTCATCTCTTGAGGCTATCGTAGAAACAATTGACCAGTTAGATCAAGGACTAGAAGATGTTTCTGGCTTACTTGAATTAGCGGTTGAAGCTGATGACGAAGAAACATTTAACGAAGCCATTGCTGAATTAGATGTATTAAATAAAAAGCTTGAGCAATTAGAATTCCGTCGTATGTTCTCTGGTGAATATGACAGTGCGGATTGCTACCTTGATTTACAAGCAGGCTCAGGGGGTACAGAGGCGCAGGATTGGGCAAGTATGCTGATGCGTATGTACTTACGTTGGGCTGAGTCAAGAGGCTTTAAAACAGAGATTATTGAAGAATCTGACGGTGATGTTGCAGGATTAAAATCAGCGACTATCAAAATTATTGGTGAGTACGCTTATGGTTGGTTACGTACAGAAACAGGTGTTCATCGCTTAGTTCGTAAAAGTCCATTTGACTCCGGTGGTCGTCGCCATACCTCATTTAGCTCTGCCTTTATTTACCCTGAAGTTGATGACAATATTGATATTGAAATCAACCCAGCTGATTTACGTATTGACGTTTATCGTGCTTCAGGTGCGGGTGGACAGCACGTTAACAAAACAGAATCTGCGGTGCGTATTACCCACGTTCCAACAGGTCTTGTCACTCAATGCCAAAACGATCGCTCTCAGCATAAGAACAAAGATCAGGCAATGAAGCAGATGAAAGCGAAATTATACGAGCTGGAAATGCAGAAGAAAAATGCAGACAAGCAAGTAATGGAAGATAATAAGTCCGATATTGGCTGGGGTAGTCAAATTCGTTCTTATGTTCTGGATGATTCACGCATTAAAGATTTACGTACTGGTGTGGAAACACGTAATACACAAGTAGTATTAGATGGTGATCTTGATAAATTTATTGAAGCTAGCTTAAAAGCGGGCCTGTGAGGAAAAACATGTCGCAACAGCAACAAGGTGCGGAGCAGGCACCTGATTTAAATAACGAACTGCAAACACGTCGCGAAAAATTATCTGCTTTACGTGATAATGGTAACGCATTCCCAAATGATTTCCGCAGAGATGCGCTGTCTGACGAATTACATCAAAAGTATGATGCAATGAGTGCAGAAGAGTTAGAAACTGCTAATGTGGAAGTCTCTATTGCAGGTCGTATGATGACTCGTCGCATTATGGGCAAGGCATCTTTCGCTACATTGCAAGACATGGGTGGCCGTATTCAGCTTTATGTTTCTCGTGATGATTTACCAGAAGGCATTTATAACGAGCAATTTAAAAAATGGGATCTTGGCGATATCTTAGGTGCTCGTGGTCGCGTTTTTAAAACCAAAACTGGCGAATTAAGTGTTCACTGCACTGAAGTGCGTTTACTGACAAAAGCGTTGCGTCCTTTACCAGATAAATTCCACGGTTTAGCAGACCAAGAAATGCGTTATCGTCAGCGTTATTTAGATCTCATTTCTAACGAAGAATCACGTAAAACTTTCAAAATTCGTTCACAAGTCATGGCGGGTATACGTCAATTTATGGTGAACAAAGGTTTTATGGAAGTTGAAACGCCGATGATGCAAACTATCCCTGGTGGAGCAAGTGCGCGTCCGTTTATTACACACCATAATGCGTTAGATATTGAT
This sequence comes from Proteus sp. G2626, assembly GCF_009915985.1. NCBI lineage: Bacteria > Pseudomonadati > Pseudomonadota > Gammaproteobacteria > Enterobacterales > Morganellaceae > Proteus > Proteus sp. G2626. Next base: position 40,273 of record NZ_JAABNH010000013.1, on the reverse strand, counting down.
ATGTATCTACGTATTGCACCTGAGTTATATTTAAAACGTTTAGTTGTCGGGGGATTTGATCGCGTATTTGAAATCAACCGTAACTTCCGTAACGAAGGTGTATCACCACGCCATAATCCTGAGTTCACTATGATGGAACTTTATATGGCGTATGCGGATTATCGTGATCTGATTGAATTAACTGAAGAGTTGTTCCGCACATTAACTCAAGATGTTTTAGGCTCATCATTAGTGAAATATGGCGATCAAGAGTTTGATTTTGGCAAACCATTTGCCAAATTAACCATGAAAGAAGCTATCTGTAAATACCGCCCAGAAACCGTAATGGCTGATCTTGATGATATGGATAAAGCGGTTGCCATTGCTCAGTCTATTGGTATTAAGATTGAGAATAGCTGGGGCTTAGGGCGTGTTCAATGTGAAATTTTTGAAGAAGTGGCAGAAAGTCACTTAATTCAGCCGACGTTTATCATTGAATACCCAGCAGAAGTTTCGCCATTAGCTCGTCGTAATGATGATAACCCATTTATCACTGACCGTTTTGAATTCTTTATTGGTGGTCGTGAGATTGGTAATGGTTTCTCAGAACTTAATGATGCACAAGATCAAGCTGAGCGCTTTGAAGATCAAGTTCGTCAAAAAGAAGCCGGTGATGCAGAAGCCATGTTCTTTGACCATGACTACATCACAGCATTAGAACATGGGTTGCCACCAACCGCGGGTTTAGGTATTGGTATTGACCGTATGGTGATGTTATTTACTGACAGCCATACTATCCGTGATGTGATTTTATTCCCAGCAATGCGTCCGAATAAATAGTTGTTATTTTAATTAACATATCGCAATTAATTGATAAAGCCACCAGAAAGGTGGCTTTTTTTATTTTTAATAACCGTATATTATACTTTTTATGATGGTAAAATAATCACTTGAATAAGAAGGGGATTGCTGTTCGATTAAGGGGGCGTATAATTGGTAAAATCAATTGCGGGCGTAGTTCAATGGTAGAACGAGAGCTTCCCAAGCTCTATACGAGGGTTCGATTCCCTTCGCCCGCTCCACTCCATCCTTTTTAAATCAATCCTAGCTATACACTCAATACCTATTGTCCTTTATCTGCCCTCCTATTTTTAAGCGATAAGCGCATTCTTTATAATCTCTTTCATTAAAATGAGTAGTATTTACGCCTAATAGAGTTGCTAAAAATCGATTATAATAAATACTTTAATCAGATATTATCGTATAAATACGCTGACAGTGACTTGTTAGCATTTATTTATGAACATAAACTTGAAAATTTAAAAGTATGTTATGCTACAGGTATTATAAAAATGAAAAATGTATTGATTCCAATTGTTTGTATTTTCTCTTTATCTGGATGTGCTGTCACTGAATATAATTACACACCAGATCCACATAAAATCAATGAACCAAAAGTAGGGAGTATTAATCGCGTTATAATAGGGCAAGCTTTAGTAAAAGAAGGTGATATTAGTGAGTTAGATGGCATTAAAGTATTAAATCCAGTACAAATAGATCTAGCTTATAAAATTATTCCTGGTGTATTTAAAAAAGTGGGCTCAAGCGATAAAGGTGATTTTTATATGCCAACGCAAACCATAGATTCTGGAACTATTACTGTTGAAGTCTTAGGCCAACCATGGAGCTCAATTTTATTAAAGAAAGGAGGTAAACCGAATGAAATTTGTATCGTTACGGATGTAAATGTCGTTGTTTGTCGTGATGATGCTCAAATTGAACATTTAAAATTAAATAATTCGGAGGGTAATTCTTTTGAGCAGGCGCTCATTTTTAATGCAATAAATGATAAAGTTGTTGATGTGAGTTATCGAAAAATAGGCTCGAATATAGAGGAACAAGGATTCGGAAATAATATCCAATATAACCTAAAAGAAAGCAATATCATTTCTTATAAAAACGTTAAATTAAAAGTGATAGATAGTACTGATAATTCATTGACCTATGAAGTTATTAGCAATTTTTCTGATAATTAATAAAGTTCTATCGAAAAATATTTTTTGTTTCTATGGTAGCGTTAAGCTTAATGCGTAAAAGGTTTAGCGCTTTTAATCTGAATGCAAAGAATATTAGAAACTCGCTAATCAGTTTGATTTCCTACCTTTAGCCATTTTTGAATAAAAGTAAACGCTCTAAAAAGAGAGTACTTCTTTCTTTGAAGTAAACATCTATTGAGATAACTATAATTTTATTATTTCCTCAAGTTACATTTTTATTCCTCAAGTGCTTCTTATTTGTTTTTTGCGTTACAAAAATTGTAATCTATTGATTTTTAGTATTTTTCTTATTTTTATACTAAATTATAAAAAATGATAGATAAGTAACATTTTTGCTTCTCTTAACTAACTCTTTTTATGTATAGAAAATAAAGAATCAATTTATAAAAAAAATTAGTAAAAAATTAAAATAAATTGAAAAACTGTCGATAAGAGTACATTACGCCCTACTGGGATTACTTTATCTTGTTAGTTGAGAAATTCGATGCAGAAACTTCGTAACATTACTATTCGTTTGATGATGGTAGTAATACTGGGTACTTTATGTATGTTATTTGGTAGCGTGAGCCTTTATAGCGCATGGTCATTATCACAAATTTCTAAAGGTAATCAGGCTGATAATCAAATAATAAAACAGATGGCGGCACTCAGTCAGGGAAATGACCAATATTTTCGTTTTACTTCACGGCTTAATCGTATAGTGGAACAAAAAGCAGAAGGTAAAGACGTTGATTTTACACAAGCTCAAATTGCAATGGAAAATATGGAAAAGCAGATTGAATATATGAAATCGGTTTCTCCAGGACCAATGAATGCTGAAGTCTCTCAAGAATTAATGACAATTTGGCTAGCCCTTTTTGAGCAAGGAGTGAAGCCACAGATGGAGTTAGCTCTCAATGGTACTATAGAGCAATATGAGCATCATGCTAGAAATGTCACACCTGTTTTAAGCCGTGAATTTGGTAACGTTACTGAGAAATTTAATCAAGTTGCTAATATAAAAATTGATAGAACGATAGAAGAAGTTGATGAACTTATTGACATCACGCAGGTTGTTATCATTATCAGTGCCATTGTAGGTGGTATTATTCTTATTCTTACTGACCGTTACTTAGTGTCTATGCTACAAAAACCATTAGAAAATATTCGCCGACATTTTGTAAGAATGGCAGAGGGTGATCTTAGCCAACCATTAGAACCTTTTGGTAATAATTGTGCTGGACGATTAATACCGTTATTGAATAGTATGCAAAATAGTTTACATGAGGCAGTAAGTATTATTCGACAAGGCAGTGACAGTATTTATCGAGGTGCATCTGAAATTGCAAAAGGGAATAATGATTTGGCTTCTCGTACAGAAGAGCAAGCGACGGCACTAGAGCAAACAGCGACAAGTATGGAGGAAATAACAGCTGCTGTTAACCAAAATATGGAACATGCTTACCAAGCAAGAGCGTTAGCAGAAGTTGCATCAGTCACGGTTGAAAAAGGTAATGTGATAGCTGAATCTGTTGTCACGACGATGGATGAGATCACTGATAGCTCAAGTAAAATTGCTGATATTATTAATGTTATTAATAATATTGCATTCCAAACCAATATCCTTGCACTAAATGCATCAGTAGAAGCTGCCAGAGCAGGCACTCATGGGCGAGGTTTCATGGTAGTGGCAAATGAAGTGCGCAATTTAGCAGGAGACAGTGCAAAAGCAGCCAAAGAGATTGAAGGACTTATTGCTAATTCAACGACGCGAGTGAAAAAAGGCGCTAGTTTAGTGAATGATATGGAAAAAACAATGGAAGATATTCTCACTGGAGTTAAACAGGTTACTTCGATTATGAAAGAAATCACTATTGCCTCTGAAGGACAAAGTAAAGGCATTAGTCAAGTGAGTATCGCTATTACTCAAATGGACAGTGTAACACAACAAAATGCTTCTTTAGTTGAGCAAGTTTCAGCAGCGGCTATTTCACTGGAAAGACAAACAGAAGAGTTACAGTTGTCTGTACAAAAATTTAATCTTATTCATCATTGATATTGATATAGAAAAAGCCATAAAATATGTGTCTAAGGTGGTAAGTTCTTACTCGTTAGGCGCATAGAAGACATAATGAATACATATTATATGCTAGATTTATTTAACATTGATATAAAATTTAGTTAGTCACTGATTAAGTACTAAAAGGGTAATAATTTTTACACTAGCAAAAAGTAAACTTTTATTATCTAAATGAGATTATTTATAAATAATCTATTTGTTTTTTATGGATTGGAAAATTATCTCTTTTTTAAATTTTTTGATAAAAAATCAATCAATCATTGATTATGCTTTTCTTTTGTATAATTTTAATTTTCTAAAGGCGCTAATATAAATGATCTTAAAATAAACGATAATAAAGAGATATATATATGATATAGCGCCAAATTTTTAGAGCATTTTTTTTATATATTGTTCTGTTTTAGTTATAACATCTTTGTATTGAGGATGATTGGTATATGCATTGTTGACGGTTTCGCTTATATCTTGAATTGCGACTTCTTTTTGTTTATCTGTTAAAGTTAATAATAACGCTTTTAAAACTACTTTTAATGCTGCAATTTCATACTCTATATTGACAACTTTTTTTTCCATAAGATCCTCAGAAACGATGTTATATTATTGTGTGGCTGATTATTTTTATATTAATTAATTATTTAGGTAAAACCAAGAAGAAATTAAATCAATAAAAAAGCAAAAAATTTATGGTATCTTGTATTAAAAAAGTAAAAGTGAGGATATTTGAGCTAGGGAATAATGACTTAATGAATTTAGCTTAAGGTTGAATTAATAGAGTGGAACGAAAGTATATCCTATAGGAATAAGTAGGATGCAATATGCACCCTATAATATTTTTGTCGATCAGCAAATTTAATAACACACTTTACTAAGCTTGAGTCAGTTTTTTTACATATTGCTCTGTCAAGTTTATAACTTCATTAAGTTGAGGGTATCGGTTTGATGTATCTTCAATTACTATAGATATATTCCCCAGCATATCTCTTCGTTGTCTATCATTTAGCGAGGAAAGTAAAGATTTGATAACAATTTTTAGAGCCGCAATTTCACACTCAATTTCTTTTAAATTTTTATCCATGATTTACCTGCCAGTATTTAATGGGTGAATAATATAGGTAATTTTTTTGTCTATCACAATTATAGAAGTATATTATTTAGATATATATCGCACATTCTGCTCAATATTCTAATTTAATATCAATTGTTAAAAATAATTATTGAATTCTAAATTTTATCTCTAAATATAGATGGAGGTTTATTGATGATTTCAGGTTTTAGAGATACTGAGCGACACCATGCATTTTGATCTTGTATCCGTTTTATTTAATTATTGCTTATATAATAAATATTTTTCTTATAATAATAAGAGATGTCTTTTAATGACAATCGAATTTAGTCTGATTATTATTTAAATGAGACGATGATACTTTTATGTATTAGTTACCAAATATTAAGCTTTTTTATCCACTACTAATATTTTCATTAGAAGAAAATAATACATTTTATTTTTAAGAGTGAAAAATAAAAAGAGCTATGTATAAAAAACAAAGCTCTTTTTAGTGTGTTGATTATTGGTTATTTTGCTTTACAAAAGCAACATAAGCATCAACCCAACTTTGCATAAAGTGTGCTGTTTTTTCTGCAAAATGTTCATTCTCAACCATTCCGTCATACCATTTTAGATAGCATTCAGGTTGGTTTAAGGTTGGCATATTCAGGAATGCTAATGAGTTACGCAGATGTTGTTGTGCTATTGCTGTACTAATATTACCGATTGAAACCCCAATAATACCAGCAGGAATTTTGTTCCAAGCATTTGTCCCATATGGACGAGAAGCTTGGTCTAGTGCGTTTTTAAGTACACCTGGAATGGAGCGATTATATTCAGGTGTGACAAAAATAATGCCTTGACATTCGCTTATGTGTTGTTTGAATTTGATAACGGCAGAAGGAGTATGATTGTCATCATCTTGGTTATAGAGAGGAAGATTGCTGATATCGATAAATTGATGAGCAAACTCTTTAGGAAATAACTTAGTTAATGCATTTGCTGTTTGTTTGTTATACGAATCTTTTCTTAAACTTCCGACAACGATACCGATTTTAAAATGATTCATCTTAGTTCTCCTATTTGGAAGGATAGAATAAATATCAGTGACAATATCTGATATTCATTTCTTGATTTTATCTTAGTCTTAAAAAACAACAACAAAATATAAGTCCACTTCTCACACGTAATTAGCGTAAATAAATGATAAAATTAGTATTATTATTTTTATTATTATCTGGTATTATTTTACTGAAATAAAAAGTAATCAATTTACATGACAGCATTTTACTGAATAAATCCGATATTCAAAAAATGACATCTTTAGTGTGATGCAGGTAGTGTTTTAATAAAAATAAATGAAATGATAAGCACACTCATTACAACCTCGAGTGTTAGCCTATTTATTTAGTATGCGGTAGGTAATAGAAAATTATAATAAAATGGCTTAAAATGCGACAATTCATATGCTCTTATTTAAGCCTGATCGGAATTAAGGAAAAATGATGTCCTTATTACAAAATAAAAAGAATGTCCTTGCTGTATTTATAACAACCAGCATTCTCGCTTTGTCTGGGTGTGTTTGGTCTGATCAAACACGTCCAGTTGAGACACCTACACCGGTGCCAACACAAGCGATTCAGCCTGTTGCCACAACGCAGTCAGTAGCAACGGCACAGCCACTTACCATGACACCAACAGCAGAATCTGTTGATAGTGGTGTAGAGGCTCGAAAATTAGGGTTAGCACCACAAAGCGCTTGTATAAAACAACTTGATTCTCTAAAAACCTTTTCTCCATCTGACTATCAATCCATGATGAGTTCATTTAAAGAAATTAGTGAAATTAATGCGATGTACCGCAGTGTTCAAGGTACCGCAAGTAAAGATAGTTTAGATTTGCTAAAAATGAGTATTGAATCAAAAACAGAAGTTTTGTGTGCAAAAGTTCGCTATCTGTCGATTATGTCAGTTAATTCGACATTGAAAAAATTAGGTGAATAATTACTATGAAATTAAAGCAGAGTGTTTGTCTCGCTTTTATGTTGTTTCCAACACTGTCGTTTGCCAATAATGAGTTTAATTCTGTTATTGAGGATTTTGACCGTTATTTTGAAACGCAGGAGCCAATAAAAATTGAGCCTAAAACATCTGCTACAATTTCATTGTCAACAAGAACCGGTCAGGCTAATCGTGGGGGAAGCCGTACAACAACGGTGACCCAACAAACTAAGCCAGAGCAACGAGTTAAACCTTCTACACCAGCAAAAACAGATAATCAGGCCGTCGAGTTTGTGGAGACGCCTGATATCACGCGAGTGGAAAGTTGCCCTGTATTACCTGAGAATGATTCTAAATTTAAGAGTGATTATACTCGTTATTTAACACCACTACTTTCATTTGTTCCAATTAAACCTCAATTTACACCTGAGGATCTTAATCGATATCAGTATAGAAATAATGCTACGGTTTATAACCCATTAGTACTTTATTCAAAAGAAAATTATTCAAAATCGCAAAAAAATGAAAATTTCTTATTAGATATTATTCCTGGCACATTTTATTCTGTGACCGCAATTCCTTTTCATTTTGCCTATCAATTTAATCGTTCTGTGCTTGATCATCAGCAACCTCTTTTTGATAAAACGCTGTTGAATCGTTTAACCGATACAAGAAATAAATATCAAGCGCTGTATCAGAAATATACTGAGCAAACAGTGGCGTTAAAGGAACATTTAGAAAAACTTCAAAATGCGAATAACCAAATTAAACAATTGGAACTGTCGCTGGCGGAAACAGAAGAAAAATTAGCGACGGCAAATAACTTACTCAATGATGATACATTGGAACAAGCTGTTGCTAAATTACAAAAAGATCTGGGAACAACAAAAGAAGAACGTGATTTATTAATTCAGCAATTGGCTGATAAAGAAAATATATTAAGCGCGACAACAGAAAAAAATAAAGAACTAGTAAAACAGCTACAAGATTTTGAAAAACAATCAGGAATACTTAAAAGTTTAGAGGCTAAGTTTATCCAACTTGAGCAAGAAAAAGAGCAATTACAAACCCAGTACTTGCAGGCTCAAGCACGACTAAAAGATGATAGCGCTAAAAAAGAACTTGATAAGTTACAAAACTCACTTGAGAGTACGGAAGCTGAGCAAGAAAAGTTACTGAATCAATTAAATGAAAAACAAACATTACTGACTAAAATTGAGCAAGAAAAAGAAAATATTCAGGTTCAATATGCTCAAGCTCAACAACTACTCAAGGGAACTCATGAACAAAAAGAACAAGAGTTAGCTAAGTTAGAAGCCGTAAAAAATAAAGAAATAGCAACATTGGAAAAATCGCTATCAACATTGACGAATGAACAAACTCATTTGGTGAAGCAATTGGCTGATACACAGAGCCAATTAGCAACAATGAAAGAAGAAAAAGAAGGCATTCAAACTCAGCTTGTACAGGCACAACTATTATTAAAAGATAACACCGCGAAGAACGAGATAGAAAAGCTAAAAAGTGCATTGTTGAAGATGACATCAGAACGTGAAGAGTTATCTAAATCGCTTGCATTAAAAATCACAGAAGCTGAAAAGCTACAAGAAGCTAATGATAAGTTTGTTGATAGCCAGCGACAAGAGATAGCACAACTAAAAACACAAATTGAAAAAAGCAACCAGGAACAAATTCAGCTTAATAAATCACTTTTAGCTGTTCAGCAGCAAAAAGAGCAAGCAGATGAAAAACTCAAAGTGGTACCAGAACTAAAACTACAGTTAGATAATAAAATAACGGAGTTGAGTGATCTGAAAAAAAGTTTATCTGCGGGTGAAAAAGCGGTTGATAATTTAATTACAGATAAAAATAATGTAATTGCTAAGTTAGAAAAAGCTCAAAATGAGCTATCAGCTAAATATCAAGCATTAGATATCCAATTTAAAGAGAGTAATATCGCGTTAGCGCAATTAACTACAAGTAAAACAGAAAGTGAGAAAACACGATCATTACTAGAAAAACAGCTTACTGAAAAACAGAATACTACGGATAAATTAAATGCTCAATTAGCTGAAGCGAAAGCTCAATTAGAAAAACAAAATACAGAAAGTGCACAACAAATTAGTGCATTAAAGCAACAGCAGACAGAATCTATTGCACAAGCTAAACAGCAAGAAAGTACATTATCTGATGTTCAAAAAGCACTAGATGAAATGACCAAACAACTTGAAGCTCAACGAGAGTTGACTAAAACCTTAGAAGATAAAGGGTCTCAGTTAAATGAGCAAGTTAAAGAAAAAGAAGCTGAATTAGTAAAGGCAAATACTGAAAAAACCAATGTGTTAAAAGAAAATAAAACACTGAAAGAACAAATTGAAAAAATGGCAAGTGAAGGGCAAATGATCGCAGGGCAACTCGCTTATGCTTATTCAATCATTGGTAAAGATAATGCCCAACGGAATAAATCTATTTTATCTGAAATTCAAAAACAAAATTACATACAGTATGATGATGATACCTATTTTAAAATCTTAAAACAGGGTAAGCCTGTCGCTTCAATTACAGGTAAAACGGTTGTTTTTACTATGCATGAAGAGCTGACAGATGGCACTGTGACACTCAATTATGATAAGTCTAAGCCACTTATTCTACCTTATCGTCAACTCCCCTTACCATTGAACACCTTTATTGCTAAAGCTGGCATCAATGGTAAAGCTAAAATTTATATAAAACCTGGTGGTGGTTATGGGAAAAATGGTGTTCCGGGACAAGTACCGCCAGAATCCATGTCTATCGTAACCATTGAGATCTTAGATATTAAATAAAGTGATTAAAAGTTAACATCAGCTCTTCTCTTTTTATTGAGAGAAGAGCTGATACTTTACTTATTGCCATAAAAAATTATCGTTCTTTAAACAAAGTTCTCTTTCTAACAGCCAATCTTTTAAAATTTGACAATTTTCCGGATGTTCGGGAATACTATTTAAGATATCCCATAACGGTTTTATTAATTCAGAAGATGGCGTTACATTTTTGATGTAATTTAAAGTATTATTAATTTCAACATTAAAGATAGGTTCATTATTCCAATGATTAATGAGCAACTGAATATCTTTTTGCAATAAGTCATTAATAACAATTAATCTGACTTTATCAGCATCAAGTTTAATATTAATATCATCTAAAGATAAAAAAGAATCACTTTTATTTGATAGTTGTTTTTCTTCAAATGATTTAATGTTTTCACACTGTTTAATTTGAAGTTCAAGTTCTCTTTTGGTGTTATAAAGTATAAAAAGCTGAGGGGTAATATGTTGAACCCACCAAATAAAAAGAGGCTTTATTACGGCTTGAATTAAACGCATATGTTCATTGATATTGACGGTAGCCTTTAATGATTTATCCCAATCTGTTGGCGTTATCGTAGAAGGTGATTTCTCTGCATGAAAAGAACGTGCAAAACTGATAATGTCACGTATTTCTTCTTTAGATATGGCCACGAAACAGTATTTCTTTCGTAAAAACCAAGTGGACTGTAATAAACTGTCTAAGCTTTCACGGCATAAAATACGAGATAATATCTTTATTTGTTGTTCGTTAATATCATATGCGGTAACGATTTTCCCATTAGAATGTAAAGAAAACTGTAGGCTAAACAATCTATCTACAGTTTTCTTATCGTTGGTTACCATTATTTTTTTTAGCAATGCTAAATAGTTATAATAATGGGGTTGGATACTATATGTATTTTCTTTTATCACGATATACAACTCACTCATAAGAATAAATTTCAAGTATTCTAACTATGAATGACTTTTGGATATTATGATATTCGGTCGGTTTTTTTATAATTTTGATCTGAGATTTCTTGCTTTACTTGGCGTCATATTAAAACGACGGTGGTAACTTTGTGTAAAGTAAGATTGACTTGAAAAGCCAGATTCCATTGAAATATCAACAATACTCATTTCAGTTGTCAATAGCAGTTGGTGTGCATAAATAATTCGTCTTTCACAGATCCATGTTCTTGGTGAGGTGCCATAAACATGGCTAAAAAGCTCTTTAAAAGTTGTTAACCCCATCCCAAATTCACGAGCAAATTGCTTTAATTTCCAATTTTTTAAATGATTTTTTTCCATAAAAATCTTTAAGCGATCAACTTGGCGATGACTAAGTTGGCGCAATAATGCCATTAAATCTGAACCTTGTTCAGTTGAAAGCAATAAAATCAAAAGCTCTTCAATACGTAATTGTGTGAATGTTTCAGGACAAGACTGGAGAGTAAGATATTCAAAGCCATTACTACAAAATTGAATAAGAGGTGAGTTTTGAAATAGAATAAAAGCACTAGTAAATTCCTCATCTCTGTCTATTTGGCACAGGATATCATTGTACTTAGACATGAAGTTTCTTAAGAAATCATCAGAAAGTGGGATATAGATAATATCTGTAGGTTCTACACCTTGTGTTTTTATTGTATAGTTACCTTGTTGCAGAAAAAGAACTTGATCTTCAATAGCTGTCACTGTATCAGTGCAGTTTTGTAATATAAGTGTGTTTTTTCGAATAAGAAAGAGGGCTTTTTGTTCATTTTCTAATACTTGATATTGTGGATAAAGATAAGATTTTTTTTGAATAGCACAATCATATTGCTCGGTTTTGTTACATTGTATTGTATTCATTTTTCGCCCAAAATATATTATATAAGTATCACTGTATTTTTATAAAGATAAATATAAGAGTATTTATAAAAACACTTCTTTATTATTGAGTGCTATTAAAAATAAAAAAGAGACTATTTTCTTTAATTTGATGTGGTTTTTTTTTAGATATTAGACATTGCATTTTGTTTTTCTAATTTAAGATAAGTAATTTTGTTAATTTAATGGCATTTATTATGAATTGCAAAAAAAATTTAAATTAGATAAAAATTTTATTATAGACAATAAAAAAGAGTAAGTATATTTGTGTAATTAATAATTTACATTTTATCTTAATTTTATTAAAACTTATATATAACATATACTTAAACACATCTCCTTTCCTTTACAGTGTAAATCAGTAATAGATGTATTTAAGGTGAAAGAATGAATGTTATTTCTTTATTGTGATGTTTGTGATTTTTTAGTGTTATTTTTTATTAAACAATCAGAATGAAAGATAAATATAAAGAAGATTAAGTGAAGGATGAAAAATAATTTCACTAGTGATATTTGCTTATAAAAATCATTGTTAATAATATTGAAACAATGTTAAAATAACTAAATTAACATCTTGTAACAAAAAAACAACCTTGTGAGTTGTTGCTTCTACTTTTTGATTTTTATTGTAATAGAGATCTCTTATTTATCCATCAAAAATAAATTATTTTATGAATAGAAGGTCAATACTTTTAAGTAAAAATGTATGAAAACTGAAGACCTGTGAAAAATGTTAATTTCTAATAAAAACATCCATATAAATTAGATGTTTAAATTTTACAAATCATTGACATCAATCCTGAATTATAAAATGAATAATCTTATCATTTTATTTAATTAAATATTATTTCTCCTAAGGCGCAAATCAACAAACTAAAAGGTAATAATAGGCTTATTACTAGCATTATGCTTGTCATCCATTTATTAGAATGGTGAATGCATAAGTGTATTCATTGTCAGGGAGGTAAGAATATAGCTCATTATGGAGAATAAGCGAACACTGCGAAATATTATATTTAGCGGGATATGGATAATGTGGACTCTTGCATTAATAGCCTTTTGGCGCTCTAAGATGGCTGGCGAGTTTTTGATTATCCTTATCCTAATTTTTAGTATTATTATTTATTCTATGACGTTGAGGTTAAAGAAAGTTGCTATGTTTAGTCGTAAAACTGAAACACCAAAAACTGCAGAACCTGTTGCACCAGTAATAACAGAAGAGAAAAAACCGATGCCAGAGCAAAAGTTGTACACTATTATTGCGAAAGGAACGGTATTTCAAGGCGATATTAATGTTGAAGGTGACATCCAAATTTGGGGTAAAGTATCAGGAAATATTAATGTCAAAGATGGCGTTATCCGTGTTATGCATGCCGGGCAAGTAGAAGGTGAATTAACAGCGCCAGATATTATTATTGACGGTTTTGTAAAAGGCATTTGTGCAGCAAATAATCTAGATATATTAGAACACGGTGAGCTACGAGGTACTAGCCGTTGTGGAAGTATGTCTATTAAACGTGGCGGTATTTTCACTGGACAATCAGAGCAAGTTGAACATCAAGCTAAATCGGTGGCTCAACAACGCGTTGTTTCAATAAAAGAAAGCGCTAACACAAATAAAGATAAAGTAACTGCTCCAGTAGAAAATCTACAAAAAGAAAACAAAAAATAAAGTTATTATTTTTCTTTTTATTGTTCGTTTATTATTCTATTTTATCGTTATGGTTTTAGTTTTATATGAATAGAGAATAACGATGAATTTAGAGACTCCCAGACTACATCTAAGAGAATGGCGTGAAAGTGATAAAGCGCCATTTTTTTCTGAAATTAACTCTTCTCCTGAAGTAATGCGCTATTTCCCACGTATATTATCTCAATCAGAAAGTGATAATATGGTTGAGACTATCCGTGAAAAATTTATTCAGCAAAATGGTTGGGGAATGTGGGCTGTTGAATTAAAAGAGACACAAGAGTTTATTGGTTTTGTAGGACTAAATATTCCAATAGCATCTTTGCCTTTTAGCCCTTGTGTAGAAATAGGTTGGCGTCTTGCGAAAAAGTATTGGCGTAAGGGATATACCTATGAAGCTGCTTTAGCGGTATTTAAATTTGCGTTTGAGACGCTGAGATTAGAGGAGGTTGTTGCTTTTACCGCCGTTTTGAATCTCCCTTCTCAAGGAGTGATGCAAAAATTAGGTATGCATCAATCTGATAACTTCTTTCATCCTGAATTAGATCAAACCCACCCTTTAGCTGAACATGTTTTATATCGATTGAAAAAATCTGATTTCACTTTTTAGTTGAACGAATAGTGCGTTTTTTTTCAGGAAGTGGAGGCACAGGCTTTTTATCATCAATAAGATGACGTATTGCTAAAATTGGGTGATAAATTAACATCCTAGGGCCAGCCCAACGCATGATTTGTTTCATTGCTTCTCTTTTTATGGGTTGATAACAATGGATAGGGCACTGTTTACAGGCTGGTTTATCTTCACCATAACGACATTTATCTAATCGGTTATAGGCGTAATCGACTAATTTTTGATAGTAATCAGGAGTGGCCTCAGGGTGTGAATTGGCATAAAGAGAAACCATCTTTTGAATGGTTTTTTTCTCACGATATATTCTTTTACCTGACATATTCTTCTCTCTTAGCAATAAGTTGCATTTATTATACATCTTACCATTAAGCTGATAGAGACGCTAAAATATTATTTAATGCGTGATCATAAAAAATTTTGTCAAAAAGCCTTTTCTTTTTTCTTAGAATATAATACTGTATTTATATACAGTCTATTTGCCTTTAAATGGTGAAACCAATGCGTGTGGAAATTTTATTTAATAAACAATCTAAGATAACTGACTCATTATTTCCGCTCTTAGAACACGAACTGAGAAAAAAGATCATTCCAGAATATCCAGATATGCAGTTTCGTATTGCCTTTAGTAGCATGAACTCAATTCAAGTCACAGGCATAAAAGATGAAACTAAGCATGAACATATTATGGAACTTATTCAAAGTGTTTGGGAAGATGATGGTTGGTTGCAAACAGACGATGAATAAAGTGCAGCAAAAATTTAGTAAATAAAGTAATTACGATTGTCAGAATGAATTGGCTTTTTACTTGTTTATATAAAAAGCCAATGACATAGAAAAGGAAATCACTGGCAATCGGGTTTTAAAACTGTATATCTATCAATGATGACAAATCTTATTTTCACTCGTTGTAAATCCACCCTCTGCTGGAATAAATTTACCTTTCCTTTCTAAGAAATCAACTAATTCAGTCGCTGTCATATTTTCAGCTGAGCACGTATGAAAACGTGAGTCATTGCCGAATTGTTTATGGATAGCATCAATTAGCGATGTTTTAGTAAATGCAGTCTCTGAAGAAAGGATCATTTGTAAAACTTCATGACCATGTATTGATGACATATTGAGTACCCTAAAAAATAAAAGATACATTAATTATGCATCTTTATGAGAGGGTATCTTTGTTTTTAATCATAAAAAGCGATGACATTATATCATCGCTTAAAAAGAGCCTTATTTTTCACTTCGCTGAAGTATTTTTTGCATTTCATCTTTAAGGTGAAGCTTTTCTTTTTTTAGTTTGGCAACTTCGTCGTTATAGCCAGCTCCGTTTGGACCTTCTAGTTTAGCAATTTCTTGATCGAGTCGATGATGTTTATCGTAGAGAGCTTCAAAGCGGGGATCACTATTTCTTAATTGAGAAACAAGGGATTGTTGATCTGAGAACATATAACCTCCTATGAAAAGAAATTGGGTCTCTATTTCAGTATAATCATAGATTGGTTATCTGCATGGTAGAGCATCACAAATTTACATTTCATGAAAAAACGTGATTTTTCTTTTTAAAACATTCAGAATTATCCACTCATAGTATTATTTACTAAGATGTTAGCATTCAAACACTAAAAATATTAGTATTCGGATAACGAGTAATATAAAACATCTGAATAATTTTGTTAACGGCGAAGTGTTCGCTGTAAATATGGAGAGAGTGATGAACAAAGTAATATTATCTTTAGTAGCCGCAATGTCTTTATCTGCGTGTGCACAAGCTACCGACAGTTTAGATAAAGTTGCACCTTATCCTAAGGCTCAAGAAAATCAAGTTCGTCATGTTATCGAGTTAGAGAAAAAAGATAATGAAAGCAATTATCAAGTTGAGCTAATTGTTGGTAAAGAGCAAAAAGTAGATTGTAACCATCAGTGGTTTGGTGCTGAGCTTGATGAAAAGAATTTAGAAGGTTGGGGCTATAGTTATTATGTTGTGGGAGATTTAAATGGCCCAATGTCTACCATGATGGGATGTCCAGATAATACGAAAAAAGAGGCTTTTGTACAGGCTAATTTAGGTTCTGATGCCTTTATTCGTTATAACAGCAAATTACCTATAGTCGTTTATGCGCCGAAAGATGTTGATGTGAAATACCGTGTTTGGTCTGCTGCTGATACTATTCAAAATTCAGTTAAAAAATAACGGTCTGTATATTTAGGTCATTAAAAAGCCCTTTGTTGTTAAGACTAAGGGCTTTGTTGTTATTTAAGCTAATAAAGATTAACGGATAACTAAAACTGACATTTTTGCATGGCGCACAATAGATGACGCAGTTGAGCCCAATAAGTAAGAGGAAACATTAGGTCGATGCGAAGCAATAGCGATTAAATCAGCATCAATGTGACGGGCATATTCTAAAATTTCATCTTTTGCATTACCGACACCCACATTACATACAATTTGTTCATCTGGAATTTTTGCATCTTTAATCATTTCTTGTAGTGCTACAAAAGCAAGGCGAGTGCGTTCAGATGAATCTTTGAATTTTTCAGGAATAGCCGCAAACTCAATACCAAAGAAAAGTTCAGCGTTAGGGATAACGGTGAGGAAGTGGATCTCTGGTTTACCCACCTTTGCAATTTGTTCAATGTGAGCGATCAGTTCCTGAGAAAGTTCATCTTCTAAAATATCAATGGGAACTAGGATTTTCTTATACATTACAAACCTCACTTAGCGTTAGTTTAAAATATTTACTATTATCGCTTAATCGTAAAAAATAGCTGTGATCTGTGTTCTAAATAAGAGTGAGAATGATTATTTACTACTTTATATTCTTAATCATTAAAAAGTAAGAACAGGATGAAATAATATTAATAATATAATTAAAATAAGTTATACACTTTAACTCACTGACAGAAAAGAAATTAATAATACCGTATTAAAAAAATAAGATCCTTCTTTCTTATTAAAGATAGAAAATGCATAAAAGAATGATTATCAATTATATTATTGTTCTGTATCTATAAGATTTTATTGATAAAAATAAGAGACATAAAGAGTAAAATATGGCATATTGATAGGCAATGACATCTCAATATGATGTCTGGACAGCAATCTTAGTCCCTAAACTGGATTGTTATTCAGAGTCGTTCTTTATCCTCACCAATGAGTTATGGAACCTGAAATAACCTGTGGAACTCTATTTATCTATTATAAATAGAGTAGGCTATTTAAAACCAAATAAGATTATTATTATGACACATAATCACATTGATGATATTGAGTTGGAGCAGGCTGATAATATACAGTCTGAAAAATTCAAAGCAGCTAAAAAAAGCACGTTAGTAAGTGTTTTTGTTAATATCGTTTTATCTATTTGGCAAATTACCGTGGGCTTTTTTTCACACTCACAAGGTTTAATTGCTGATGGTATTCACTCACTTTCTGATCTTATTGCTGACTTTGTTGTTTTAATTGCCAATAAAGGCAGTCAGAAACAACCTGATGCCGATCACCCCTATGGTCATTTTCGTTATGAAAATGCGGCTTCGCTTATTCTTGGGACTATTTTATTAATTGTTGGTTTAGGTATGGTGGTTTCTGCAATCCATAAAATTTTAGATCCATCAACTATTCCTGAAGTTCATCGTGTCGCATTGTATGTCGCTTTATTAGCCTTAGCTACCAAAGAAGGGCTATTTCGTTATATGCTGAGTGTCGCGAAAAAAGTGGATTCGAATATGTTAGCCGCGAATGCTTGGCATGCGCGCTCGGATGCTGCCTCTTCACTGGTTGTTGCGATTGGTATTATTGGTAGCCTTGCCGGATTTAAATTCTTTGACCCTCTTGCTGCGCTAATCGTAGGTTTATTTGTAGGGCGTATGGGATGGCGTTTTACTTATCAAGCATTGCAAGATTTAATGGATAGAGGAGCGGATGAAGAAACACTGGAAGAAATTAAACAGATTCTTATTTCAACACCAGGTGTGCAAGGCGTGCATGATTTAAAAACGCGTCGTTCAGGGGATTACTTATTGGTTGATGTGCACCTTGAAATAAAAGGTGAACTCACTGTTAGTGAAAGTCATGACATTGTAGTCAGTGCTCGTAATAATGTTTTACAAAATAAACAGATATTAAGTGTGATGGCACATGTCGATCCAGCTTAAATGAATTTGAGAATACAATAAAAAAGGTAATGATAGATTTTCATTACCTTTTTTTGTACTTCAAAAAGAACAGCTTATTACTTTAGAAATTAACGCAGTTTACTTTTACGTTATCACACAGTGCTGCGATCAGATTATCTACCGCACATTCAGCCATAGCGTAGCGAGTCTCTTTTGTTGCAGAACCAATATGTGGAACGGCAACCACATTTTTCATAGCCAATAAAGGTGACGATGAAGATAGAGGCTCTGTTTCAAAAACGTCAAGCCCAGCGCCTGCAATCTCTTTTTGTTCTAATGCATTAATTAATGCAATTTCGTCAACGACAGCGCCTCTGCCGGCATTAATTAAATAAGCATCGGATTTCATCATTGATAATTGATTTTGACTGATTAAATGATGTGTTTCAGGTGTTAATGGTAAGGTGATACACACAAAATCAGATTGCTGTAGTAATGTATCTAAATCGCAATATTGGGCATCAAAACGATCATTAATATCAGTATATTCTGTCCGTGAGTGATAAAGAATATTCATGTTAAAACCGAAGTGTGCGCGCTGTGCTAATGCGTTACCAATTCGCCCCATTCCAATAATACCCATGGTTTTGTGATGAACATCAATACCGTACCAGTCTGGTGTGATACTTTTAATCCATAAACCTTTTTTAATATTATCTGCGAGTTCAGGGATACGTCTTGAGACTGCGAGCACTAATGCCATCATGGTGTCGGCAACGGTATCTGTTAAAACTGTCGGTGTGTGCATTAACTTAATATTGCGCGCGGTTAATGCGTTAACATCAACATTGTCATAGCCAACCGAAACCGTTGAAACAACTTTTAAATGAGGGGCATGGTCTATAAAGTTTTTATCAATATTGCCACCAGCACCGAGTAATCCAGAAGCATTGGAAAGTGCTGAACGGAAATCATTAGAGTCTAAAGAGAGTCTGTTAAATTGTTTGATGTCAGCAAAGTTAGAGAGTTTTTTATACAGTTTTTCGGGAAGATCTTGGTAGAGCAAGACAATCGGTTTCATAATGTTCTCCATACTCGTCATATTTCAAACCTCCGCCTTGTTGACTGCGTTCACTCGCACCAGTCACATATTCATGTGTGCTTCTAGTGACTCATTCACTTGTCGCCTAGCTGTGACTTGAATTATTTAGAGTACATATTCATGGTGTTTATTAATAGTACTTATTATATGTAATTGTTGATTATTTTTTCCTAGAATTATTTAGAGGAGAGTGTTCTTCCTCCGCTTAAACATATTAGTGGCGACCCTAATAAGGTATGATAAAACGTATTGAATGTCAGTTTTATCATGCAATTAACGGATTAATTTGAATGTAATCGTTTACTTTGAATGGGTGTTGTTTTTTGTCGTAACGAGGTGGAATGTATTACGCATTTTATTAACTTGCTGTAATACAGTTCTAAACTAAGATTTTTATAAAATATAAGTGTGTGCGAAAAGAGTGTAAACGTTTACACTAAATGTCGGTTTGATCACGAAATCATTTTGTTGATCTTGTTAAACTCTGTGTCAGTGAACAGAAACCGTCTTGCGCTTTTCCTTTGGATTGAATCAAAAGAGGTGAATGTGGAAATTTTAGTGACAGGTGGTATGGGATATATCGGTAGTCATACGTGCGTACAAATGATTGATGCTGGTATGACCCCGATTATTTTAGATAATCTTAGCAATGCGAATGAAGAAGTACTTAACCGTGTTGAGGCATTAACCGGTAAACGTCCACTGTTCTATAACGGTGATATTCGTGATGATCAATTATTAGCATCAATTTTTGCTAAACATACTATTCAATCTGTTATTCATTTTGCGGGATTGAAAGCAGTCGGTGAATCTGTTCAAAAGCCGATTGAATATTATGACAACAATGTTAATGGCACATTGGTGTTAGTCCGTTGCATGCGAGATGCAGGTGTAAAAAGTCTTATTTTTAGCTCGTCAGCAACGGTTTATGGCGATCCGCAATCTGTACCTATTACAGAAGATTCACCTGTTGGTGGCACAACCAATCCTTATGGTACTAGTAAATATATGGTTGAGCGCATTTTATCTGACTTATATGTTGCTGATGAAAGCTGGTCTATCAGTTTACTACGTTACTTTAATCCTGTTGGTGCCCATCCATCAGGCACAATGGGAGAAGATCCTAAAGGTATTCCTAACAATTTAACGCCATATATTTCTCAAGTCGCTATTGGCCGTCGTGAACACGTTGCTGTGTTTGGTAATGACTACCCAACAAAAGACGGTACAGGTGTTCGTGATTATATTCATGTTATGGATCTGGCTGATGGCCACATCGCAGCATTAAATGTATTAGGCAAAAAAGCGGGTCTACATATTTATAATTTAGGAACGGGTAATGGTACGAGTGTGATTGAAATGATTGAAGCATTTCGTAAAGCCAGTGGTAAACCTATCCCTTATCAATTACAAGCTCGTCGCCCTGGTGATATTGCTGAATGTTGGTCAAGCCCCGCAAAAGCAGAGAAAGATTTGCACTGGAAAGCAATTCGTTCAATTGATGATATGGCCGCTGATGCTTGGCGTTGGCAGTTACAAAACCCAAATGGTTATCTGAAATAAAGTTTAAAGTATTCAGATAATCTTGAATAAATAAGAGAGAAGGTTATGTCAAAACTGATTTTTGATCCTGTTGAACATCCTCATCGTCGCTATAATCCGCTCACTGGTCAGTGGATTTTGGTTTCACCTCATAGAGCGAAACGACCTTGGAATGGTAAAGATGAAAAACCTCAGCTTGCGACTCTTCCCTCTTATGATCCGCATTGTTATTTGTGCCCAAACAATACGCGTGTTTCTGGTGATCAAAACCCAGATTACACCGGAACGTATGTCTTTAATAACGATCACTCTGCGTTATTACAAGATGAATATGATGTTGATCCTTCATCAAATCCTTTATTTCAAACTCAAGCAGTAAGAGGAATTAGTCGCGTTATCTGTTTTTCGCCCGACCATGGAAAAACAATACCTGAATTGCCTTTAAGTAGCTTACGTAAAATTGTTGATACTTGGGATAACCAAATAGAAGAGCTCAGTAAAGAATACCTTTGGGTTCAAGTGTTCGAGAACAAGGGGGAAACAATGGGATGTTCCCAACCCCATCCTCATGGGCAAATTTGGGCGAGTGATTTTTTACCGAATGAATTAGCGAGAAAAGATACGCATTTAAAAGCATATTTTGAAAAATATGGGCGTAATTTATTAATGGATTATGTTGATGCCGAATGTAAAGACGCAAGTCGAACGGTTGTTGAAACAGAACATTGGTTGGCAATAGTGCCTTATTGGGCTGCTTGGCCTTATGAAACAATGTTATTGCCTAAAACCCATATTCGCCGAATGAGTGAGTTAAATGGTACTCAACGCGATGATCTAGCTGTTGCAATGAAAAAATTAACCAGTCGTTATGACAACTTATTTCATTGCTCTTTCCCTTATTCAATGGGGTGGCATTTTGCACCGTCTTTTAAAGACAACAGAAATATAGACCATTGGCAATTACATGCGCTTTATTATCCGCCATTATTACGTTCAGCTACTGTGCGTAAATTTATGGTGGGATACGAAATGCTAGCGGAATCGCAAAGGGATCTAACGCCAGAACAAGCGGCAAATAATTTACGTCAATTAAGTGACATTCATTATAAAGAGCAACCTTAATGACCTTCAATATGGCAAGGTATTTTAGTTAATCTGCTTTTTGCGCACGAAATAAATTAAACCAAATATCGCATTATTTACATAATGATGTGGTGGGATTTTATTACTTAATTTTAAGCTAAGGATTTATTATGCAGGCACTTATTAATAATGTGACTCGTTCATTCACATCTATTTTTGGTTACGCGCCGACACATTTTATTCAAGCGCCAGGAAGAGTAAATCTTATTGGTGAACACACTGATTATAATGATGGATTTGTTTTACCTTGTGCGATTAATTATCAAATGATCGTTGCAGCAGCAAAACGGGAAGATAATATTATTCGTGTGATTGCAGTTGATTACCAAAATGAAGTTGATGAATTTAGTCTTGATAACACGATTGAGTTTTTACCTAATAAAATGTGGGCAAATTACGTTCGTGGTGTTATCTATTTTCTACAAAAAGATAATTATTCTTTCCATGGTATGGATATCGCAATATCGGGTAATGTCCCTCAAGGTGCAGGGTTAAGTTCCTCAGCTGCCTTAGAAGTGGCTATCGGTCAAACAATTAAAGCACTCTATCAATTGCCTATTAGTCAAAAAGAGATTGCGTTAAACGGTCAAAAAGCTGAAAACCAATTTGTTGGTTGTAACTGTGGCATTATGGATCAACTGATTTCTGCTTGTGGTGAAGAAAATCATGCTTTATTAATTGATTGCCGTTCTTTAGATACGTTCGCCGTGACAATGCCTGAAAATATGGTTGTGATGATAATCAACTCTAATAAAAAACGCGGGTTAGTGGACAGTGAATACAATACCCGTCGTCAGCAATGCGAAGAAGCGGCAAAAATTTTAAATATCAAAGCATTAAGAGATGCTACATTAGATGATCTGCTGGCTAAAAAAACATTAATGAGTGAGGTGGTTTATCGTCGAGCTCGCCATGTTATAACTGAAAATAATCGCACACAGGAGGCTGCGGAGGCATTGCGCAAGGGGGATTTAACCACATTAAGCCAATTAATGATGCAATCACATCATTCAATGCGTGATGATTTTGAAATTACTGTCAAAGAGATTGATTCATTGGTTGAAATCGTAAAATCAACGATTGGTGATCGTGGTGGTGTAAGAATGACGGGTGGTGGATTTGGCGGTTGTGTCGTAGCATTAGTGACACCTGATTTAGTTGATAAAGTTGTTGATTCGGTGAAGACACAATATGAAGCCAAAACAGGGTTGAAAGAAACTATCTATGTCTGCTCTGCAAGCCAAGGAGCGGGCTATTCGGAGGCAAAATAATGGCGATTAATGAGCTCCGCTTTCTCGAGCCAGAACAAATGACAGCACAACCCGCATCAGACGGAAAGCCTGCACAAGTAGTTGTGCTTAAAAATCGGTTTGGTATGTCGATTTCTTTAATGGATATTGGTGCGACTTGGTTAACTTGCATTGTACCGGTTAATGGATATCGTCGAGATGTGCTGTTAGGCTCGGCAGATATGAATGCCCATAAACAGCAAACTGCCTATTTAGGTGCTACTGTAGGGCGCTTTGCTAATCGTATTGCTGGTGCAAAATTTGTATTAGAAGGGCTGGAATATCAAATCAGTGCTAATGAAGGTAAAAATACCTTACATGGTGGTAAACAAAACTTTAGTCATCGTCGCTGGGAGATCACGGCACAATCGTCTCAATCGGTGACATTTTCATTGATCTCAAAGGATGGTGACCAAGGTTTTCCCGGTACACTTAAGGTCAGCGTGACTTATACACTCACCGATAATAATGAAGTGTGTATTGATTATCAGGCAATAAGCGATAAAACCACGCCACTCAGTTTAACTAATCATGCCTATTTTAACCTTGCAGGTGAACATACTGAACGCACAGCACTTGAGCACGACTTGAAAATTTGTGCGACTCATTATTTAAAAAATGGTGAAGGCAATATTCCTACGGGGGAGTTTGCGAGTGTGATAGGAACAGGGTTTGATTTTCGTAAATTAAAACGTATCGGCCTTGATTTTATGGTTGATGAGTGCCAAAAAGTGGCGAAGGGTTATGATCATGCGTTTATTTTAGATAAAAAAACTATTGACGATAAAGCACCGGTTGTAACAGTCATCGCACCTGAGGGTGAACTTAAAATGGATGTGTTTACTACACTACCTTCTGTTCAATTCTATACAGGTAACTTTTTAGTGGGTACAAGAGGAAAAAGTCGTCGTTATGGTAATTATTCAGGGCTAGCGTTAGAAACACAATACTTTCCTGATGGGCCTAATCATCCTGAATGGCATGAAAATCGAGGCATTCTATCTGCAAATACACCCTGGAATAGCCAAACTATCTATAAGTTTTACTCCTAGCAATAAAAGGAAAGTGTAAACGCTTTCCTTTTCACTATTTATTTGATCTTTTTACTTTTTAAATTTCACTTCTTCGCTGATAATCAAGCCACTTAAATTTTATTATTCCCTTTTTTCTTTGTTCTTAGATTAACAGCCCGTTATTTTTTGATTATGAATAAAGGTGACCCATGAGGTGGATATGGCGACTATCAAAGATGTAGCAAAAGAAGCGGGGGTTTCTGTTGCTACGGTATCACGAGTCATTAATAACTCGCCGAAAGCAAGTAAGGCATCAATAGAGACGGTAAATGTTGCAATGCAAAAGCTAGGTTATCGACCTAATGCTGCGGCTAGAGCATTGGTTAGCCAAAGCACACAAACTTTAGGTGTCTTAGTCCATGATGTTTCTGATCCTTTTTTTGGTACATTGGTGAAAGCAGTTGATAATGTGGCTAGACAAGCGGGAAAACATATTTTGGTGTGTAATGGCTATCATGATGCACAAGACGAACGCCAATCTATCGAGTTATTAATTAATAGTCGCTGTGATGGTTTAGTGATCCACTCTAAAGCACTCTCGGATGAAGAACTGCTTGCTTATGCTCATGAAGTCAAAAGTATGGTGTTAATTAATCGCTTTATTCCGGAGATTGCGGAACGTTGTGTTGCTTTAGATAATTACAAAGGGGCATGGATGGCGACAGAGCACCTTATTCGCCAAGGGCATACCAAAATTGCTTACATCTCTTCTACTCATCATATTGAGGATACCACCCAACGCCTTGCAGGTTATAAGGCAGCTCTTGAAGCGAATAACATAATATTACCTGAAAGTTATATTGAGCATGGTGAACCAGAAGGGGAAGGTGGAGAGAAAGCAATGATGCACTTATTAACCAAATCTATTGATTTTACCGCTGTTGTTACTTACAACGATTTTATGGCAGCGGGTGCTTTGTCTGTTCTCGATGAAAATGAGATCCCAGTACCTGAAAAAATCTCAGTGATTGGATTTGATGACGTATTAATTGCGCGTTATATTCATCCTCGTTTAACAACTGTGCGTTATCCAGTACAAATGATGGCAGAGCAAGCCGCAACACTGGCTATCAGACTGTCTAAAGGTGAAGTTCTCGAACAAAAACAACGTATTTTTTCGCCTACTTTAGTTCAACGTAATTCGGTTTTTAATCTTAGTCACCTCTCTTAATCCCCCTTTATTTTTTATAATACAGTCGATCCTCTTCATGGGGATCATCATCATCACCTTAAAAGGCTATGTTTTCTTAATAAGTGTAATCGTTATCATTTTTAAAGGAGTTTTGTATTTTCCTTCAAAGGTATTTTCTTGTGAGATAAAATAGAACTAGAGATTTTAGTCTAATTCTGGTTTTACTCGTTATAGTAATCGTTTGTTTCTCTATTTTTAGACGCATTTACGTAACATAAGCAACAAAATTGTGAAGGGAGTAACGGAAAAAGGGTGTGAAAACGTTTACATTAAATGTCTATTCTCTCTATGGGTCTGAAAGGAAAATATTATGCATACAGAAGGTGTTGGATTAAGCACAATAGACTATGCAATTTTTGCCCTCTATGTCGTCATCATTATTAGTCTAGGATTATGGGTTTCTCGTTCAAAGGATGGTGAGAAAAAAGGAACAAAGGACTATTTCTTAGCAGGTAAAACTCTTCCTTGGTGGGCAATTGGTTCTTCGCTTATTGCCGCTAATATTTCAGCTGAACAGTTTATTGGTATGTCTGGCTCTGGTTTCTCCATTGGCCTTGCTATCGCCTCTTATGAGTGGATGGCCGCGCTGACATTAATAATTGTTGCTAAATATTTCTTACCAGTCTTTATCGAAAAAGGTATTTATACCATCCCTGAGTTTGTTGAGAATCGTTTTAGAAGTCGTAATTTAAAAACCATTCTTGCTGTGTTCTGGCTCGCATTATTTATCTTTGTTAACTTAACATCTGTGCTGTATTTAGGTTCATTAGCATTAGAAACCATTTTAGGTGTACCAATGATGTACGCCATTGTTGGTTTAGCGTTATTTGCCGTTATCTATTCGCTTTATGGTGGGCTTTCTGCTGTTGCGTGGACAGACGTGGTGCAAGTCTTCTTCCTTATTCTCGGTGGTTTATTTACCACAGTATTAGCCGTCAGCTATATCGGTGGCGATGGTGGGATTATGGAAGGCTTAAACAAAATGACGCAAGCTGCACCCGATCACTTTAAAATGATCTTAGAAAAAGATAATCCGCAATTTATGAACTTACCAGGTATCGCTGTGCTAATTGGTGGTTTATGGGTTGCTAACCTCTATTACTGGGGTTTTAATCAATATATTATTCAGCGTGCTTTAGCTGCTAAATCTATCAATGAAGCACAGAAAGGGCTAGTGTTTGCTGCATTCTTAAAATTAATTGTCCCTATTCTGGTGGTTGTTCCAGGGATTGCAGCATTTGTAATTACCACTAATCCAGACTTAATGGCCGGGTTAGGTGCTATGGCGCCACAGCATATTCCAACGCTGGCACAAGCTGACAAAGCCTATCCTTGGTTAACACAGTTCTTGCCAGTAGGAGCAAAAGGTGTTGTTTTTGCAGCACTTGCAGCTGCAATAGTTTCATCTTTGGCGTCTATGCTTAACTCTATCGCGACTATTTTCACGATGGATATTTATAAAGAATATGTTGGGCCAAAAGCTTCTGAAACACGTTTAGTGAATGTGGGACGTATTAGTGCGGTTGTTGCCCTGATTATCGCTTGCTTTATTGCGCCATTATTAGGTGGTATCGATCAGGCATTCCAATATATTCAAGAATATACTGGATTAGTAAGCCCAGGTATTTTAGCGGTATTCCTATTAGGCTTATTCTGGAAAAAAACAAACGCAAAAGGTGCAATTATTGGTGTGGTCTTATCTATACCGTTTGCTTTATTCCTAAAATTAATGCCATTGGGTATGCCTTTCCTTGATCAAATGATGTACACCTTTATGTTTACTATTGTCGTGATTGGTTTAGTGAGCTTAACTTCAACGACAACGGATGACAGCGTAGGGGCGATTACTTTAACCGATAAAACCTTTAAAACACAAAGCGGATTTAACATCGCTTCCTATGCCATTATGGTCATACTCTGTGTACTTTATGCCGTGTTCTGGTAATAACAAAGTGATGATTTGTTAATTCGTTAAATCTAAAAATATCCTACAAAAGAATAAAGCAGATGGTTTATGCCATCTGCTTTTTTTATGTTTGAAATGCGCTCTAACGAGGCCTAGCGAAAATAGCCCTGATTTACTTTGATGCAGATTAAAAAAAAACACCAAATATGAAAAGAAAATCATTCTCATGAATATTTGATTAAGATAATATTAATCATTCTCATTACTATAACTGTTATTAATTCAGGGAACCACTATGAACTTTAAAATGGGTATTTTAACTGCCTGTATTTTATCTGCCTCTTACCCGCTGTATGCACAAGAAAACACAGAAGAAAAACTTGTTGTATCAGCGTCAGGGTTTGCTCAACAAATTACAGATGCACCAGCAAGTATTACCGTGATCAGCAAAGAACAACTTGCAAAGAAACCAGTTCATGATTTAGCGGATGCTGTAAAAGGTGTTGAAGGTGTTAGCATTAATGGTAATGCCAATAAACAAGAAATTACGATGCGTGGTTTGCCGGGTGAATACACGCTTATTTTAGTTGATGGTCGTCGTCAAAATAGTCGTGAGTCACGCCCGAATGGGAGTGGTGGTTATGAAGGTGGTTTTATTCCACCTGCAGATGCAATTGAACGTATAGAAGTTATCCGCGGGCCAATGTCATCACTATATGGCTCTGATGCAATGGGTGGTGTTATCAATATCATTACTAAACCAGTAACAAAAGAGTGGCATGGCTCTGTTGCACTTGGCGGTACGTTGCAACATAACCGTGACGCTGGCGATTCTATTGATGGTGATTTTTATCTTTCAGGGCCTTTAATTGAAGATAAATTAGGCTTACAACTTTACGGCAGTAGCTACTTACGTGCAGAAGATAAAATCACTTATGGTCAAGGTCGTAATGACAATAAAAACATTACGGCGAAATTGGCATTTACACCAACAGATAATCAAACCATTTTATTAGAAGCGGGTCGTAATACGTTACAGCGTACAACGACACCAGGTAAATCAATGAGTGAGTTTACCAATCGTGGTGGGCGCCTTGATAAAAATAAAATGCTAGAAACTAATAATGATCGTAATCATTGGGCATTAACTTATAAAAATCAATTTGATATTCTGCATTCTGAATTAAGTGTCTACCAAGAACAAACTAAGCGTATTCAAAAAACAGAAGCGGTTGATAAGGCAACAGGGAATAGCTATAAATATTACGAAGCTCGCCGTCCTGAAATTACCAATACTGTTTTTGATGCAAAATTTACCGCTTTTTTACCTTCAAATGTGATGACTTTTGGGGGGCAATATCAATATTCACGTTTAAAAGATGAATCGTCTCTTGGTGGAAAAGAAATAAAACAATCGACAATTACGGCTGATCAAAAAGCTTTATTCATCGAAGATGAATATAGCGTAACAGACAACCTCGCATTAACCGGTGGTGTGCGTCTTGATGATCACGAATATTACGGTAATCACTGGAGTCCAAGAGCCTATGCCGTTTATCATTTAACGGATGAATTCACCTTAAAAGGGGGCGTGGCGAAAGCTTTTAAAGCGCCAAGCCTGCGTGAAATCAGTCCTGAATACGGCACGTCAACAGAAAAAGGTCGTGCGATTATGTATGGTAATCGTGACTTAAAACCGGAAACATCAGTCAGCCAAGAAATTGGTATTGGTTATGATAATGGGGATGGTGTGACTGCAAGTGTGACTTTCTTTAATACCGATTTTAAAGATAAGTTAACCAATTTCGACACTGGTGAAATAGATCCAATTACAAGTTTAAAACTCTATCAATACGATAATGTCGGTAAAGCCAATATCAAAGGGATTGAAACGGCAGTTGGTTTCCCAATTACGGAAAGCTGGCATGTCAATGCTAACTACACTTATATTGATTCAGAACGTAAAAGTGATGATGAAAAGTTAGCTTCTGGTGAGTCATTAAAAGGCTACCCGCTTGATATGACACCAAAGCACAGTGCGAATGCGCGTGTGGATTGGCAGTTTGATGAAGCGACCAGTTTTTATGCCAATACGGCTTATACGGGCAAACAAATTTGGGCAGCACAACGAAATAGCCATTCAGGGGCGCGTTATCGTAGTGGCTACACAACCTTTGATTTAGGGATGACCTACAACTTTAATAAAAATACCATGTTTAACTTTGCGGTATTAAATATTACAGATGAAACAGGTCCTGCTGTGAATGATAAAGGCGGTAACTGGGTAGTTGATGAGGGACGTCGTTATTGGGCGAACATTAAATATAGTTTCTAATTGAGCCTAAATTGAAATAAACCCCGTATTTTATATGGGGTTTATTTTTTTATCACTTACTATTATTTTCAATTTAACTGTTCACCTTTTTATATTACTGACAGAGTATCTGATTTATGCGAATACGAATGTTATGCGGAATGATTATGTTATCTGCGGTGGCTCAAGCCAGACCTAACCAAGAAGTACCTAAAATTGAACCTCAAGCACAATCTTATTATCAAATCACACAAAAAGAAGTCGCTTATGAAGGCAAACAATATCGCCTCTTTCTTGCTGTACCCAAAAATACAACAAAGACGACATTAATTTATGGTGTTGATGGTAATGCGCAATTTCCATTGATGGTTAATGTAGCCATAAAACAAAAAAATAGTCCATTACCAGCGATTATTAGCGTGGGGTATGTGGGAGATAAAGCCTATTTTATTACAGAAAGAACGCATGATTATACGCCTAGTGTAAAAGGTGAGGCATTTAGCCGAGGTGGAAATGCAGAAAATTTTTATCAGTTTATCCTAACGCAAGTCAGGCCTTATGCGCTTGAACAACTCGCGAAAGAGAATATATCAGTTACCCAGCAATCTCTCTTTGGGCACTCCTTTGGTGGTGTATTTACCCTCTATGTTCTATTTAATCATCCAGAAACTTTCCAGCGTTATATTGTAGCAAGTCCTTCTTTATGGTGGGGAAAAGGTGAGTGGGTGAGAAAAGAGCAATGGCAGGCTATTCCTGATGACATTTCCATTGCAATAACGCTAGGTGAAAAAGAAGAAAATCCAGATTTAAGCCAATTAAGTGAAGAGCAACAAAAAAATTATCAAGAGCGTAGTAGTTGGTTAACGCAACGTCAGTTATGCCAATATTTAACAGATGAGGGAAAACAGTGCGATTTTTATCTCTTTGCAGGTAAAGGCCACGGTGGTTCTATTCCTGATGCTATTAATGTTGCTTTAGAAATAAGATGAAATAAACTGAGTAACTCTTTTAATAAAAACTACCTTATCAAAGGATGATAGGGTAGTAATAAGTATTTTTACTTACCTATCATTTTCATACGTATTATTGCGTAATCATCATAATGAAAAATACCTTTTTTATAAAAATAAATATCTGAGTAAGGCTATTCCCTTTTTGTAGAAAAAGACGATAATCATGATTGGTATAAATAAAATTGTTTTCTGACATTAGTTTTTATAATTTTATTTATCATAATTTAAGCGCTATATTCGCGTCTCCTGAATTTAGGGACGCCATCCACTGTTTTCACCTTTGTTCTTTTATCTTTCCTAGATAAAAGAATTGCCCCTATCAGGCATCGAGAAAACAGCGCATTTTCAACCGTTTTGATTGTGGAGACGAGGGTAGTGAAACAGAACACTACTTTGGTACGCAAAGGCGACAGTACATTAGTACCTGTGGCTGGGTTAACGGTATTTGCTATCGCGTCAGGCTATTTAATGAGTTTAATTCCACTGTCTATGGACAGCTTTGGAATGGATACGCTCTATGCTAGCTGGTTAGCAAGTATTTATTTTATCGGATTATTAATAGGTTCAGTGATGATAGAGCCTATTATTGCAAGAATAGGGCATCGTCTTTCTTTCGTCGTGTTTTTATTATTACTGGCAGTGACTGTTGGCATATTACCTGTAATGCCTTATTTATCAGCATGGATGGTCTCTCGTTTTATTGGTGGTATGGCGGTCGCGGGTATTTTTGTTGTGGTCGAATCATGGCTGTTAATTGGCGATAATCCTAAAGAGCGGGCTAAACGTTTAGGCTTTTATATGACCTCGCTGTATGGCGGCACAACATTAGGACAGTTGGCGATTGGTGCAATTGGCACACAAGGTGCTATTCCGTTTATGGCGGTATTGGCCTTGTTATTAATTGCGGTATTACCGCCTCTGTTTTTTAAACAAGGGCAACCCCAAGGGCATGACCATAAAAGTTTGTCACTTAAACAAATGCGTCGTTTAAATAAAGCCGCTTTGGTGGGCTGTATGGTATCTGGCGTGGTGATGGGCAGTATTTATGGAATGATGCCACTAGCCTTAAATCAAGGTCAATTTACCACAGACCAAATAGGTGTGTTGATGGCGGCTATTATTTTAGGTGGAATGGTGGTTCAGCCTATTATTAGCAAGTTGTCTGTGGTAATTAGTAAAACGCTGTTATTAGCGATGATGTGTTTAGTGGGTGTGTTTGCCATGGGACTGACTTATCTCTCTAACGATTATATGGTGCTTATTGTTGCACTGGCGTTATTGGGGATGTCTTCTTTTGCACTTTATCCTATCGCTATTACTTTGGCATGTGATCATGTTAATGCGAGCTATATTGTCGCCATTACACAAGTCATGCTATTAAGTTATAGCATTGGTTCTGCCATTGGGCCTTTAGGTGCGGGTATTTTTATGGCACAGGCCAATAATGGCATTATGAATTTCTTCTTTGTTGTGTTACTGGTGACGGCGATTTATATGCTTTTTGCCAGTTTACGACGTAAAAGCCATATTGTGTTGAACTAACTATTTCTCTTACTTTGATCTCTTTCTTTTTCATTTTATTATCAGCCGAGCTTACCGTAAAAGGGAGCTCGGTTTTTTTATGTTATATTCAAAAATGAATTAAGACTCCACTTATATTTTTGTACTGCGTTTTATCAGTATAAACAGATCACTCAATTCCTTTTTTAAAGATAATGGATTTAACTTTTCATGGAGATCACAGAATGAAAATAATGAAACCTAGTTTTTTATTCTTATTGCTTATGCCCTTTTCAACTGTTCAAGCCATAACGGCAGAGCAAAGTAAAAAGCTGGTGGAATATGCTGCTGATTTACCAAGAGCCGTATTTTACGACTCAAATTATCGCAAAATAGATTATCCAAATGGTGATGTTCCTGCTTATAAAGGGGTTTGTAGCGATGTCATTATTCGTAGTTATCGTGGGATTGATATCGATTTACAAAAATTACTGCATGAAGATATTAAAGCCAACTTTTCAGCCTACCCAAGTAAACAGATATGGGGGTTGAATCAACCAGATACAAATATTGATCATCGTAGAGTGCCTAATTTGGAAGTTTTTTTCTCACGAAAAGGCAAAGTAAAGCCTATTACCAAAAATGCAGAAGATTATGTGCCTGGTGATATTGTTAGTTGGCGTTTAGACAATGGTCGGCCTCATATTGGTATCGTGGTAAATGAAAAAAGTTGGGATAACCAACGCTATCTTATCATGCACAATATTGGTTTTGGGCAGGTCGCTGAAGATGTTTTATTTTCATGGAAAATAACAGGGCATTTTACCTATTAAATATAGGTATTCGAGAGAATTGAAACATTTAGTTTTTATAAAAATAGCATAAAAATAAAAAAGTAATATTAAAGGAAAGATTGAAGCGATAAATTAAATAATGCCCATACCTATTTTTATATAAAGCATGGGCACTATTTCTGGGGAAGAATATTTTCATCAGAAATATTCATGATTATTCCTCTAAGCCACCGAGTAACATACTAACGACAGCAGTAGAACAGATAAAAGAAAGGAAAAGGATAAAAAAAGAGCTACCGATCATAATGCCCTCCAAATCTATTACTATTTTTAAATAAAAAACCTCACAAAAGACACGTTATTAATTCATTGCCTTATATACTAGGTGATTTTAAAATAAAGTCAAACTAACATATTATTTAATAATGATTTTTTGTTTTGTGATTTCATATTTTATGAAATAAGTATGTTGGATATGATTAAATGATCAGGAGGGGCTTAACCCCTCTGATGTCTTACGCGGTGTGAGGCAAAGTAGTGTGAGTTAGTGGAGGTAAACCATAAGCTGCGCGAGCGCGATCACAAGCCTCATTAGGAACACCATTTACCCAAGATTGTTCAAACTCACGGCAAGGAGAAGGGCGTTGTTCATAGATAGAACAGCTTACACACTCACCAACCTCACCAAGAAGCTTATCACAACGTGGTTTTTTAGAATTAGTTCCTTTCATACAAGAGAGAAAAGGAGTTAATGGTTCTGTTAACTCATCTGGAACCACACCACCTCCACTCACCATTTCAGCCCAATAGAACGAAACTCTAAAATAGGCGCAACATGCACCACAGTGCATACAGGGATTGTCCTGCATATAAACAAAATCGTTAGAATGATTACTCATACCTGATACCATTTTATCTGACGTTGAAATGACAATAGGCACGTTTTAAGGGTGCTGTAATTTAAGAGAGGCAAAATAAAGGTAGAGAAACAATGCTTCTCTTAGAACAATCATTATGCGCTGAATGAAAAATATTTTTCAAGAGAAATATTTCTGTATATAGAATATATTTATTTCAAAATAGAGCATTGTTTTGTAAAAAATAATCTCAGTGGACTATATGACTTAATGGTAAGTGATTGTGTTATTTTATAGTCCGTTAAAGCAACATTATCAATCGTATTAAATGTAATCAAAATATTTAATTTGTAAATAAAGAAAAGCCTTATCATTTCTGATAAGGCCATAAAGAAGAGGATAAAGGATCGATTAAAAAACAAGCTGTTTTATTTAGTCATAGAGGTGTTTAAAAGGGACCTTTAAAAATAAATAAGGCACCAGCACCAATTAAAAGGAAACCAATAAAGTGATTTAATGTGAAGTTTTCACCTAAATAAGTAACAGAAAAAATAGCGAAAATTGTTAATGTTATCACTTCTTGTATGGTCTTTAATTCTGCTGCACTGTAGTAATGATGACCAATTCTATTTGCAGGCACAGCAAAACAATATTCAACAAATGCAATCAACCAGCTTAAAAAAATGACGATAATAAGCGGTTTATTGCCGTATTTTAAATGGCCATACCAAGCGAACGTCATAAAAACGTTAGAAATTATCAGAAGAATGATTGGTGTAAATTTGTAGAACATTATACTCATACCATTGGGTGGCTTTCTGGCGATTTTGCCAATAAGAATGGCATGAGATTACTGCAAAAAAAGTGGGTTTTCTATCAGTGTGATAAGGATAATGGTGTAATTTACATTGAGACTATTTTATCGTAAAGAAAACATATCGAGGATAAGCCAAGTTGAACTATTAAATAGTAAAGTAGTTATTTAATTTATTAAATACTATTTAAAATAAAGAAAGGTTATTAATCTTGCTTTATTGAAACATTATAATAATGTCTAATAAAAATAATTGTCGTTATTTTTAATTGTTGTTGAAAAATTTTGAGAATTAACCCATCGAAGGTTATGTATTGATCTGGAAAAATTGAGCAAAGTTTTTCGCATTGATTGTGTAGATC
The DNA here is from genome assembly GCF_009915985.1 of Proteus sp. G2626. Classification (NCBI taxonomy): domain Bacteria; kingdom Pseudomonadati; phylum Pseudomonadota; class Gammaproteobacteria; order Enterobacterales; family Morganellaceae; genus Proteus; species Proteus sp. G2626. The sequence goes on along the minus strand of NZ_JAABNH010000013.1, from coordinate 5,095 downwards.
AAAGTTCCCATCTAAAAGTGGGAACTTTATCAGTAAGTTGAAGGTGTTATATAACCTTTCTTTATGTTGGTCAATCCTTTGACCATGACCTTAAGTTATTTAGTTATCGTTCTTTTCATTGCTGATTAATATTGAATTAGCAATCTTCTATAATCAAATACGCCGCATGAACAGGGCCATGAACCCCCCATACTTTAATTAATTCAATGTCTGCTGTAGAACTTGCACCACCAATTAAATTGATGCAAGACGGCATTCTTACACCTTCTTGCGCCATTTTATGTAAACGTTCAGCAATTTGAGCCACTCGAGGTAAAATATCGCTTTTACGTAGAATAACAATAGAAGTTTCAGGTAATAAGCTTACCGCACGTCCTTTTTCTGGAGACGAAAATAAAACAATCCCACCAGATTCAGTTAGGCCCGCTTCCGCAAATACAATTCCAATTTGAGAGCGTTCAGCATGAATAATATTTTCATGGCCAAGTTCTGGGGTCCAAATATAGGTTTCGTATTTTTCACTGATAGCTTTAGTTACACCCAGTGCATCTAGGCGCTCATCTCCACTTATTACCACCGAGCCTTTACAATCATAACTTTCGCAGAGTTCAATTAGGCTATTGATAACGTCATCAGGTTTGCTAACAACACATTTCACCATTTGAGTCTGTGCAAAGTCAGTAAATTCTTTACATAGTTCATCCTGAGTCAAATTAGTTAAGCGAGTTTTCGCTAAATCATTAATCGGTGTAGGCTGTGGCTGTGGCTTATGCGCAATAGGACGCCCTAATTTTTCAGCAATAGTTTGCAGAAATTCATTACGGTTTTGTTCGTTTAACATATTATTTTTTTCCTTCTGCTTTATGGCGTTTAAACCAACTACGGAAGCTATAACCATCTGGTTTAGGGAGATCTCGCGATTCCATCCAATCATTTAACACACTGATTTTGATTGGTGTAGACCCATTTTTGATCATTAACCCCGCCATTTTTGCACCAACGTTCATACCCACTTTCCAAAGAGCTGGGTGTGAATTGAGGTAGTTAAACATACCGGTGACTCGACGTTCTGCTTTTGGTGTTAAACCAGTTTCAGCCATTACTCGACGATGTTTTAAAATCAACTGAGCTAAAGGAATTTTGACTGGGCAAACCACATTACATGCATTACATAATGAACAAGCGTAAGGGAGATCATGAAAATCTTTATAGCCCCCTAACAGTGGTGAAATTACCGCACCAATTGGGCCTGGATAAATTGAGCCATAAGCATGTCCACCAATATTACGGTAAGCAGGGCACGTATTAAGACAAGCACCACAACGGATACAGCGTAAAATATCTTTAAATTGCGAACCTAAAATTTCAGAACGGCCATTATCCACAATCACTAAATGGAACTCTTCAGGACCATCGACATTGCCCGCTTCACGAGGACCAGTTACCCAAGTGTTGTAACTAGTTAAACGTGAGCCAACTGCGCTACGGCATAACATAGTGATTAATGGATCAACTTCTTCAAATGTTGGTGCCACACGCTCCATACCCATGACTGCAATATGGGTTTTAGGTAACGTAGTGGTCATTCTTGCATTACCTTCGTTAGTAACTAAACAGACGGTGCCGGTTTCAGCTACCGCAAAGTTACAACCCGTAACGCCAATATCAGCAGACAGAAAATCTTGTCTTATACGCTGTCTAATGAAAAGTGTCATATCTTCAGGCGTTTCACTGCCTTCATAATTGAGTTTTTCATTTAAGACTTTACGAATTTGATAACGATCTTTGTGGATAGCAGGAACGACGATATGAGATGGTGGATCGTTATCTAATTGAAGAATATATTCGCCAAGGTCAGTTTCGATGATTTCAATGCCTTCATTTTGTAAGGCCTTATTCATCCCAATTTCTTCGGTGACCATCGATTTAGATTTTACAATCTTCTTCGCGTTTTTCTTTTTGGCAACGTCACAAATATAACGAGAGGCATCTTCTGCTGTTTTAGCAAAATAAACATGACCTCCGTTTTCTGTTACTTTTTCAGATAATTGATAGAGATAAGCATCTAAATTTTCAAGCACATGGTTACGGATTTGTTCAGCGCGATCACGCCATTCTTCCCAATTACCTAGTTCTTTGACCATGATTTGACGATTAGCTCCAATGCGTTCTTGCGCCATAACAACCGCATTACGCATGATTGTATCTTTCATTTCATGTTCTAGGCGAGGTCTGAAATCGATATCACTGGTTTTGATAGACATAAGCAGGCTTCCTTATTGGCTCATTAAAACTTGTGCAATGTGCAACACTTTTACAGGGCGCTTTTCTCGGCTCAAACGGCCTTGTATGTTTATTAAGCAACTTGTATCTGCACCAATGACATAATCAGGACTCACATCCATAATATGTTTTACTTTTTCGGTCACCATTTCGCCTGAAATTTCAGACATTTTCACAGAGAATGTTCCACCAAAACCACAACAGGTTTCTGAGTTCGCAAAAGGTAACATTTCAAGACCTTCAACGTGGTTTAATAGTGTTAAAGGCTCACTAACAACACCCAGTTTGCGGGTTAAACTGCATGATGGATGATAAACAGCTTTACCAGGGAGACGGGCACCAACATCGACAATGCCCAAGGTATTGACAATAAAACTGGTTAAATCAATAAGGCGATCTGCTACACCTTGTGCTCGTAATGCCCATTGTGGCTCATCGGCAAGATAAGTTGGGTATCCTTTTATGGCATAAGTACAGGAGCCTGCTGGGGAAATAATCGGGTAGTCATTTACTTCCAATGTTTCAATTAACGATTTCATAGCAGGTTTGGCGTTATTTACATAACCGCTATTAAGTGCGGGTTGACCACAGCAACCTTGGCGCTCTTGAAATAGCACTTCGCAACCTAATTTCTCAAGTAACAAGACGGTGTCTCTGGCTGAATCTGCTTTCAGCACATCACCAAGACAGGTCGCATAAAAATTAACTTTCATTAATCGAACTCCAAAACATCGCTCAGATGTTGTCATTTTTACTAAAGATAAAATTCTTTTTTTTATTGCTTTGTTATAAGAGGGAAAGGGAATGGAATAAGCTCACTCCCTTTCCCTTATTAATTAGTTCATTAGGTGATAAATAATGCCGATCTTCGCTCCAAGAATAACAATATAGGCGATACAATATTTTAACGTTTCACGCATAATGGCACTGCTTTGTCCATCCATTTTTGTGGCTGAAACAGCAATGGCGATACTTTGAGGTGAGATCATCTTACCGCCCGTTGCACCTGAGGTATTAGCCGCAGCCAGAATGAAAGGGTCGATATTAAGCTTAGCTGCAGCACTGGTTTGTAACTTACCAAATAGCACGTTGGAGTTAGTGTCGCTACCGGTTACAAATGTTCCTAAGGCTCCGATCACGGGAGCAATAAAGATAAATCCGGCACCGGTGAAATCGACCAAGGTTTCAGCGATACTACCAATCATGCCACTGAAATCCATGACGGTTGCCATTGCTACGATTGCGGTGATGGCAATAATGGAGTTTTTCAGTTGGATAGTTGTTTTAACAAGTACAGAGATAAGCGTGGAAACACTGGCACCTTGAATTGTGCCACCTACAAAGCTGGCAAGTATAATTAATACACCTGGTGTACTTAACCAAGCAATGGTTTGATATTCCGTTTGTGTTTCACTTAATACAAATGGGATCTTAGTGGAAATAGCGCCCGCCATGCTTTGGATCGCTGGGAATAAAGGTGAGCAGGCTAAAATGAAGATAAAGGTAAACAGGTAAATAGAGCTAGCCACTAACAACTCTTTTCCAGTGTGTTTTTTGAGATTTTTTTGCTTATCGCCACTGTTTTTCATGCGTTTAGCAAGGAAAATAACCACAATTAAGCTGACTAAGCTACCGGCAAATGCAGGTAATTCAGCACCTAAATTAGCCGCAACAATGTATTGAGGAATAAGTGTACTAATACCACACATTAAAGTAATAAATCCGACACCTTTAATGGCTTTAATGCCACCACCTGCAATGGCAACAATGACGAAAGGTAACAGGATGTTAAATAATCCCAACTGAATAATGATGGTTTTACTCAACACTAATACGTCAAGTCCAGTGTTTTGCGCCAAAATAGACACTGGAATACCAACAGCACCAAAAGCGGTAGGAACAGTGTTAGCGACTAAAGAGGCAACCGCAGCTTTAAAAGGATCAAATCCAAGAGCAATTAAAATGCCGATAGGAATGGCAACCGCGGTACCATAGCCCGCAACAGCTTCAAGAAAGCCCCCAAAACACCACGAAATAAGTAGAACTTGTACGCGCTTATCATCACTTATGCCAGCCAGTACATCTTTAAGTACATCCATGCCACCCGTTTTTAGCATTAAGTTATAACTATAAATAGCGGCAAGAATAACAATGATGATTGGCCACAACCCTTTAACTGCACCATAAAGGACAGAAACAGAGGCAAATTGAATGGTGTTGTTCCAATGAAAAATAGCAAGTGCAACAGTTATCACTAAAGAAACCAGCACGGCATGGTGAACGGCTGATTTCATTTTTAAGATCATAAAAATCAACACAGCTAAAGGCACAATGCCTAATAAGAATGAGAGATAGTCTGACATGATTATTTTTATCCTTAAGTTTGCAATTTTTATCGTTTATAACTGCGTTGGCAAACCGATAAGTTGGTCATTATATAATTGTGTAGGGTACTAGGTTTTATTAATGCTCTGCTTTGCTGAAACGATAAATCATAAATAAAAAAAGATAGTTACTAACCTAAACAATGAAAGATATCATCACTTAGGAAATTGTCAGGTTAGATTGGTTGGCTATTGTAGGGAATATTTATTGAGATGTAATAGAATAAAATCAATTGTGTGACAAATATAAAAAAATTCCTTTTTTCTCATTATTTGCTTGTTAACTTTCGTGTTTTTTGATGCTCGTCAATGTAATTAAATTATTAATGTTGTTATTGAATTGGTTTTTGGTGAAAAAAAGAACGTTTTTGATGGTTTTATCTATGTAATAGAAGCGTGATAGCGGACTATAAATCCCCTTTATGATG
>NZ_JAABNH010000012.1:0-5046 GCF_009915985.1 Proteus sp. G2626 | reverse complement strand
TAGTCTTGATAACCTTTGGCGGTGATACGGCGAGTGACACGGCCTTTTTGTTGCTGCTGCGCCAGTTGTAAAAACGCACCTTGCGCATCAGATGGAATAAACTGATGCTCTGTGATGTTCAGATTGTTATCGTACTGAAACTTCTCGCTTTGGCATTCAAACTGGTTGCTGTATTGGGTTTCAACAATTTGGTCGTTGGCGTTATAGCGATATTGTGTGCGGTTCCAGCGAGCATCATCAATATTGATCAGATTAAAGGCTTTATCGTATTGATAACCTCGATGAACATCAGTCGACATCGGTGGTTGAAGCGGATTATCGTGTAATGACTGTAAAAAGGACTCCGTTCCCCGTCCTGCACGTTGATGGGCCAATAATCCGGTGGCGGTGTAATGGCTGGAGTTGGCAAAACCCGCTTGGCTTTGGCGTAAAAACTCTTGGCCTAATGCGTTGTAGCTAAACTGCAAGGGCGCATGTTGATTGACTTGCAGTGAAGTCAGTTCATGAAGTTGACCAAAGGCATAATTAAGTTCACGCTCACCAAAGCGGGTTTGGGTGAGAATATCGTGCTCCTCATCCCATTGATGCGTAATCTCTTGTCCATTAATACGCTCGCAACATAAATGTCCTTGGTCGTTATACTCAAATTCCACCACCGAATCAGGATTGGTGGCACGAATAAGTTGCAAACGTTCATTGTATTGATACGTGGTTGTAGAAAGGCACTTATGCTCAATATCATCAGCAAGCCAAATGCTTTGTTCGGTGACTAACCCTGTCTCATCATAATGATAACGTAGCTCATGACTTATTTTCTACATTTATTATATTACAATCATTATCTACTAGAATGGACATAAAAACATCATAATAACTATGATTAATTGGACTAATTCGTTCCAGAAATTCTTTTAATTTTTTATCATTTTTAATATAAATATTTATTTTATTTCCGTTTGCTGTGAGATCGCCTAATAGATCATTAAATCCATAGAAATCTTTCCCAATATATCCTTTTCTTCCCCAAAATGCTTCGCCAAGCATACAGAAAAAATCAAGAATGTTATTTACGTTATCTAAATTAATGTGAGGGTTTAATATTATATTTTTATTTGATGGTAATGTTTGTTGCCAATATAGGCATGAATTTAACCATATTTTTTTTGATTTTTCACATTTATTGTTTCTCCAGTAAAATATTTCATTTCCATTTTCCCATTCTTTTAAAATATTATAAATAGCCAATGGTGGTAAATCAGTTGTTTTTATCGTTAATGATAAATTTTGACCTTCATTTAACTTGATTTCATTATCTAACAAATTACTATCAAACTCATAAATACATGTGTTATTTATATAAAATGATATGTTAATTATGTCATTTGTTTTTATTTTGATACTGTCGGAAATCTTTATTTCATCTGATTTAATTAGAAGAAAAAATATATTCTCATTGTCAATATGGTTTAAGTCTAAGATATCAAGATTATATGCTGAGATAATTTCCACCCCATTAATACATATATAGTATTTTGTATGTTCCACTATGCTCGCCTTAAGTTAAATATTATTTAGTTGGTTTATGTCCTGGATATTTACCACCATCGGGATACCATGGGCTCGGAAATTTATAGACTTTTTCATAATCATGATTCAATACATACCCATATACTTTTTGACCATTTGGTAATGTCTGCTCAAGAATACGATGGTGAGGGTCGACACCTTTTCCAGTATGAACAACTCGCCACTCTTTTGCACCAATCCAGAATTTATTGGTTTTTCCTTTTCTATCTTCTAAGGTTTTTTGAATCCCTGTATTAGCATGTACTCTTGGTGTACCTTCACCAGTAATAATTTTTTCATATTCTTGCCTAATACTTTTAGGTACTGGATTGAATGATGACAACTTAAGAAGCTTATCACAATCCTCACCCGCCAACCCAAACGGATCAACCCACCCAACTGGACAATGCACGTACCCATACGGATTAAAGCCGCCTAATAATCCGATGGGGTCAGGCGAAATATATTGCCCTGTGTCCTTATCATAATAGCGAGAGCGATTGTAATACAAGCCACTTTCTTTATCTTCATATTGTCCGGCAAACCGAAAATGACATTCGGTATATTCGGAGTCGTTATTGGCATAATCATTATGGGATTGCCAAAACGCCATTTGTCCCCAGGTATTTAAACGTCCTGCCCAGCTGACAATCCCTTTTTCGCTAAAGATTTCGCGTGGCGTGCCTTGATGGTCAGTGACGACATAATGCAGTTTTCCACGTTGATAACGGGCTGTTGGAGTAATTTCACCGGGTTGATAGAGCCACTGGATTTGAGCATCATAAGCCGGTGTGCCATCGGCATAAATCGGGGTTTCTTGCACCATCTGGTCGCCAGACCACAGGTAATCAACACGCTGAACACGTTTATTTTTAAACGGTGAATTGGGCGGTGAAATAGGGCGATTATCGACCACCTTGCTTTTACTGAAGCGTCGCCCAAAGGCATCGTAAGTGTAGCGCCAGCATTCTCCTTCAGGATTAAAACAGGCGATAAGTTGGTTAAGCGTATTCCATTGGTAATACCACGTTTTTGCCCGAAAACCGTGTTGGTGAACCACTTTTTGCGTTAATCGACCATTAATGTCGTAGTGATAATTATAAATAGAGTAAAATTAGATGATGTTACAAGGCTGGATAGACCAATAAGTTTTTCCGGCTTGAGTCTAAATGTAGGCTAATATTTTGTTGAAAAATTAATTCCTGTAATGCTTAATTTATTTATTTCTTTAAAAAGCTCTTCATTTAGAATCAAAATTCTTGAAAATGATTTAGTCAATATTACGATTGGTTCATTATTTAGTATATCTTCGTTTATAACTAGTTTCTCTATTTCATCAAAATAACCACGATCCATCGTATAGATGGATTTTTCTTTATCAATAAAATCTATGTCACATAGTACATGAGCAAAATAAAAACTATTCTCATATATTGTTTTTTTATGGATAAGAGAAACAGGAAAGTATTCTATTTTAGAATTAAATCTATCAAATATATCATTTAACTCTTTGGAAACTATTAATATTGGGTCACTCATAAAAAATCAGTGGACTTATTTTTAGATATTACTTTTACCATTAATCTAGGAAAGTTATTTCCTAATTTTTCAGGTAAAGATACTTTATAGTCTAAAATCTCTTGTATGTTTTCGACTTCAGCATCTGTATAATATTCATCTTCATATGTTTCTTCTATAATATAATACATATTGCACTAGATATTTATTATAATAAGATTTTTTGTTAACTTAAAGTTAAAAGTCAAGATAACCACCTATAGCTTTTGAGGGCGAAATGTTATTTTCTATTTCAAGCTTATCAATAAATTCTTTAAAGTCATGAGCAACTAATGTTAATCCTGAAACAATTTGTTCACTCTTAAAAAGGGAGGATTCTTCATGATCCCAAAACCATATAGTGCCTTTCATATTTCCTTGGGTACATATACATATTTGATTTCCACCAGATGAAAAACCAATGGGTATTAATTTCATTTCAAGATCATTTTTATACGTTTCAATCATTTCAAAAATAGTATATTCATTATTAATATTATTTAAACCATAAAAATAATCGATAGTATCAAATCCTTTATCATCGGCCCATGGTGAAGATTCAATACCTTTGAAAATTACTATTGCATCAAATTTTACATTACTACCAAAATATAATAAAAAATCATGATAATTCTTAGGTAATACACCTGTTATTCTCTCAAGATTTTCTAAAAGGGTGATTTTTTTACTTACTTCAATGGAAGTAAACCTTACTTTTAAGGATTTAAGCTTGTATATCATTTTTTACCTTTATTTGAGTTTCTCATATCGGATGCTGAACCGATGTGTGGAACGTTTCCATGCAAATCAGTTGGTACTAAAATTATCTCTGTTGTGCTAAAGTGATGTGGAGTAATTTTATTTGTTGATAACAAATCTTTAGCCGCAGTTTGTGTTATTCCTTTTTGCTTAGCAATATATTTATATACTTCTGTAAAGTCATTTCTACTTCCATCAAGAACACCAGCTTCAAATATTATAGAACCTTTGGACCAAGGTGAAAAATCTGGCCGACCATTTAAAAATGGCACAGGCTTACCACCAGTGACAGCATTAACAAGTTTGTTATTAGAGAACCAGTTGCTTTCTCCTGGTACACCATCCCAATATCCATTGGTTTTGGGGAGGCGAGTTCCACTCAACCCAAACGGATCAACCCACCCAGTTGGACAATGCACATACCCATACGGATTAAAGCCCCCTAATAATCCGATAGGGTCAGGTGAAATATATTGCCCAGTATCCTTATCATAGTAGCGAAAGCGATTGTAATACAAGCCACTTTCTTTATCTTCATATTGTCCGGCAAACCGAAAATGACATTCGGTATATTCGGAGTCGTTATCGGCATAATCATCATGAGATTGCCAAAACGCCATTTGTCCCCAGGTATTTAACCGACCCGCCCAACTGATAATCCCTTTTTCGCTAAAGATTTCGCGTGGCGTGCCTTGATGGTCAGTGACGACATAATGCAGTTTTCCACGTTGATAACGGGCTGTGGGAGTGATTTCGCCGGGTTGATAGAGCCACTGGATTTGAGCGTCATAAGCCGGTGTGCCATCGGCATAAATCGGAGTTTCTTGCACCATCTGGTCGCCAGACCACAGGTAATCAACACGCTGAATACGTTTATTTTTAAAGGGTGAATTGGGCGGTGAAATAGGGCGATTATCGACCACCTTGCTTTTACTGAGTCGTCGCCCAAAGGCATCGTAAGTGTAACGCCAACATTCCCCATCAGGATTAAAACAGGCGGTAAGTTGGTTCAGCGTATTCCATTGGTAATACCACGTTTTTGCTCGAAAACCGTGTTGATGAACCACTTTTTGCGTTAATCGACCATTAATGTCGTAATGGTAGTCTTGATAACCTTTGGCGGTGATACGGCGAGTGACACGGCCTTTTTGTTGCTGCTGCGCC
>NZ_JAABNH010000011.1:0-11547 GCF_009915985.1 Proteus sp. G2626 | reverse complement strand
TGCACTGGCTAACTCCTGTGAGTGACGAATATCGAGTTGATTTAATCGAGTGATACGGGCTTGGTAGTCTTTGTTGATGTTGATTTGCTGTGATAACTGATTGGTTGCTGTGTTGTAATCTTTGCTCAGTTTGTCGTAATCATCTATTACCCACCATAGCCAGAATGCAGATATTGCCAGTAGTCCAGCTAATACCTTAGTTAGCGTGTTCATATCACTTAACGCCATTGTGCTCTAACGAGTAGTGATTACCGTCATTGAAACGACCACCCCATGTACCGCCGATAGATTCCCAGTATTCGCCAAGCAATTTATGATCACTTGATGCTGTTAGATATTTACCGTCTTTAAATAGGTTGAAATCCACAGCTAGGCGTTGTGTATGTAAGCTGTTTTTAATACCCGCACCTGATTTAGCATTTAACTGTGCTTGCTCTGGTGTTCGGTATGCTTCCGAGAATGTCAGCTCATATCCGTTGTCGTAGGCAAAAATAATTAAGTCCGCAATCATGCGAGTGAACTTGCGTTGCTTCTCACTAAGTGTCATTTGTTAACTCCGAATTTATTTTTGAAGAACGACATTACCGCTTCCACGATTGCACCGATTTTCTTAGTACCTAGGAAGCCAATAAACACACCAAAAAACTGAGCCAAGCTGATAGGCAACTTTGCATACTCCAAAGCAGTAATGATGCCGATACTGATAAAGGCACATATAGCCGCCTCAGCTAGAGATGCCTTCCATCCCGAACCTTCTCTTTTTTCTCTGGTAAAAGCAGTCATTCCGGCTAACAAAACGCCAGCGATAAGTGGCGCATTTATTGTTATCCAGTCCCAGATTTGCACCCAGAATTCTGTATTTTTTTCAGGCATGCGCATACTCACCCCCTGCGGAGTGTTCCGTAATTAAAGTTAATAGGACGCCGACTCACAGCTCTTGCGTGAACGTGATGTGTTGTGATTGATTCTGTGGTCGGCATATGCGAAACCATTTCGAGCATATTCTCGACATGGTAGAAATGAAAAAGGCCGCATAAGCGACCCATGTTAGTTTGATTTTAATCCGCGACTGATAACCCGAACCGTGTCACCGACTATCGTTGTAATGTAAGCATGATCTGTACGCTTAATATCAAATGATGGGATGGCGTCTTTCTTTGTGTGTTCAACCCGCGCTACGATATCTTTATTTTCTGATTCAGGATAAAACTCTAAACGGTACATTTCACCTAAGCAGTGGACTTCTTCCACTTTACGACCTTCACGTTCAGTGATTAATTTAAGTGCGTACATAATTTCGTTCCTTATTTTAGATAATAAAAAAGACCGCCTAAGCGATCTTCTGAATGTGAACTATCCGGAAATTCCGGATGGTTGGATTACCACAATGCAAATAAGCACTCTGGAATAATATCAAAAACTTATTCCCTCGAATTCGGGGGAATTAAAATGGTGGAATTACACCAGATTAGATAACAAAAAACCCCGCCAAAGCGAGGTCTTTAATTCTTTTAACGTTAACGAAATGGCAATAACCCATCGTTAGAACGATATTTACACAGAAAAGTGCAAAAGTCAATTCATTCGTTAGAAGTATTCGTTTTTAATTTGTTACCTTTTTTAGTATGTAATCTGCGTTACTTTCTCCTTTTTCACACTCAACTGCCAATGACTCATAAAATTTACTAACTGAACGCTTCCATTGATCAATCGTAATTCCTAAATGAGATACGGATTGAAAAGCCTTTGATGCAGGTATTCGCTCATAGCCACGACCAGAGCAACGCTTACAAGGCATACTGACAGCCTCACCAGTTAACCTTAGCGTTTCCTTGTCTATTGCCATACCACGCCCTTTGCAGTCATTGCACGCACAAGAAACATAGCCTTTACCATTACATTTATCGCAAGCGCATGACTCAGTGTCATCAATAATGCGAACTTCTTTACCAAAGACTTTTTTAACCTTAACCGCCTTTATCTTAAAGCCTGATCCATTGCACTTTACGCACTCAGTAACACTTGATGCCGATCTGCAATAATCTGCATAAGCGAATTTTGCGAGTATTTGCATTACCTTTCGCTTAACATTCATATCGAGTTTGCGTAAGGCTGGAACCTTGTCGCAATGATTCAATGCATGCCGAGTTAAAAGTTGTATCGCTTTGTCTCTGTCATTTCGGCTTATTCCCATCTTCCCCAAGAATGCTGAATAGCCGAATGACTCTTTACTCTGACACATGCCAAAAGCACCCATGACATCAGTGCCGGTTAATCTATCTGGCGATGTCGAGCTGGGCGCATCTGATATCGAAGTAGTTTTAGCGAAGTGATATTTAACAGCACTTTCTAGATTCATCTCGCCTCCGGTAATACTGTGTGATAATCATCATTCGCAGTTGTATATAAAACCCTGACACCATCCATCAGCCCGCTGACTACTTCCATGTAGTCCATAATCTGCATTACACAGAAGTTAACTCGACCACCTGATTTGGATTTTAAATATCTTGCTTCTTCAATAGCTGCGATTAAGTCAGTGAACATCTTTCAGCTCCTTTAACTTGGCTCGGTAGTGATCACGTATCCGCTCATAATCCTCGCGTTTCCATTTTGGCAATTCATGAGAGCCCATCAGACGATCGAAACGCTCCTGACCAATTTTCTCTATTAGTCGAGGTGTGTAATTTTCGATATTTCCCGATAGATGGTTATTACATGGTGCGCATTGCTTATGGACGTTATCTTCATCAAACCTAAGCTCTGGGTTAGCACCGGTTGTTCGATAGTGTCCTGCGTGATACTGACCTTCGTGAAAACGACCACACGAGATGCAAGGCTCATCCTTATCTCTTTCTCTGATGAATGCGTTGAATGCGGTCTGTGCTTGTTTGGTGAAATATGAGAGGGGTTTTACTGCTAACTTGCGGGCTTTGAGTTTGTCTTTTGCTTTAACTTCCTTTTCTCTTTGCTCCTTTTTACGTTTCGCTAATGCTTTTTCTTTCTCCTTGTTTCTTCGCTTTATCGCTAGTTCTGCTCCGTGTTCTGGACAACACCACCAAATATTACTGTATTTAGGGTGAAACCATTCTCGGCATATTTTACAGCGCCGTCGCCTTAGCTTCTGCATCTCCCTCTCCTTTGATTTTATCCATCGCTTCCAAATGAGCGTATTCATCAGCACACTGGGCACACACGTAAACTTCATCATCTGTTAGCTGTTTATTGCATGACATGCAGTTCATTTGATTTGCCTCATAGTTAGCCCATAACCAAACACTGCCCCAGTATCGATGTATTCCTGATTAGCGCGCTTTTCGATACCTTTAATCATTGGTGTATGCCCAAATAGAAATAGGTCAGCACCTTTAATCTCACGGACGTTATCGTCACCAATGCGCTCACGACTCCAAATGACATACTGCTCTTCTACTGGCTTTCCGAACTCGTATTCATCGGATGGATAATCAGCATGTGCAATGACTGTCTTTTTGCCGTCAGCGTTTACTTCGATTATTAGCGGTAGTTGCTCCGCTTTAGCTAAACAAGCTCGGGATAAAACTTCGTTATCGTAGTCCTGCATGAAAAACCAATTACCACCGTTGTATAGCCAGTTATTGACATCCCCACCATTAAACAAGGCATCAATAGCCATTTGCTCATGATTGCCGCGAACTGCTCTAAACCATTTTTCATTAATCAAGTCTAGGCATTCGACATTCTGATCACCCCTATCGATTAGATCACCAACTGAAATCAATAAATCTTTTTCTTTATCAAAATCAATTCTATACATATTCCTTTTTAATAAATTGAAACACCCGTGAATGTCACCAATCACCCAAATATGCCGATATTGATCACCATTGATTCGGAGGTAAATTCCGTTGCGCTCTTCACTCACGCTCTCACCCCACTCAATAATGAATCAAACTTCATCAACATCGGATTCCCCATGCCTGAGACGTTGGCCTTATCGACAAATGACAATCCACACATAAAATCATCCAGCACTTTCCTAGGTTTCTTTGCTTCAACCTTCTTTGCTTTTGGGAAGAGTGGGAGATTAGCCAATCGCTCTTTTTCAAACTGACTTCTCAGTCGAGTAATTGCATCGTCTGTTACTGCGTAGTTATTGATTGGGCGAGTGCGTTTACGGCTCTTTGTTTCAACATGCTCTACACACTTAAATGCAAGTAGCTTTCTTAGAATCGTTCCGACTCTTGCGGGTGTTAGCCCTGTTACCGCTGAAATAGTGTTGTGATTAAACGAGATAAACTCACGACCAACAACTATCACCCGCGCATAAGTCCTGTATTGTTCTTCGGTCATAATCACTTCCTGTTTAAGTTGTAACGGTTGATGTGCTCACGGCGACTTTCTTCGATAAATCGAACCAACTTCTGAGCTTCTTCTAACTTCTCGTCATATTGCTTTAACTTTTCTTCTGGCGTCATTCGTCTTGTTTCCTTTTCAATTTCATATACTCACTGTTATTAGGTATCGTCACGAAACAATTTATACCTACCGCCCAGCGTTCAACCTGCTCCATGAAGTGGAACATTTCACCTGTATCAAGTTTTGATGTTTTTCGTAGTGTCCTTACGCGCTCTGTAAGCTGTGTAGTAACGTCAACCATATCGACTACCTCGTAACCTAGGAACGAGTGCTTAAGCATTTCCTTAACGGTTTCCGGTGTGTAATTGGCGTTGTTCTTACATAGGTATTTGCTTATCTCTGAGCACCACAAATGAAAAGTGGAATTCTGAGATAGTGAACGCTTGTTTTTCCAAGGCTTGATGATGATCCGGTGTGGTTGGTTTGTTGATAGAACTTCTTTGAGGTGTTGCCATGCGGTATTTTTGGTTGATTCGTGGAAGAGAAAATCTGCTTCCAAGTTAACCTCCTATATTAACGGCTCCCGTAATCCTGTTTTCACATATTTGATATTGTGGGCAACTAAAATCTCCCACTCGTCATAATCGTTACCGAAAAAATGACCTCCTGCCCAAGCTCCATCACTGTCTTGGTCATTAAGTATGAAATCCCATTGCTCATCGTTAAGTTTAACTAAACGGGCAACGTTAGCGTCGAACGCCTGTTGCTTAATCATTCGTGCAAGTGGTGACTCCATCATTCACCCTCTGGCATTGGTGGGCTAAGCATTGGTCGCCAATGAGTTATCATTGAGTAGTCATCATCCTCGATGAAATCCTCACCGCAACTTATGTAATTATCGAATGAGATTGACCATGTCCAACCTTCTCCGCATGTATCAGAGCGCATAAAAACGTGGTATACAAACTCTTCACCTCTGAACCACCCAGCAATTACTGGCTTATCCATTTCAGGCAATCGCTCACTCACCTTAACCCAATTAGTTCCCTGCATTAGATGCCTCCTGCTGATATTTTGCATTGTATTCATCAATTTTCTTTTGAAGTTATTCTTCACTTTTTCGATACTTAATGAATGCGCATTGGATTTTCATTAACCTGATCATCACATTACCCCTCGGCATTAACTTTTCCCTGTATTTCAAGTGAGCTCTAAAGAACGGCATTGAATATTCACTATCAATAGGATGTTGTCTATCAGCCAATGCCATTGCTTGTAAGTCATATCGATTAATTAGCTCTCTTAACGTTGTTCCTTTCATCTAAAAATCCTCTTGCGTGTTAAGCCTTAGCTTCGCCACCTAGCGCAGATACTAATTCATCGATTAGTACGGAAAACTCACCAATAAACAGAATGAAATCAGCATCAAATCGTTGAGCGTAATCATCATGATGAATGTCGTCGTTATGCTCTTTCAAAACATCAGATAAGCTGATTTTCTTAAGCATAAGGCTATCAGTTAATGTGAAATTGATACGCTCTTGCCACTCCATAGATAACTGTGTAACAAATTTTCCAGCTTCAATATGAGTGACAATTTCATCGGAAGCTAAATCTTGCTTTTTAAACTTGGCAATACCGCCTTCCTCTAACACCGCTTTTAATTCAGCTTCGTCATGAAGCATAAATCCTGCTGGGGTATCATTATTACGAACCCATTCGGTAAGTGTTAGCTCGACTGGTTGCTCGGTGTGAAGTGGAATGACTGGCAATGAGCCCAATGTCTTACGAAGTAATGCAAGTGAATCTTCTGCGCGTTTAGAGCTACTGGCATCAACGATAATTCTTTGTTTATCCAAGTCAATCCAGATCTGAGTTTGAGAATACTTACTGAATGCGCGAGGTAAGAGAGAGTGAATGACTTCATCTTTTAATGTCGCTTTTTCTGTCTTTCTCAGCTTAACACCTTGCTCACTTTCGAGTTTTTCAATTTTTCCTTGTAGAGTTTCCTTGATAACTGTCGATGGCAATATTTTTTCTTCTTTTCTGAGGCAGAGTAAAATCTGATTGCCAGCAACGTGAGTTAACATCTCACCGTGATTACCAAGTGGTGACACCCAACCAGAGCGACTCATATCTTGGCTACTGCATGGTGTAAATGCTAAAGTTTTTAATGCCTCTTCAAGTTGTTCTGCTGAAATTTGAATGTCACGAGTCATACGATATACAATCGCATTTTTGAAAAAGTTCATGTTTATTTCCTTAAATAGATTTAGGGTTAAGATTTAATTTCTTTCTAATTGAAGCAAGGTGTTCTAATGATCTTTCTTTGCTGGTTGGAATGTATAACTGAGGTATTTGCTTAACTGGCGCTGGAATATTTTCACCTGATTTAATTCTTGAAGTCATACTCCGCAACTCTTTGGCACAAAGCTTTTTAACTTCACTATCCGTTAGGCTTTTACTTCGCATATCAGAGTAGATTTTAGTCACCATCCAGTAGCAAGCATTTGAAGGCCATTTCATTTCACGCCAGCCACGCATTTTGCAGTATTCCCGATAGATTTCGTAAAGCTGCTCCTCATTAGGTAATCCAACTGCTAGAGATTCACCTTGTTTGCACCATTGAATAAATTGACCAGGAGCAGGAAGGAATGGATTCTCTTGCTGTCTGGCAATTTTCATCCCTGCGTTAATTTGATCTATCGTGCGGATATTGTTTTCAGCAAATGCTTTTGTCCACTGGCGTTTAAACTCGTTTAAATCCTCCTGATCTTTGAAGTTTGCCATTGACGCTGGAAATGTTGCTCGAAGTTGTTTGAATAACTCATTGAATACTTGAGCGGTATGCTCTCTGACTGGCTGTGTTTGCTGTAATGGCGCTGAATTGCTCATTGCCTGTAATGCTCTACCATCCCGTTGCTGAATGGCAGTAACAAGTGATTTCATATATCAACTCCCTCCATCCATTTTGTGTCATCAAAATCTATTTTCGATTTCTGTTGGGTTGGATTGCTGATCGCAGTTTTACGATTAGGTTGCTGACTTTGAATAATCAGTGTTGGCCATTTCTCACGAAGTTTTGCAGGTGACAATACGTTGCTACACCAGAACGAATCACGATTAGCCCACTTGAACATTCTGCAAATATCTTGGTGTGTATGCCCGTCTAATTGTCTCATCAGGCGAACATCGTTAGCCCATGTTGACCAGTTAGGCTCTTTAGCTGTAGGGCTTACAATTAACACTTTTTCGTAAATCCATTGAGCAGCCTTTAGATCTTCAGCACTACCCCATTTATCCCCTTTCTCTGAACTAACAGCAGCGCCAGGTTTTACCTTGCGAGGCACAGAAGATTTTTTTCTCGGACGATCATTTAATAATTTATTATTAAATATATATTGTTCATGATGTGCGGGTTCATGTGCGTTGTTATGTGCGGGTATGTCATCTAAAGGAGCGTGAATACTGGCTTCATCATGTGCGTTGTTATGTGCGTACTTATGTGCGGGTACATTGACTGAATTTTGAGCATAATCACTGTAATTTGTGATGGTTATCACCGTGCCTTTATGCTTCTCTCCTTCGATTGAAATCATCCCCTCACGAACAAAAACAGCCAGCATTCGATTAACCGTATCTCTACTGGTTGGCTTGCCGTTCCTGTCGCACAGGTTTAGCCCTAGATTGGCTGGAGTGGTAACCAGTTGACCAGCCTTTAAATGCCATATATGACCTTTGTAGTTGGCTGTGTATGGCTCGCTCTGAGCTTCTAACAATAAGTTTTCCCACAGTGCTCTAAGATAAACATCTTTAGCCCATGACTTATTTTTTATGCTCCTGTACAACGGGATGAAACCTAGTTTCTGGTTTTCCACCCTGTTGCTCCTTTGTTGTCTTGCAACACCAAGATCGTAGAATTTAGCTGTATTCACCACGACCTCCATATCTGTTTGTTAAGTAAACAGAATTCATATATAATTACTCCATTAATTAGCTGTATCAGCAAAAGGAAAGCTAAATCAGCTTCCCTTTAATACTGGTTATTGATACAGTGTATTTGTTAAGTTAAATGGTTAAGTCCATTTGTTGAGAAGCCTCACCATTCGCCGTGGTTGAGGTTTTTCTTTTTGGTGCTTTGACATGTTCAAGCATCTGAATTAACGCCCTAGCCTCATCACCCTGCAATATCACTGTGTCATCTGGTGTCTCATACCCAATAGCAACTAAAAGCCTTGCACAACGTTGTATGAAGCTTAATTGCGTTTTAGATTGTTGAGATTGCCAGCGAGATATTTGTGATTCGTGAATACCCGTCCTTTTCGCTACTTCTCTAGCGCCAGTAACAAGTATCCCTTTCATGATTTTTGATTCGATTTCTCGAAATTTGCGTTCGTTTGATAGTTCCATTTGTTAAATTCCTTCTTAGATTACTTCCCATATTGGGAACAGCAGTAATGATCCGTGGCTCATTCCATATGAGCGGATTGTTTGCTCTGAGAATTTACTCTGAGCAGGCTAGTGATGTTAAAGAGCGATTCGTGTTACTTTGTTCCTGATTGCAACCATTGAGGATCGCAATTTAACGCTTTAGATAACTCAAGAATGAAACGTGGTCGCTTCGTATTTCCTGATTCAATTCTTTGAATTGATTGTTGCTTGATGCCAACAAGTTCAGCTAATTGAGATTGAGTCATTTCAAGCTCACAACGTTTTGCTTTTACACGTTGAGAGATAGTTTCCATACGGCTTTCTCCTATACAGTTTTACCTGTATTAAATAACAGATAAGCCTGTTTGTCAAATACAGTATTTACTGTGAGAATACTCACAGGAGGGAGTACTATGAGTCTTGCAGATAGAGTTAAATCGCGAAGAAATTTACTGGGGCTTACTCAAACAGAAGCCGCAGACAAAGCAGGCATAAGACAACAGTCTTGGGCATCAATTGAAGATGGGAAAACTAAGAAACCTCGCAATATTATTAGCATTGCTAAAGCTCTAGAATGTGATGCAGGGTGGTTGATGACTGGAGATAACATTCAACCAATTTCAGAGGTAAACACAAGAAAAATACCTCTTATAAGTTACGTTCAGGCGGGAAATTTGGCTCATAGCATTCCTATCACAGATTGTGATGGTTCTTTTGAATATATACTTACAGATCAAGATTTATCACAAGATGCATTTGCATTGAGAATTCAAGGGGATTCAATGGAGCCTGATTTTAAATCAGGAGATATTGTTGTTATTGACCCTGAAATAGCTCCAAATCCTGGTGAATTTGTTGTGGCCTCGAATGGTGATAACGAGGCAACTTTTAAGAAATATAGACCAACACATATTCATATAGATGGAACAGAGCACTTTGAGTTAGTACCATTAAATGATGACTACCCTATACTAGATAGCGAAAAAGGCTCTTTAATTATCATTGGCACAATGATTGAGCACAGAATTTATCGTAGAAAAAGATAGACCACACTACATCTCACACAAACCTGCCTAACAAGCAGGTTTTTTTGTATCTAAATTCCATTAAAAATCATAATAATACAGATTTGTTTGTATTATTACAGTTTTACCTGTTGACCAAATACAGTTTTATCTGTATCTTTTAACTCATCGAAGGCAAGGAGCCATAGATAAACAGGATGTTCGCTCTTTTACAATTAAGAACGCTCAGAATAAATTTTCAGAGCAACCACTGAGTGGTTTTTGGGGTTATGTGTGCCAACGGCAAGCCTAGAAGCGACAGGGTAGATTTTCACAGAGACCTGTAAGGCGTGAAACACATAACCACCAAAGATCACTTAGGAGGTAAATATGGCAACAATAACTTTTAAAGAGAACTCAAAAATTCGCAGACGCAGAAAGCAAGGTGAGTTTTTGGCTCGAAAGATAGCTATGAGAAGTCGCTCAGTGGAAGAAATTTGGGATTCGATATTTGGCGTTGAGAAGAAAGAACGCCCTGTTCTATCTCTCAAACCAACAAAGCATTATCCAAGTGGAGATAACTGTTGCTTACCTAATGTAGCAGTATTTTCAGGAGTTAAAACAAAACATCCGAGCAGTGAGTTCGGGGTGACGGCGAGATAGGAGATACGCAATGGGAGAATTTGAAAGCTTGATTAATACAGTAGAAAAAAATGAAGGTATTTCGCGAGATGAGGCAATAAAGCTGGTTGTAAAGTTAATTAACAGCAAACAAACCAGCTTACCTAAAGATGAAGCAGTAATTGGTCAAGATATTAGATTTTATCTAAGTTAGACCACTTTCTACCGGCTGATTCAGTAACTAATACTTTAGCATTAGCTTTTACTGATTTGGCGACGTTAACCGCTGATTGAAAGACACCATCAATGTCAAGATCTCCATCATAGTTATATTCAGCATCTGGAAGATTGAACCATACTCCATCATCACTTTTTATGTACTTATGGAATCTATTATTACTCATGCGCTCATGCAGACTCTGATAATCATCGTAATCAGCATTTGGTAATTCAATTCTGACTGTATACCGAGGCATTTAAATCATTCCTTATTTTGACTGTGGAATAACCAATATATCAATTTTCCTTGACTGTGGAAAGTGAGGAACCACCTCGCCTGACGTGGTTAAAAGCAGGCACAGTTAACTAATCCCAGTCCATTCGGTGGACTGTGGTGAGTTGATTAATAGATAGGAGATAGAGATGGAAATATGGTTTAAGGAATTTGAGTCACATGGGCGTCAGATTCTAATCAAGAAAGCTCATGACGCAGATGAGCAAAAAGTTGGAGTGCAGTATTGCTGGCCTGAGAAAATTTTCGATGTCGATTTTGGATTATGGATAGATTACGACGACGATGATGAGGAAAGCTTTAATGAAGCGGAAGAAGCACGCAACAAGCTATTCGACACCATCGATCAGGAAGCAGTAGATACCACAGTGAGTAACTTAATTCAAAAACCCAAGCTTGATAATTAGCATCGTGTTTAGTTAATAACGGAGGGAGTATGACATGCCAATGTTCAAAGTGGCTTGTAAATGGAATGGCGAGCCTTGGGAAAAGGATATTGAAGCAGAAGATGAAGGTGATTGCGCAGAGCATATTTATTTATGGGCTGTAATTGGAGCAAAAGCCAATATCACGGAATTAGATATCAAAAAAATACCTCAGCAGTAACCCACCGCACCAACACCAGATAACCACCCTATCGCT
>NZ_JAABNH010000010.1:0-11473 GCF_009915985.1 Proteus sp. G2626 | reverse complement strand
TGCACTGGCTAACTCCTGTGAGTGACGAATATCGAGTTGATTTAATCGAGTGATACGGGCTTGATAGTCTTTGTTGATTTCGACTTGTTGTGAGAGTTGCTCAGTGAGTGATTTATTATCATGTTCCAGAGCAGTATTTTTTATACTTTCAGTAAGAAACATGACAACAAAAATAACCATCCCAACAACAGTCATATTCTCCATCACCCAAGAGAAACCTTTCCAGATGATCGCTTTCATATCACTTCACGCCGTTGTGCTCTAACGAGTAGTGATTGCCGTCATTGAAACGACCGCCCCACGTACCGCCGATAGATTCCCAATATTCACCAAGCAATTTATGATCACTTGATGCTGTTAGATATTTGCCATCTTTAAATAGGTTGAAATCCACAGCTAGGCGTTGTGTGTGTAAGCTGTTTTTAATACCCGCACCTGATTTGGCATTTAACTGTGCCTGCTCTGGCGTTCGGTATGCTTCCGAGAATGTCAGCTCATATCCGTTGTCGTAGGCAAAGATAATTAAGTCCGCAATCATGCGAGTGAACTTGCGCTGTTTCTCACCGAGTGTCATTTGTTAACTCCGAATTTGTTTTTGAAGAACGACATTACCGCCTCTACGATTGCACCGATTTTCTTAGTGCCTAGGAAACCAATAAACACACCAAAAAACTGAGCCAAGCTGATTGGTAACTTTGCATATTCCAAAGCAGTAATGATGCCAATACTGATAAAGGCACATATAGCCGCTTCAGCTAAAGATGCCTTCCATCCCGAACCTTCTCTTTTCTCTCTGGTAAAAGCAGTCATTCCGGCTAACAAAACGCCAGCGATAAGTGGCGCATTTATTGTTATCCAGTCCCAGATTTGCACCCAGAATTCTGTATTTTTTTCAGGCATGCGCATACTCACCCCCTGCGGAGTGTTCCGTAATTAAAGTTAATAGAACGCCGACTCACAGCTCTTGTGTGAATGTGAGGTGTTGTGATTGATTCTGTGGTCGGCATATACGAAACCATTTCGGTGATATCAACAAAATGGTAGAAATAAAAAAAGACCGCCTAAGCGATCTTCTGAATGAGTTATTCGGAATAACCGAATATGTGAAATAGCGATATGTGAATTTCCATAACGGAACAATATCAATAACTTATTCCCTCGAATTCGGGGGAATTAAAGTTTGAAATACCCATTACCGAAAAATAGAGAATCATTAAACTTCCGACGTCTCTCTTCACGCTCTTCTTCTGACAATTTATCGCGCTCAGTGTAAGGGTTGGCTTTAGCTAAGTCAGACCTAGTTGGATATTTAGAATCCGTCGAATTCGTCATACATATAAACGCCAGATAACAAAAAACCCCGCCGAAGCGAGGTCTTAAAATTGTCGAGCGGTTCAAGGATGGTTTAAATCTGACGCTCCCCAGATTCTCATAACGCCTTTCCCATCAAGGCTACACGTCTTTCCGTAGTGTCAACCAACCCTTAGGTTAACAAGGTAAGCAAACTTAAGAGTCACGTAAAGCAACTTACCTTATAATTGTTGTCCATTTGTCCATTAATGTCAATAGCAAAGTTCAGCTATTTTCTTTACTTTAGCTACACGTTTACGATTATTCATTGCATTTCGCAGAGGTTCGTACAATAACCACTGGGTTGCTTTAAGTTTTTCGTCAACTTCTCTCCTGCAAGTTCTATGAGATGGCTTGCCGTATTTATTTCCCCCTCTCGTTTGCATTTTGCGTGGTTTTGCAACTCGGTGATAGTAAGATGCAATCGACAACTTAGATGAACCGTGAGCGTAATAACTGAGTAATATTCCATAAGCCTGTGTGTCAGTGGCGATGACTGAATCTACGACCTGAGAAATCAACATTCCTTCATCGTCATTGCACATAGGTCTTGATGGGTTTTTACTTGGCTCTACTGTTTGCATGAATTTATAAATCATGTTGATCATGCGAATATCAATACGACCAGAATATACCCACGCCCCCCACAGATTTAACCATCCATCTAGCCAGCGAAATTGCTCATCTGTTAATTCCTTTTCTCCGATATAGCTCATCTCGCCTCCGGTAATACTGTGTGATAATCATCATTCGCAGTTGTATATAAAACCCTGACACCATCCATCAGCCCGCTGACTACTTCCATGTAGTCCATAATCTGCATTACACAGAAGTTAACTCGACCACCTGATTTGGATTTTAAATATCTTGCTTCTTCAATAGCTGCGATTAAGTCAGTGAACATCTTTCAGCTCCTTTAACTTGGCTCGGTAGTGATCACGTATCCGCTCATAATCCTCGCGTTTCCATTTTGGCAATTCATGAGAGCCCATCAGACGATCGAAACGCTCCTGACCAATTTTCTCTATTAGTCGAGGTGTGTAATTTTCGATATTTCCCGATAGATGGTTATTACATGGTGCGCATTGCTTATGGCAGTTATCTTCATCGAACCTAAGCTCAGGATTTGCTCCTGTGGTTCGATAGTGACCTGCGTGATACTGACCTTCGTGAAAACGACCACACGAGATGCAAGGCTCATCCTTGTCTCTTTCTCTGATAAATGCGTTGAATGCGGTCTGTGCTTGCTTGGTGAAATATGAGAGGGGTTTTACTGCTAACTTGCGGGATTTGAGTTTGTCTTTTTCTTCTCGTTCTTTTTTCTGTTTCTCCTTTTTAAGTTTTGCTAATGCTTTTTCTCTATCTTTATTCCTTCGTTGCTCGGATAATTCAAATCCATGCTCCGGGCTACACCAATTTTGAAAACTCTGCCTTGGAATAAACCATTCTCGGCATACTTTACAGCGCCGTCGCCTTAGCTTCTGCATCTCCCTCTCCTTTGATTTTATCCATCACTTCCAAATGAGCGTATTCATCAGCACATTTGCTACACACATAAATTTCATCATCTGTTAGCTGTCTATTGCATGACATGCAGTTCATTGCGAACTCCTTTGAGTAACGAGTCTATTTTCATCAACATCGGATTACCCATACCTGATACGTTGGCTTTATCGACAAATGACAAACCACACATAAAATCATCCAGCACTTTTCTAGGTTTCTTTGCTTCAACCTTTTTAGCTTTTGGAAAGAGTGGAAGATTAGCCAGACGCTCTTTTTCAAACTGACTTCTCAGTCGAGTAATTGCATCGTCTGTAACGGCATAGTTATTAATTGGGCGAGTGCGTTTACGGCTCTTTGTTTCAACATGCTCTACACACTGGAATGCAAGTAACTTTCTTAGAATAGTTCCGACTCTTGCGGGTGTTAAACCTGTTACCGCTGAAATAGTGTTGTGATTAAATGAGATAAATTCACGACCAACCACTATCACCTGCGCATAAGCCCTGTATTGCTCTTCAGTCATGATCACTTCCTGTTTAAGTTATGGCGGTTAATATGCTCACGGCGACTTTCTTCTAAACGCTCTACCTGTTTTTGCGCTCGATTTAATTTTTTATCGATGCGATCCAGTTCAACCACTGCCTCTAACCAGCTACGCTTTTCGCTTTCACTTTTAAATTCAGGAGGTAGAAAACCTCTTTTCACAAACTCCTTTTTAGTCATTTCCAACTCAAGACTAACGACTTCATCCTCAAAGGTTTTCTGGCTTTCTGTTTGCAAACACTGAGGGATGACTTCCATCCACTTTTTCATGTTCTCTAGTGCGTTATTTCTCTTAGCCATTGCTTCCAGCCTCCATCTCACTAACCATCCGTTCCATATACCAGCGCGCCTTTTTCAAATCTTGGACTGGATTAATTTTCTTTTCGTATCGCCAGACATACTTTTGAATATTGCCCTTGAGATAGCCTAGAAACGCCTCCTTGGTCATACTGGCTTTTATGGCATCTATGCACTCAATATCACCTGATGCGTAGTGTGGTGGGTTGTTTACGTTGTCTTTCACGTTATTTTCTGCACCTTGATTAAATAAAGAACCAAATCCTCCCATGCGTTGAAGAGTGTCATCACATTTCCTGCAGGCATTTTCATGTTTAGGTCCGATGTAGCTAAATCCGCACCACTTACACTCTTTGTGCCAATATCCTCCGTTCGGATAATCTCTTTCTGTTTTAGCTAGGTTCATTCTTCTTGTTTCCTTTTCAATTTCATATATTCACTGTTATCAGGTATCGTCACGAAACAACCTATACCTACCGCCCAGCGTTCAACCTGCTCCATGAAGTGAAACATTTCACCTGTATCAAGTTTTGATGTTTTTCGAAGTGTTCTTACGCGCTCTGTAAGCTGTGTAGTAACGTCAACCATATCGACCACCTCATAGCCTAGGAATGTATGCTTAAGCATTTCCTTAACGGTTTCTGGTGTGTAATTGGCGTTGTTCTTACATAGGTATTTGCTTATCTCTGTGCACCACAAATGAAAAGTGGAATTCTGAGATAGTGAACGCTTGTTTTTCCAAGGCTTAATGATGATTCGGTGTGGTTGGTTTGTTGCTAGAACTTCTTTGAGGTGTTGCCATGCGGTATTTTTGGTTGATTCGTGGAAGAGAAAATCAGCTTCCAAGTTAACCTCCTATTCATCGTCACCTTTTGGCTCTCGATAAATTACAATAACAAGTCCGTGTTTTGTTGTGACCCTTACCATTTGACTTTCATTTATTTTATCAAGCTCATAAGCCTCATAAAATTCAGCTATTGCAGCCTTCTTTCGTTCTTTTGACTTACGCTTGAAAAGCTTTCTGAATATCAAACTTACGAACCAGCAAAACGCCTGTGTAACAATCCACACGTAGCCCATCATTGATAACGTGGCTACTATCCATTTGTATGCTTCATCACTCACTGTTAGCTCTCCTGTTCCTACATGCACGCCCTAGCTTCATCAACGGCTTCGTGTGCATTATTAGCCCGATAACCTTCGCGAAAGTAAATATCCCAATCGTGCATTGCGTACATAGCATTCCACTCGCTTTTGTATCTGAGCTTGCAGATGGCTTTAATTTCATCTTTAAATTTTACAAGCTCATTTATTTTTACGTTATCCATCATTCACCCTCTGGCATTGGTGGGCTAAGCATTGGTTGCCAATGAGTTATCATTGAATAGTCATCATCCTCTATGAAATCCTCACCGCAACTTATGTAATTATCGAATGAGATTGACCATGTCCAACCTTCTCCGCATGTATCAGAACGCATAAAAACGTGGTATACAAACTCTTCACCTCTGAACCACCCAGCAATTACTGGCGTGTCCATTTCAGGTAATCTCTCACTCACCTTAACCCAATTAGTTCCCTGCATTAGATGCCTCCTCACGATTCCCATTCATAGCCGACTTTAATTGCCTTGGCTTGCTCAAGAGTATTTGTCATCACTTTCGTGTTAGAAATATTACCCCAGCAATCACACTCGACTGGTGTTAGGTAATATTCATTTTCTGTTCCATCATCGCTTTTGTAGGTATGGCGAACCGGATCACCTAAAACCTTGGTGACGGTATGTGTTAGTAAGTTCATCTAAAAATCCTCTTGCGTGTTATCTGAAGCCATGCTTTTGCTTCAAACTTGCGATTATTGACAGTGATTTATTGCGACTTGTTGGTGTGACTTTGTGTTCGACCTGAAGCACTGGCGCTGGAATAGTTTCACCTGATTTGATTCTTGCCGTCATGATCCGCAACTCTTTGGCACAAAGCTTCTTAACCTCACTATCAGTTAGGCTTTTACTTCGC
Organism: Proteus sp. G2626; assembly: GCF_009915985.1. NCBI lineage: Bacteria > Pseudomonadati > Pseudomonadota > Gammaproteobacteria > Enterobacterales > Morganellaceae > Proteus > Proteus sp. G2626. Next base: position 5,762 of record NZ_JAABNH010000010.1, on the reverse strand, counting down.
ATCTCAGAGTAAATTTTGGTAACCATCCAGTAGCAAGCGTTTGAGGGCCATTTCATTTCGCGCCAGCCACGCATTTTGCAATATTCTCGATAGAGCTCGTAAAGCTGATCATCGTCAGGCAAACCAAGAGCTATATAATCCTCTTCCTTGCACCACTTGATAAATTGACCAACAGCAGGCCAGAAAGGGTTGTCACTTGCTCTAGCATGTCGCATACCGTTTTGAAGTTGCTCTCTGGTAGTAATTCCATTTTCTGCAAAGGCGGCGATCCATTGTCGTTTTGCAGTAAGTTCCTCTGACTCGTTTTTGAAAATGGTGTTTACTGAGGCTGGAAATATTTGTTTCAGATTTCGGAATAATACATCGACTAGTTGCTCAGCATGATTATTTACAACTTTTTGCGGGGTGCTACTCTGAGCCATTCTAGCCAATGCGCCTGCATCACGATTAGCGATTGCAGTAGCCAGATTAGTCTTCATATAAAATCATTCTCCCATGCTTCACGAGTATTCCAGCTCTGTGCTGGTTCAGGATCAACCTGTCGCTTACCTCTATTGGGTTGTTGGCTCTGTATGGTCAATGTGTCCCATTTCTCACGTAGCTTTGCAGGTGATAACACGTTGCTACACCAGAACGAGTCACGATTAGCCCACTTAAACATTCTGCAAATATCTTGGTGGGTATGTCCGTCTAGTTGTCTCATCAGGCGAACATCGTTAGCCCATGTTGACCAGTTAGGTTCTTTAGTCGATGGGCTAACTATCAGGACTTGCGAGTAAATCCATTGAGCAGCTTTCAGGTCATCAGCATTTCCCCACCTGTTACCTTTGGGTGAACTAACAACCGCATCAGGTTTAACGGCTAAAACTTTTTCAGGTGGTATGTCAGAGGATTCGTTAGAATTCTCGGACGATATATTAGTTATTTCTTTTTTCTTTAAAGTATTTCTTTTGTGTGTCTCCAAGCCAGAGACATCATTTGTCTCTAAGTTAGAGACTTTTTTAGTCTTCAAGTTAGAGACACAGTCTCTAGATTGATTTTTCCATGCTGAAACCTCTTTATTAACCCCAATTTTATTACCCTCAAGAATGAGGTAATTCATTGAAATCAATTCTTTCTTTGCCTTGTTAACGTTCTGTCTTGATAGTCCAGATACGTCAGCTAATTGAGAATCGGATATACGGTCTACTTTTTTGCCAAACCCATAGGTTTTTCTGATAATCGCTAACATCACTCTTAGCTGCCTAACAGTTAAATTACAGCAGGAAAGTGATTCAAGTAATTCATTGGCAATTCTCGTATATCCATCATCAGTATCTGCCACTCTCTTTGTCTCCTGCTGTATCGCAGGGAACTGGAATACTTCCGCTGTATTCGTCATGCCGCCTCCAATTGCTCTCTAGCCAGTAAACCTGCTATCCACTGAATACCTTTAGGGGTAAATTTAACTTGTGTGTAAGCGTGACCGTTTATTTGATTCTCACCTGTTTTCACATCAAAACGCCCTGCGTCAAGGTGTTCTGAATAAGGTGTTAATTTTCCAGCCAGTTTGTACATAATTCGTTTTGAAAGTAGAAACCCTCTAAAGAAGTTCTCTTTCACTTTTAGTAATTTACTTGTCTCTCTAAAACCCAGTAAGCCAGTAGCTTGAACGTAGCGATCAACAAATTCAGCCTTAGGCGCTGCGATTGCTAATTTCTGTTCTGCTATTTGCTTTTGCTCTGCTAAGTCAGCGGCGAGACGTAAGGCTTCCGGTAGGGACTGAGGAATAAGAGACTGTTTTGATTCTAGCTCTTGCCATCTATCAACTAGTCTTGCTGTAAATTCAGGTGATAACTGAGCAACGATAACGTAACTATCTCTCTTGTTAATTTGATACACAGAAACTGTCTGGTTTAGGTGATTTTTAACTTCCCCCATTGGGGGGAGTTTGATAACACCTCGTTTAGCAAGGCGTTCGATTGATTGTTTAACTTTGTCATGCCTTGACTCAACCAACTCTGAAATTTCTAAACTACTCATCGTTGGTTCGCCAGTATTTACTAAGTTATTCAATTGATTCATAATGACCTCATTGATTTATTAATGACCAAAGGAAAGCTCAAAATCAGCTTCCCTTTAATACTGGTTATTGATACAGTGTATTTGTTAAGTTAAATGGTTAAGTCCATTTGTTGAGAAGCCTCACCATTCGCCGTGGTTGTGGCTTTTCTTTTAATCTTTCCCTTCCCTTCAAGCATCTGAATCAATCTCTCTGCGTAATCACCCTCAATGACAACCTTTGTTGGTGTCTCGCTAATAGCAACTGAATCAGGTGGCAATCCAAGCTCTGTTATTGCTTTACAAGCAAGCTCAAATATTCGATTTTTATCACGACTTGAAGTTGATGGATGAACACCTAGCATTTTTGCCAGTCCGTTATTTCCGACTGAATACATTTGTTTTAGATAGAAGCTCATCAATTCATTTGACGAACATTCAACTTTGATATTTTTTGCACATTCCATTTGTTAAATTCCTTCTTAGATTACTTCCCATATTGGGAACAGCAGTAATGATCCATAGCTCATTCCATATGAGCGGATTGTTTGCTCTGAGAATTTACTCTGAGCGGGTTAGTGATGTTAAAGAGCGGATGAAACTAATTTTTATCTTTTACTAAATGCTCAAATGGTATTCCGAATAGTTCGTTGATTTGAGCGTATCTTGCAGGAGGAATTCGTCCTTTGTGTTCCCATTGTCTAATGGCTTGATCGCTAATCTTTAGCTTCTTAGCTAAAGCTGGAATTCCACCTGCTTTTTTAATTGTTGTTTCCAATGCATTCATAAAGATATTCCTTTAACTGATTAACAACAAGAAGAATACAAGAATTACTTTACTTAAGCAAGTATTGCTTGTTGGAAAAATAAAAGTGCAACTTGTATATTGAGCGAATGAAAACTATGCGCGAAAGAATCAAGCAAGCTAGACTTGCAAAAAACATGACCCAAGCTGAGTTAGCTGAGTTGGTAGGAGTATCACCACAATCAGTACAGCAGTGGGAGACCAGTACTGAGCCAAGAAAAAACAGGGTTATTAAAATTGCTGAAATACTTGAAGTTGATACCAATTGGTTATTATTCGGAATAACTGACATTGATGAAAAAAACAAAGTCAGTAGTATTCAAATAAAGCAAGATGGTGAAATTTCAGATAAAAATAACTACAAGGTGGAGATGCTGGATATCCAAGCTAGTGCAGGACCTGGTGTGATGGTTCTTGATGATTTCATTGAAACAATAACAGCTATTGAGTATTCAGCGGATGAAGCAAAAAGACTGTTTGGTGGTAGATCTGCATCTACAATCAAGATGATCACTGTTAAAGGTGACTCTATGGCTGGAACATTTGAGCCTAGAGATCAAATATTCGTAGATATCACCACTAACTTTTTTGATGGTGATGGAATTTATGTCTTTGTTTTAGATAATCAGCTATATATAAAAAGGCTTCAAAAGCAATATAAGAGGCTGGCTGTTATATCTGATAACGCAAGATATGAAACTTGGTATTTGGAGGAAGATAGTATCAATGGCCTCTACATTCACGCCAAAGTTTTAGTTAGCCAATCTATAAAATACAAATTTCATGGATAGAAATTTATTTAATTATCAGGTAGTAAATAAATGAAAAATATAATTTTATTACTAATTACGGTTGCTTCAATATCTGCCCACGCTACTAATAAGATTGATCTCACTAATGAAGATGACTTCAAATTGATAACTACAATCATGAAAGCATCTGAGTGCAACGCTTACTCTTCTTTATATAAATTTCAGCAAGAAAATAATGTTCCAAATGGGGATGAGTTTATAGATAAATTCATGAGCAATGAGGCAAAAAAGAAAAACAGCTCCTTAGTTGATATGACCAACGATTGCCAGAAAGCACTACTGGATTTCGCAGAAATAACATCAAGTAAAAACTAACTACCTCTCATTTACCCCATCACAGATCCCTCTTTAGCGAGGGATTTTTTATGTCCGCAAATCATAAATCCTACCAACAGAATAAAAAATTTAAATTTTTTACAAAAAATAACACAAATAAAAACAAGCGTTTATTGTTAAAATAAAGATTAGCTCAAGTTTAAACACAAGTTACACTTGTTTTAATAAAGCAATGCTTGTATAGTTAATCACATCGAAGGCAAGGAGCCATAGATAAACAGGATGTTCGCTCTTTTACAATTAGGAACGCTCAGAATAAATTTTCAGAGCAACCACTGAGTGGTTTTTGGGGTGATGGTCGAAAAGACAAGCAGTCGCCTTGTTGGCGAAAGACAGCTACCGGAGGCATCCGGTATCACCACCAAAGATCACTTAGGAGGCAAATATGGCAACGATAACTTTTAAAGAGAACTCAAAAATTCGCAGACGCAGAAAGCAAGGTGAGTTTTTGGCTCGAAAGATAGCTATGAGAAGTCGCTCAGTGGAAGAAATTTGGGATTCGATATTTGGCGTTGAGAAGAAAGAACGCCCTGTTCTATCTCTCAAACCAACAAAGCATTATCCAAGTGGAGATAACTGTTGCTTACCTAATGTAGCAGTATTTTCAGGAGTTAAAACAAAACATCCGAGCAGTGAGTTCGGGGTGACGGCGAGATAGGAGATACGCAATGGGAGAATTTGAAAGCTTGATTAATACAGTAGAAAAAAATGAAGGTATTTCGCGAGATGAGGCAATAAAGCTGGTTGTAAAGTTAATTAACAGCAAACAAACCAGCTTACCTAAAGATGAAGCAGTAATTGGTCAAGATATTAGATTTTATCTAAGTTAGACCACTTTCTACCGGCTGATTCAGTAACTAATACTTTAGCATTAGCTTTTACTGATTTGGCGACGTTAACCGCTGATTGAAAGACACCATCAATGTCAAGATCTCCATCATAGTTATATTCAGCATCTGGAAGATTGAACCATACTCCATCATCACTTTTTATGTACTTATGGAATCTATTATTACTCATGCGCTCATGCAGACTCTGATAATCATCGTAATCAGCATTTGGTAATTCAATTCTGACTGTATACCGAGGCATTTAAATCATTCCTTATTTTGACTGTGGAATAACCAATATATCAATTTTCCTTGACTGTGGAAAGTGAGGAACCACCTCGCCTGACGTGGTTAAAAGCAGGCACAGTTAACTAATCCCAGTCCATTCGGTGGACTGTGGTGAGTTGATTAATAGATAGGAGATAGAGATGGAAATATGGTTTAAGGAATTTGAGTCACATGGGCGTCAGATTCTAATCAAGAAAGCTCATGACGCAGATGAGCAAAAAGTTGGAGTGCAGTATTGCTGGCCTGAGAAAATTTTCGATGTCGATTTTGGATTATGGATAGATTACGACGACGATGATGAGGAAAGCTTTAATGAAGCGGAAGAAGCACGCAACAAGCTATTCGACACCATCGATCAGGAAGCAGTAGATACCACAGTGAGTAACTTAATTCAAAAACCCAAGCTTGATAATTAGCATCGTGTTTAGTTAATAACGGAGGGAGTATGACATGCCAATGTTCAAAGTGGCTTGTAAATGGAATGGCGAGCCTTGGGAAAAGGATATTGAAGCAGAAGATGAAGGTGATTGCGCAGAGCATATTTATTTATGGGCTGTAATTGGAGCAAAAGCCAATATCACGGAATTAGATATCAAAAAAATACCTCAGCAGTAACCCACCGCACCAACACCAGATAACCACCCTATCGCT
>NZ_JAABNH010000001.1:0-63523 GCF_009915985.1 Proteus sp. G2626 | reverse complement strand
TGCTTCTTCTTGCGCAAGGCGTTCAGCTTCTTGTTCTAAACGTTCTTGTTCTAAACGTGCTTGCTCTGCGCGTTCTGCTTCTTGACGTGCTACCTCTAAACGCTCTTGTTCTAAACGCTCTTCTTCTAAGCGTTGCTGTTCTTTCTCTTGCTCAATATTTTCTTCTTTGTTACGCCCAAAACCGAGCCACGAGAAAAAACCTTTTTTTTCTTTTGCCATTAGCTACTAAACTCCTCGCACTAAATCATGGCGCGATTACATTGACGATATTGAAAATAATAATGAAGTCTATCATTTGATCATGGATAAACGCATCTTTTATACGAATTTTATGGTAAATTATTCCGGATTAAATCAAGGGAAGTCATCAAGATATTAATAGACACCGATCCCTTATTCAAAAAGACACTCCAGAAATCACGTTTAAACGATATAAATCAAATAATATGGCCAAAAAACCACAAAAAGCCCCAATGGGACAAATTAGAGTCATTGGCGGGAAATGGCGTGGTCGTAAACTCCCTGTTCTCGATAGTCAAGGATTACGACCAACAACCGATAGAGTGAAAGAAACGCTCTTTAATTGGCTTATGCCCATCATTCAAGATGCACGCTGTCTCGACTGTTTTGCCGGTAGTGGTGGCTTAGGAATTGAGGCACTTTCTCGCTATGCTCGTGAAACCACGTTTATCGAATATGAGCGTCCTGTTGCCAAACAAATTACTGCAAATTTAGCCTTACTTAATGCTGATAATGGACATGTTATTCAAGACAGCGCATTATCCGTTCTCGCAAAACAAGGCACGCCTTATAATGTGGTTTTCTTAGATCCCCCTTTTCATAAAGGCATGTTGTCTGACACTATCCAACTATTAGAAAATAACGGTTGGTTAGCACAAGATTGCTATATTTATATTGAGGAAGAAGTTAAAGCACAAACTTATACTATTCCGCCTCATTGGACATTGCATAGAGAGAAGATCGCAGGACAAGTTGCGTATCGCCTTTATATTCGCAGTTTATCTGCTTAATTTTTTATGGAGTTGCTATGTTAATCTTTTTAGGCCGATTTTTAATGGTTGGTGTTTGGGGTTTTCTGTTTTTAAATATTATTTCCCCATTTCCTAAGCCTTTAAAGTATTTTATGGATATTGCATTGATTTTTATGGTAATTATGCATGGATTACAAATCGTTATGTATAAAGCGGGACAACCTAAAGATCAAAAACCATCAACAGCTCAACAATTTCGCATTTTCTTCTTTGGTATTTTTGAACTATTGAAAATACAAAAAGAGTTACGAAAAGAATACGAAGAAAAACAGAAAAATAAAACGAAACAATAGTCGTAATATTCGTATACCCTCGCAATTATCTGGGGTTGCCCATCTACCCCAGAGGTTGCAAATCTTATAAAGACTCTTGCTTATTTTTTACTTTGCTCATCAATTGGTACATCTGTTTCAAATTTCACAAAACGACTGCCTTGCATAAATAAACGTCCTTTCATTTCAGGTTCAATATTTAGATAAGAAGATTTATCAATATTCAAAACCAAATCTTTACGCTCATCAGTAGTTAAACGAAAGGTGACTTGATAATAATACGTTGTTTCTGGACCATTCACGTCATTTTCTCTTGAGCGCCTTTCATTTGCCGCGACTTCTTTTTTATCTATTATTTCAACCATATAAAGTTTTACAGGTGCATTATCGTCACTTACTCGTTGTTTTCGCTGTTCAAAAAAACGATGCGTTGCCGATGCTATAATAATGATCAGTACTGCAATACCAATAATCGCTGCTTTATTCATTACATTAATTCCTATTGTTATATGGATTAAAAAGCAGTGTGCTTATATTATTTTAATGAGTCCGTCAGTTTCGTCATTAACCGCTATTCTTAAATTAAGCTTTCTGTTATGAATAATAAAACAGTTCTGAATATAAGGGAGATATTATGAGTTGGCCTTTTCTCGCGGTATTATTCTCAGGATGGCTTTATATCGATGCCGCATATCGTGGACCTAATTGGCAACGATGGTTATTCCGTCCTATTACACTACTTCTTTTATTACTTTGGGCATGGCAAGTCCCTGAACACAATATTAATAGCTACCTGATTGTTGGCGCGTTATTAGCAACGCTGCTTTCTGATCTATTAAGAATATTTGATGGTAAGTATTTACTACCATCCATTGCCTTGGTATTCCTGAGTTATATTCTTTATATGGTGAGTTTTTTATTACCACTCCAACTCTCGTTTTATCTTCCTTTACTTGGGTTCGTTATTCTTGCTTTCATTATCATTTTAGCCATTGTTTGGACAAAACTCGATAAATTAGCAATCCCGGCCTCTCTCACGTTATTAGCCGCATTTGCCATGTTTTGGATTGCGGGTGAAAAATTCTTTTACCTAAGTAATGATTACAACTTATCTATTATGATTGGCTCTCTATTGTTAGTAATTGCTTACTCTATATGGCTTATCAATCGATTCCGCTTCTCTTTTACAGCATCTAAAGGGCTTGTCAGCGCCTGTTATTTTATTGGGCACTTCTTTATTGTTAGAGCATTGTTCCTTTAGTTTTAATCAACCCCTTGTTTTGATTTTTAAATCAAGGGGTTAGTTTTTCAACTTAATTCGCATTTTTTGACAATGAATTTTTATCACACATCTTGACTCTGGACTCTACTCCAAGCTGTAAAGTACTTATCAAATAAATGAAATTAGACTTTACTTCGTTGAACAAGGAGAGCCCGTTATGACTAAACATGCTCATCAACACGATAATCATAAACATACCGATGCTTGTTGCTCAAGTTCTCAATGCTGTTCAGGGCACTCTGAGAATAGTACGCACTCACATACTGAAAATGGACATTCTCATACTAAAATAGATAAAAGCGATCCTGAATGCGAGGATGAGCATCACAGCAAGCATTCTCACAATCACGATCACGATGGTCATGGAGGTTGTGATATCAACGCCCCTGTTTCAAATATTGAACCCGAGAAAATTGCACAACAACGCTTTAGTTGGAAAGTCCAAGGCATGGACTGCCCAAGTTGCGCACAAAAAATTGAAACAGCTGCACTCAAAGTCGTGGGTGTAAAACAAGCAAAAGTCCTTTTTGCCACCGAAAAATTGGTTGTTGATGCAGATAGTGACTTACGCGCTGATGTCATTGCCGCAATTAATAGTGCAGGTTTTGAGCTTTTTGATCTCTCATCACCTCTATCTAAAAAAGTCGCTAAGCAAAGTCTCTTGAAAGAAAGTTCATTTGTTATTGTATTAGCACTTTTAATGGCAATTAGCTGGGGTGCAGAGTTTATTGATCCTCAAGCAGGTCGAGCAGCCTTTATCGCAACAACCTTGATTGGACTATTCCCCATTGTGAAAAAGTCCTTACAACTTATTCGCAGTGGTACACCGTTTGCTATCGAAACATTGATGAGCGTTGCCGCAATTGGTGCACTATTTATTAATGCTACCGAAGAAGCCGCAATGGTTATTCTGCTGTTTATGATTGGTGAAATGTTAGAGTCTTACGCAGCAGGTCGGGCTCGTCGTGGTGTAAGTGCTTTAATGGCGCTAGTTCCCGAAGAAGCCACATTAATCAAAAACGGCAAAAAACAAACCGTTTCTGTTGCGCAACTGCGCCCAGGCGATCTTATCGAAATAGCACCAGGTTCACGTTTACCAACCGATGCTGAATTAGTCAGCGCATTTGCAAGCTTTGATGAGAGTGCATTAACGGGAGAATCTGTCCCTGTAGAACGCTTACAAGGCGAAAAAGTGGCTGCAGGCTGTTTATCTGTGGATAGATCTGTGCAAATGAAAGTGGTCTCAGAACAAGGACAAAATGCCATTGACCGTATTTTGCAACTGATCGAAGAAGCAGAAGAGCGTAGAGCGCCAATCGAGCGCTTTATTGACCGTTTTAGTCGCTACTATACACCCGCTATTATGCTGTTCTCAGCACTAGTTATCATTATCCCACCGTTATTATTTTCACAACCTTGGGAAACATGGATTTATCGCGGTTTAACTCTGTTACTCATTGGTTGTCCTTGTGCTTTAGTTATCTCAACACCTGCTGCAATCACATCAGCCTTAGCAGCCGCAACTAAACGTGGAGCATTGATTAAAGGAGGTGCAGCATTAGAACAATTAGGCACAGTTAATACTATCGCACTAGATAAAACAGGCACGCTAACTGAAGGGAAACCTCAAGTTACTGATGTTGTTGCCGAAACCGGTTTTAATGAGAAAGAGGTCCTGACGCTTGCATCATCTGTAGAAGTGGGTTCTCATCACCCATTAGCAAAAGCGATTATCAATAAGGCGCAAGAAAACGATGTGCTTGTTGTTGAAGCAGAAGATCGTAAAGCGCTAGCCGGTAAAGGGATTGAAGGTTATTTAAATAGCCAACATATTCTGGTGAGTGCGCCTTCTCAATTATCAGAAGCCACATTACTCTCTTCTCAATGGCAACAAGAGGTTGCTCGCCTTGAAGATGAAGGCAAAACCGTGGTAGTCGTATTAAAAGAGAGTCAGCTTATCGGTGTTATTGCTATGCAAGATACCTTACGCAGCGATGCTGTCGAATCAATGAAGTTATTGAAAGAGATGAACATCAATGCCGTTATGCTAACAGGTGATAATCCAAGAGCAGCAGCCGCTATTGCGAAAAAATTAGGTATGGATTTCCGTGCAGGATTACTGCCTGAAGATAAAGTGACTTCAGTAATGGAAATCAGTAAAACGCATAACACAATGATGGTGGGCGATGGTATTAATGATGCACCAGCAATGAAAGCCGCAACCATTGGTGTCGCGATGGGAAGCGGTACAGACGTTGCACTTGAAACAGCTGATGCAGCATTAACGCATAACCGTTTAACTGGCTTACCTGAAATTATTAAGTTGTCTCGTGCGACACGTAAAATTATCCGTGAAAACATCACGATAGCACTTGGTTTAAAAGCGATATTTTTAGTAACAAGCTTATTAGGAATTACTGGACTTTGGGTTGCTGTTCTTGCTGACTCAGGAGCAACAGCACTGGTAACAGCCAATGCCGTAAGACTGTTAAGAGTAAAAATTAGCGCTTCAAACAAAGAGTAAGCACGCTAAAATAACAAAACCCAAACCTCAGTATGTGGGGCTTGGGTTATTTTTTAGCGCGATAATAAGCAATGTTTACAGTATAAATTACAGATTGCTCTCTTTTTTACGGATAAGATAACGATAAGGTGCAGATTGTGTCTCTTGATTTAATAAATCATGTTCCATAAATCGGCAAAAGCCAGGAATATCACGCACTGTGGCAGGATCATCAGCAATCACTAATAACGTCTCACCTAATGCCATATTTCTTATGGTTTTACGGACTAACATGACTGGCTCTGGACAACGTAGCCCCAACGTATCTAATGTTTTAGTTGCATCATCAAATTGAGCATTCATTCTATTAACCATTTTTCTTAACACTGACAGATACCGTCATTATATCTCGCTTTCGTATTTACATCACGGCACATTAAGCACAAGAGGATTATCGCTAATCTTTGCTTTTGTTGCGCAACCAGCGTATTATGCGCATCCTCTCATTTAAGAGAAAAATCACTGTTTTATTGGGTTCCCTCACCCCAATCACTAAAAAGGTACAATTTATGTATACGTTTACTCCCCGCCAAAAAGCGGTAGCGCTGTTATGGCTTTCTTTATTTCATATCCTGATAATTACATCTAGTAACTATCTTGTGCAATTACCTATCTCCATCTTTGGTTTTCATACCACTTGGGGAGCCTTTACTTTTCCGTTTATTTTCCTAGCAACAGATTTAACGGTTCGTATTTATGGTGCCCCCCTTGCCAGACGCATTATTACTGCCGTGATGCTACCCGCATTAGCGATTTCTTACCTGATATCAACACTCTTTTTTCAAGGAAGTTGGCAGGGTTTTACCTCATTAGGTGATTTCAATATCATGGTGGCAAGGATCGCAACAGCAAGCTTTATGGCTTATGTGTTAGGTCAAATCATGGATGTGTCTGTCTTTAATCGTTTAAGACAACAACAAAAATGGTGGGTAGCACCAAGTGCAGCAATGTTCTTTGGTAATTTACTCGACACACTCGCATTCTTCTTTATTGCCTTTTATCGCAGTACAGATACCTTTATGGCGACAAATTGGGTTGAAATTGCCTTAGTCGACTATGTATTCAAATTAACCATTTGTATGTTTTTTTTCTTGCCGGCCTATGGTGTATTACTGAACTTTATTTTGCGTTACTTTTTTTCCCAACAAAATAATTCTGAAAGAAAATTCGTTGAGATAAATTAAAATAACTTCCCCTCATTTAACGGTTCTAAATGAGGGGAAGTTAAAATAAATTTATTTTGAATGTTGAAAGAATACACTAGGCATATTCTCTAACTTTTTAGAAGGTATTATCATATCCACAAACTTATACCCTACTTTATAACCAATCGAAGTAATTGATTTTGCGATAGAAGAGCTGTGAGGATGAAATATTTTTTTATTATTCGCAGATGTATTTGGATTGGTAAGGCTACCTACAACACCTCCTTGTAGCGTTGTTTTACCATAGTATGCTTCTACTGTTGCACCTAATTTGTCAGCTAAATATTGTGCGCTACAAAATCGTCCTCCATTAGCGCTATAGCACGATCTCAATTTCAACAAAATATTGGTATTGTGTAATTCAGAAATATGTTCCTTTATTACTTTAGTATAACCAACCATTGACTTAATTTTGGGATCCATCTTTATGGATTCTATCCCATCTTTGCTATGTCCACTGATTAACATAGACTCGCTTCGCATTAGAAATGGTGCGCCATGCCCTTGTAAAGTAATAATCATAATAGTCCTTTAAATTTAATGAGTTAAATTGTTTATGAAGCTTACCTCAACTCAGAAATAAATTTATATGAAAAAAGGAACATTTCTCAATATCGGCAACATATTTATATATACATGACTAAAATCTTAAATAACATCCTAACTCTTAATTAATATCACAATATATTTAGTATGATATTGAGAGAATAAAAAATGAGTCATTTTTTATCTATCATTAATACGTTGCATACAGATTTTCTCTCGTTTCACCAATAAACAGTAGGAGTCTATTATGTTAAAAATTATTCAATCCCCCGCTAAATATATTCAAGGGCCTGATGCGTTATTTCATATCGGTAAATACACTAAGCCTTTTGGTGATAGAGCATTGATCATTGCTGATAAATTTGTAATGGAATTAGTCGGCAGTACCGTTAAAGACAGTATGTCTCAGTATGAAGTTAATGGGCATTTCGAATTGTTTAATGGTGAATGTACACATAACGAAATTAATCGTTTATCCGAACTCGCAAAAGCCCAAGCATCGCTTGTGATCATCGGCGTTGGTGGTGGTAAAACACTCGATACTGCCAAGGCTGTTGCTTATAAATGTCAGCTCCCTGTCGTGATATCGCCTACCATTGCGTCGACTGATGCCCCAACCAGTGCTCTTTCCGTGATTTATACAGAACTCGGCGCCTTTGATAGTTACCTGTTTTACCCAACCAACCCTGATGTGGTTGTTATGGATACCAATGTTATCGCTTCTGCGCCTGCCCGTTTATTAGTTGCAGGTATGGGTGATGCTTTAGCAACTTATTTTGAAGCGAGAGCCTGTAGCAACGCGCAAAAACAAACTATGGCGGGAGGTAAATCAACACTTGCAGCACTTGCTTTGGCAGAACTTTGTTATAACACGCTTTTAGAAGATGGCTATAAAGCAAAACTGTCTGTTAGTCGCGGGGTTTGCACAACAGCCGTCGAAAATATTATCGAAGCCAATACATTCCTAAGTGGTATTGGTTTTGAAAGTGCAGGTCTTGCTGCCGCTCATGCCATTCATAATGGATTTACCGCATTAGAAGAGTGCCACCATATGTATCATGGCGAAAAAGTTGCCTTTGGTACATTAGTGCAATTAGTTTTAGAAAACAGTCCATTGGAAGAATTAGAAGAATTTCTCGACTTCTGTATTTTAGTGGGCTTACCTGTCACCTTAGAAGAATTAGGTATCAACGCTACAGGCGACGAGTTGAATGAAAAAATCATGGCAGTGGCTGAGTTAAGCTGTGCAGAAGGAGAGACAATTTATAACATGCCATTTGATATTGATTCAGATAAGGTTTACGCCGCTATTTTAACTGCCGACCAATTAGGTCGGGAATGGCTTTATTAAAACCTGAGTAAACAGGGAGTATTTAATTCTCCCTGTTTACATTGGCAAAAAAAGTGCTTTATGGTCAATATTGTATTAGTTTCAAAGAACCTTATGCTCGCCAATGGTATTAAAGAGCTCGTAAATCAGACTGTAGATCGCCAAGTCAAAATTGCCATCGCAACCAATTATCAAGCACCTTTAGATCTAACTCATAAAGTCTTTTCAGAAACCATACTGACAACCATAAAAAAATATTATGCAAGCAAGGTGTACTTGTTTTACTCGATACTTATACTCTTGCCATAGCTAATCTCGATCATGATATTGTAGCCCATGTTGCCTTAAGCTCTGCCCCTATTGTTGAAGGAACATTAGTCGCTACTAATGCATTAGGCGGGAAAGCAAGCGTTATTGCTGACTAATGGGCAAAATATCACACTTAAAAAAGTACAAAATATTTGGCTTTATCAAAACAGCTATATTTATATTTCTCATTAAACATAATCATTTTAAAATAATCTATTATCAACAAGGGTGGATTACTTCCTTTTTATTGTTTTTTTCTAGTACATTCGCGTTTCAATAAAAAAAGGGAATAAAAGATCCTCTTTTATTCCCTAGTTGCTTGTTATCTTAGTAATCAATTACGTTTTTATTATCTAATAGGCAATACTTATAATGCTCTTGCCAATAAACTAATAGGGTGTTCACATTTTTTCGTTGTTGACATCTCTATTTGCCATTTACAGGTTTCACAGTCTGTTATGACTAAATCGCAACCACTCTCTTCAATTTGACGGAATAAGCCAGCCCCAATACCTTGCGCAACATCGTAGTTTTCAGATTTAAAACCATAAGTTCCGGCAATACCACAACATTGAGAGTCAAGAACGATCACTTCAACGCCAGGGATACGTTTAATTAAATCAATAGAATATGCCGTCCAACCCATTTTTTCCATATGACAAGGAGTGTGATATACCACTTTTAACGGGGTGTGTTTCAGTGGTAATTCACGGCCATCTTCTAGTAAGCGATAAATATAACGTGTCGCTAATTCGATATTTTCACGTACTTTTGATGTATCAACATCAAGGATGTGTTCATACTCATCACGAATAGTGAAGGTACAAGTTGATGATGTTGCAACGACAGGAATGTTGTTTTCAACAATTTTTTCTGTCAGAGATTCAAGGTTCACGGCGGCTTGTTTTTTGGCTTGTTTAACAAAACCATTCGCAATTAATGCAACACCACAGCATTTTTCACGTTTTAATAACTGAACACCAATATCCATTTTGTTAAATACTTTAACTAAATCTTTCCCTAATTGTGGGTGGTTATAGTTAGCATAACAACCATGGAAGAAGGCAACTTGATCTTTAAAACGCGCCTGCTCTTCAACTTGTTTTTTCATCCATGTTCTAAATGTACCAAAAGAGTATTTTGGTAATTCACGACGATGATCGATTTTAAGCGCTTTATCCAAGATTTTACGGACTGGTTTTAATCCGGTAATAGTATTTACTATCGGCGCCATTGGCGTTGACAGTGTTCCCATTAAATCCGTATGACTTAAAATAGCATCCCGAATTTTAGGTGTTTTGGTATTGTAGTTCAGTTTCGCGCGCGAAATGATATCACCAATTTTTACATCTGACGGACATGCGACTTCACAACGCTTACAGTTAGTACAATATTTCAATGCTTCATCATAAAGCATCGGATCTTTTAAGCGTAAACGCTCACCATCAGGGCCTGCTTGTTTAGGACCAGGATAAAGTGGATTCACTTTTGCAACAGGGCAGTAAGTTGTACAAACTGTACACTTAATGCAAGCTTCAAAACTGTTATCTTGTAAACTCATTGTGCTGCCTCCACAACCGCAGATGTGGTCTGTTCTGATTTGTGATGTTGTAAAATTTGTTGCGCGGCATAAAGAGCACTAATCATTGAAACACCAGCACCACAACCTTCATTTAGCGGATCAAATCCACCTAACACAGCGCCCACAGCATAGACATTGTCTAATACTTCACCATATTTCATGGGCCTTAATTGGCTATCGGTATTAACACCAAAGCGCATATAAGGCTGTTTCGCAAAGACATTCTCTTGTGTCCACTCATTACGAGGTAATACCTCTAACAAATCCAGCTCCATTAAAGGCTCATAAACACGATCGAATTCGGCAATTAAGCCATTATTAAAAAAGCTTCCCGTTGCTAACACCACATGCTCACTACGAATAGGAATATCAGTGTGATTTCTAGTGTGAACGCCTGTAACAGTGTTACCCACTAAGTCAACTTCCTCCGCGCGATCACCTGGCATGATTAAACCACCCGCTTTTTGAAAACGCAGTTTTAATGCTTGATGTAGACGAATTCCTAATAGAGAAGGTGGCAATGTTGGTAATAGACAAATCGCTTTACCGACTAACTGTTGCAGTAATGTCACAGGCTCTTCAGCATCAAGTCCAATACATGCAGGTAAAATAATCGCTTCAACACTGTCATCAACATGCTTTTTCAGTTCGTCAGCTAACGCTTGTGTGTTTTCAGGTTTATCTAAGTAACGCGCAATATTAACTGCTCTAAATTCACTTGGATTATCACGCAATCTATCTAATAACGGTAAGTGGATATGATAAGGAATAGCTTCAACACCTTGCTCATTAAGCGTATTACTTGCAAACTGAGGTTGAAAATCTAAGAAACCTTCAATTCCTACCACGGCCAGCTTTTTCCACGGCAATGCTTTATCAATACCATGAATGGGGACTCGTTTGGGACTCATCCAACTCATACGAGAATGCCCTACTGGCGTAATACGATAATGGTTTTCATCACCACTACCTTGATATTCAAGGCCATTTGTACTTGCCAACAATGCTTGAGCTTGTTCAATTAAGGTTGAAACCTGTATTTCACCCATACGGCTATAAGGATGTTTAGGTGCTAACTCTGCCAAAGTTGCCAGTGCTTTTTTGGGGTGAGTCACCGATGTTCCATCAGGAAGATGCGTCAATAAATCCAGTGAACCTGACGAAAAATGCAGTGCACTTTGGCCATTGCTAATGATTGCACAAGACTTACCAGCTTCGGCAAGACGAATACCCGCCGTTAATCCCGCCAGCCCGCTACCTATAATGATGACGTCAAATTTCATTATCTGCCTCCGCTGAAGCTGTTTTTTCAATCATATCTGCATCTAAACCACATAAACCTTGATAAACCCAACTGGTAAACTCACTTTCACGTAACGCATTCCCCCAAGCAATTGGTCGAATGCCTTTCCAACGCTCATTGAGGAAATGAGCAAGCTGTTGCTCTGATTCATGAGGGGTAGTAACTTGTAAACGGTTTAATAACCCTGCGGCACGACAAGCACAAAGCTCACCTTGGCAAGTCCCCATCCCAACACGAGTACGACGACGTAAATCAAGTAAGTTATTAACCGTTAAAGAGTTAACCGCGTAACGCACTTCAGCAGCGGTTACTGCCTCGCATTCGCACACTAAGCTTTTATCAATACGTTCATTACTCAGTAATTTATTCGCCAAATCACCATGGCGATAAACGGCAGAGCCACGGATTGGCGCAGGCAGAGACACAACACTACGTAATGCTTGCTCCGCAGATTGGCGAGAGCCAGGTAATGCTTCTTCTGCGGTAGTACATTTCGCAGAAATATTTAATTTCTCACAGATTTTATCTGTCGCCCATTCAGCCATTAAACGGTAAGTCATTAATTTACCGCCCGTAATAGTAATAAACCCTTCTAAACCATCGCGTTGAGCATGGTCGAGTAAAACGATACCACGACTCACATTACGACCAGAAGGATCATCATCACTAGCCACTAAAGGCCGGACACCTGCGTAAGCACGTAGAATTCGTGTTTGAGCCAATTTAGGCGCTAACATTGAACCTTCACGAATAAGGATATCGACTTCTTCAGGAGTGACATACATATTGTCGATTTCATCGTAAGGCACACGCGTTGAAGTTGTACCAATTAATGAGATAGTATCACCAGGCACTAAAATATCGGCATCCGCAGGTTTACGACAACGGTTGATCACCATATTGTTAATACGATGACCTAAAATCAGTAATGCACCTTTTGCTGGGAACATTCGAATTTTTAATTCACCGTATTCAGCAATTTTTTGTCCCCAAATACCACCAGCATTCGCCACAATTTGCGCACGAATTTCATACATTCTTTTTGTTTGATGATCGTAAACTTTGACACCTTTAACACGATCGCCTTCACGAATAAGGCCAACAACTTCATGGTAAGTCAGTACTTGTGCACCATGTTCGCGAGCATCTAACATATTTGCTGCAGTTAGACGAAATGGATCAACGGTGCCATCAGGCACTTTAACTGCGCCAATTAAATTTGGGTTAACAGAAGGCTCTAAGCGAATAGCTTCTTCGGGTGAAATCGCTTGAGCATCAATACCTGCAGCTTGGCAAGCTTGAATAAAAGTCTGTTGAAACTCTAAAGAATCATCAGGTAAGGTAATAAAAAGGCCATCCGTCTTTTCAACACAATGACGAGCAACCCGTTTTAAGATCATATTCTCTTCAATACACTCACGCGCTGATTCAGGATCGGTTACTGCATAACGCGCACCACTGTGTAACAATCCATGATTTCGACCGGTTGCACCGGTTGCAATATCGTGTCTTTCAAGCAGGACGCAACGTAACCCACGGCGCGCGCAGTCTCTTGCCATGCCTGCACCGGTTGCTCCCCCGCCAATAATAATGACATCTGTTTCTGTCACTGGTGAACCGCTCATCATAGAGATGCCCTCTCACATTACATTCAGCAAACGCTTAATTATTCTTTAGCGCTAATTATAGTGTATAAGATACACAAAAAGTGTGGTTAATGTTTGATAATGAGCAAAAACGAAAGAGAAACGCTCATGAGTGAGAAATTAAAACCACATCTGTGATACTAATCACAAATTATTTAACAGAAAGTATTTCATAAAGTTAACATATCACTCAAAATTGCACATATTGAAAATTTATTCGACAACTGAGTAATACCTCACAGTAAATTTGATTGTATAAGTTTACTATTAAGTTCGTTAAAGAAAATTTTTTGATAACTTCATTGTTCGTTTTGTCATTATTTAATATCAACATATTAAAATAAAAGCCATCGGAGGCTAATATGTTAAGTCTGTTTAGACCTGCGCCACATAAAGCGCGTTTGCCAAAAGAGCAGATAGATCCCGTCTATCGTCGCCTACGCTGGCAGATCTTTATGGGGATTTTCTTCGGTTATGCTGCTTATTATTTAGTAAGAAAAAACTTTGCATTAGCAATGCCTTATCTCGTAGAAGAGGGATTCTCTAAAGGTGATTTAGGTTTTGCTTTATCAGGGATCTCCATTGCTTATGGTTTCTCTAAGTTTATCATGGGCTCTTTCTCTGACCGTGCTAACCCTCGTTATTTCTTACCCGCAGGTCTTATTTTAGCGTCTTTAGTGATGCTAGTTATGGGCTTTGTGCCATGGGCAACTTCGAGCATTATGGTTATGTTCGTTCTGTTGTTCCTTTGTGGTTGGTTCCAAGGTATGGGTTGGCCTCCTTGTGGACGTACCATGGTTCACTGGTGGTCACAGAAAGAACGTGGCGGTATCGTTTCGATTTGGAACTGTGCGCATAACGTCGGTGGTGGTTTGCCTCCATTACTATTCTTATTAGGTATGGCGTGGTTTAACGACTGGAAAGCAGCGTTATATATGCCAGCATTTGCAGCAATCTTAGTTGCAATGATTGCATTCGCATTAATGCGCGATACCCCTCAATCTTGTGGTTTACCTTCAATTGAGGAGTACAAAAACGACTATCCACCTGATTATAAAGAAACTGACGAACAAGAACTGACTGCAAAAGAAATCTTTATGAAGTATGTGTTCCCTAACAAACTTCTGTGGATGATTGCGATTGCGAACGTGTTCGTTTACTTACTGCGCTACGGCGTGCTGGACTGGTCACCAACTTATCTGCGTGAAGTTAAACACTTCGCAATGGATAAATCATCATGGGCTTACTTCTTATACGAATACGCAGGTATTCCGGGCACTCTGCTGTGTGGTTGGATGTCAGATAAAGTGTTCAAAGGTAACCGTGGTGCGACAGGTGTGTTCTTCATGACCTTAGTAACTATCGCAACTATCGTATTCTGGATGAACCCAGCGGGTAACCCGAATGTTGATATGGCGTGTATGTTAATCATCGGTTTCTTAATCTATGGCCCTGTTATGTTGATTGGTCTGCATGCACTTGAGCTTGCACCGAAAAAAGCAGCAGGTACAGCAGCTGGCTTTACCGGTCTATTCGGTTACTTAGGTGGTTCTGTTGCGGCGAGTGCTATCGTAGGTTACACAGTTGACTACTTCGGCTGGGATGGCGGCTTTATGGTCATGATCGGCGGTAGTGCACTGTCTGTTGTATTATTACTTATCGTGATGGTTACTGAAACCAAACACAAACGTGAAATGCTTCAGAAGTACGAATAATCGCTAACTGATTATTTATGAAATTAGTTAAATCTCATCTCTAAAAACCAAGCCACATCAACTGTTTTGATGTGGCTTTTTTATTGCCAACTGTACATAACTTTGTTGTACGTAGAATTAAAATGGAGCAGCTTTATGAGTACATCTTTTAGAATAAAACCGTTAGTTGCAGGCGTTCTTTTAACTCTATCTTTAAGTGCAATCGCACAAGCGGCAAGCGATAAGGTTGTTATTGCTCACCGTGGTGCAAGTGGTTATTTGCCTGAACATACGCTTCCTGCCAAAGCATTAGCTTATGCCCAAGGCGCAGATTATCTAGAGCAAGACTTGGTGATGACCAAAGACAACGAATTAGTTGTTTTACATGACCACTATCTTGATCGTGTAACAGATGTGGCTGATCGTTATCCTGATAGAGCAAGAAAAGATGGTCGTTATTACGCCATTGACTTTACACTTGAAGAAATTAAAGGACTGAAATTTACGGAAGGCTTTGACATTGTTGACGGTAAAAAAGTCCAAAGTTACCCAAACCGTTTCCCTATGGGTAAATCGGATTTCCGTGTACATACTTTCCAAGAAGAAATTGAATTTATCCAAGGCTTAAACAAATCAACAGGCCAAGATATTGGTATTTACCCTGAAATTAAAGCCCCTTGGTTCCATGAGCAAGAAGGCAAAGATATCACCAAAAAAGTACTTGAAGTACTTAAACAGTACGGTTATACGAAAAAAACTGACAATGTTTATCTACAATCCTTTG
The DNA here is from genome assembly GCF_009915985.1 of Proteus sp. G2626. NCBI lineage: Bacteria > Pseudomonadati > Pseudomonadota > Gammaproteobacteria > Enterobacterales > Morganellaceae > Proteus > Proteus sp. G2626. The sequence goes on along the minus strand of NZ_JAABNH010000001.1, from coordinate 47,955 downwards.
ATGCTAACGATCTAAAACGCATCAAAACAGAATTAATGCCCCAAATGGGCATGGATTTAAAACTTGTTCAGCTAATCGCTTATACTGACTGGAATGAGACGTATGAGAAACAGCCTGATGGAACATGGACAAATTACAGCTATGAGTGGATGTTTAAGCCAGGTGCAATGAAAGAGATTGCCACTTATGCAGATGGAATTGGACCGGATTACCATATGTTAGTGGAAGATAATTCAACACCAGAAAATATCACTTTAACGGGTATGGCGGCAGATGCTCACGCTAATAAACTCACCATTCATCCGTTTACAGTACGTATTGATAAACTACCTAAATACGCAAAAGATGGTGATCAGCTTTACGACATTATCTATAACCAAGCTGGAGCGGAAGGTGTCTTTACTGACTTCCCTGATTTAGGAGTTAAATTCTTACAAAAACAAGCTAAATAACCCATCGCATTTTATTTACGCCCTAAATAATTCAAGGTGTAGCTAAGCGGATACTAGTCGCATACATTAGTATGCGACTAGTACGAGTAAACGCAGTCAACAACGCTACAACTTGAAGTATGACGAGTATCCTATTCTTTATTGTGAAAGAGTAGGCTATTTGCACCCTTTCTGATTGTATATTTCTTCATCTTTCTCTAAGTTGCTCTAATAATTTAATTAAAAACTATAATCACTTTTTAATTTAGCTATCATCATTTATTAAATATTCAGAAAAAGGGATCACAATGACAATAATGGCTATTATTTTACTTGTTCTTATCGTTCTTTTTATTAGTTGGGGTATTTCAATTTATAATCGTCTTATTGCGATGCGCAATCAAGTCAGTAATCAATTTGCGAATATCGACGTTATTTTAAAACAGCGAGCAGACCAAATTCCTCAATTAATGGCTGTGGCTGAAAAAGCCATGGAGCATGAAAAAAGTGTATTTATTGCATTAAGCGACGCAAGACAACGCTACTTTAAAGCGCAAAATATTAATGAAAAAATCAGCGCATCAAATGAGATGAATACCGCATTGCGCGGCATGATTGCCCTTGCTGAAAATTATCCTACATTAATTTCAGGTGAACAATTAGCATTACTTCAAACTGGTGTTAGTGATGTAGAAAATAAAATTGCTCAACGTCGTGAAGGCTTTAATGATGCAACCACCAACTACAATACTGCAATAGAAATGTTTCCTGATAGCTTAATTGCTGGCCTTTTCCGCTTTGAACACATGCAATTGCTAGAAATACCAAAAGAAGAAATGAAGTTTGAAGGCATTCATTTTAAATGACAGCAATTTAAATAACCGCATTAAGGATAGGTTACAGTGTTAATTTATTTTTTTATCGGCTGTGCTGTAGGCGCATTAATCTATTTTTTACGTAGCAAACGCACCCAAAAAAAGAAGAATAACTTAGGTATTGTTCCCTTTTTAGGGATCGCTTTTGCTACTGGAAATTATCTGTTTTTTTCGCGAGAAAATGGCCTTTATCCTAGCGGTGAAGACTCCATTGTTAATCTCATCTCCTGTATTGCATTTGTTGTTATTTTGATATTTTCCTATGGTATTTCAAATCATATTGGAAATATTGGTGAAAAGGCGATAAAAAATTATCATCAATTACAAATGGAAGGTGAGTCTAAGTTTTCGGCACTGGTTAACACCATATTTATTAGCCTTTTACTGCTCTGCTTAAGCTTTGGCTTTTTTATTGACCATAGATTGTTCTTTTTAAGTTTCGTTTTAATGTTCGTTTATCAAGTTGTCAAAAGAACACCTGAAAAGCGTTTTTTACGTTTTCAAAAAATTCTAGCGACATCTAAAATTCGCTCTTTAGCCATTGGACTTGTTGAGATAGAAGGCAAGATAACTGCGGGAAAAAAATTAATAAGCCGCCTCGGTAAAAAAGAGTGTTATGGTTACTTCTATTATGAATATGACGTATCCAAAGATAAAGAAGGCAAGAAAAGTTATCATCAGTCATTCTGTGAAAAAAAGATCAACAATTTCACGATGACTGATGATACCGGATCAATTCAAGTTCTCGCAGCTGATAACCCCTTAGTGCATCTTGGTATCGAGCCTCATCAAGATCTTGAATACAATAATAAACGTTTTAAAGAGTACATCTTAGGATCAGACACAACATATTTATTAATTGGTAATGCAGAATCTATCAATGGCGAAGTGGTTATCACACGTAAAGAACCACATTACCTGCTAGGTTTATCACCACAAGATTATGTTGCGCGTTGGAACAAAGCGCGCCCTTTTCGTCGTAACTCTACCATCATCGTTATTATTGCTCTTTTTGTTATCTTCTCCATTTTAGTAATACCCATGGATTACCAAAACGGCATACTAACACTTTATTTTAATAACACTTTTTCTTGGTAATTGATTAATATGGAATGGCTTATTTTCATCATTTTTATTCTCACCTTGGTTTATTTTTTAATACGCCAATTAGTGATGATTTATAACAACATGGTGATGCTCAAAAACAATTGCTATAAAGCCTTTGCAAATATTGATGTTTTATTAAAAAAACAAGTTGACTTGATCCCCATGCTGATAGTGATTACACAAAAAGCAATGGGCCATGAAAAAATCTTATTTGAAAGATTAGCTGAAAATAGAGATCACTATTTACATGCAGATGTATTAGATCAAAAAGTTAATTTAGCGAATCAGTTATTACCTCAAATAAAAAAATCACTCATTATTGCTGAAAATTATCCTGAACTTATCAGTGAAAAAAATTTATACTTATTACAAACACAAGCTAAAGAATTAGAAGAATGTATTGCAGATAGGCGTGAATTCTTTAATCAATCTGTCACGCTCTATAATACTGAAATACATATTTTTCCTAATGTATTCTTTAAACTGATTTTTAATTTTAAAGATATCCCTCTTTTCTATCCTAGTAGAGAGGTAACTTTATGATAGAAATTCCTTTTTCTTTTTTTGGCATAACAGATTGGTTTCTGAGCTTTGATGAACCTATATCAATTATTATGTTTGCCACATTTGGAGTGCTGTTTTCTATGGCTATTATTTTGCCATTAATAAGTATCACTCCTTTAAAAAAATATATGCCACAAATTGCGGGAGGGTTATTTAGCTCGATATTTGTCAGCTTAATAGTTTTAATTAGTTTTAATTTAATACTAGGAATTCATTCTGCATTAAAATTACTCTTAATCTGGTGGGTTATTTTATTTTCTTGTATTACGTATTGGTTTATTAATTATCGCTATATGAAAGACGTAACAGGGAATAAGTTTGCAAAGTTTCAAGAAAAAGCCCTTGAAACAGAAGAAAAACGAAGACAAAACCGAAAATCAAAAAAATAAAAGAGAGTCTAGGCTCTCTTTTATTGTACTATCGATATCACATTTATGCTCTGTAAACAGGAAATGCAATCACATCGCTAATACGCTCTACACCAAGCGCCAGCATAATGAGGCGATCAACTCCTAAAGCCACACCAGAACACTCTGGTAATCCCGCTTCAAGAGCGGCTAAAAAACGCTCATCAATGGGTTGCTCTGGTAATCCCATTGCTATTCGCTGACGATTATCACGTTCAAAGCGATGGCGTTGTTCTTGCGCATCAGTCAACTCACGAAATCCATTCGCTAATTCAACACCTTTAAAATAGACTTCAAAACGTTCTGCTACACGATGATCTTCAGAACTAATTTCAGCTAATGATGCTTGGGATGCAGGGAAATGATAGATAAAGGTGGGCTTTTCTAAACCGATATGAGGTTCAACCCCAGAGACAAATAGTAACTGAAGCAGTGTATCTTTATCTTCTTCAGTATCTGCGATATTTGATAAATCCAGTTTTGCAGCAACTTCGCGTAATTTTTCTTTATCTACCGATAAAGGGTCGATATCAAGATAACGCAAGAATGCTTGCTGGTAAGAGAGTGATTCGGATGCTTCACAATCTAAGACTTCTTGCAGTAGATCATCGACTTCATTCATCAACCGGTACATATCAAAACAAGGGCGATACCACTCTAGCATCGTAAATTCCGGATTATGATATCTACCGGCTTCCTCATTACGGAAGCAACGCCCCATTTGATAAATAGGCCCACTGTTCGCAGCTAATAAGCGCTTCATATGGTATTCAGGGCTAGTCATCAAATAAAGCTTAAGCCCTTGTGAAGCACCTGGCCCGACAAAGTGGGTTTCAAATGGGTAAAGATGAACATCGGTAACGGTAGCCTGACTCATCATAGGTGTCTCAACTTCTAACACACCACGATCAGCGAAAAAACGCCTAATATTACTGACTATTTTCGCCTTTTTCAGTAAGTTGGCGATTGAGGCGCTTGGCTGCCAATCCGCGATTTCACTCATGAATGAAAAACTCCAACAGAAAACAAAGCGTGCAGTTTACTCGCATCCTCCTCAACAGACAAATTTCTCCCTGATAAAGAGGTATGCTTATTCATTATTTTCCGCCTTTCTAAGTAAAAATACATAAGGTAATTAAATGTTATTCTACAAAATATCTACTTTAAGGCACTTTTATTGTCGAAATAAACACCAACCCAATACGATAGATACAACTCTTTAGCGATTATCTTATAATAAAAGTAAATTGTAATAATTCTTTTTCTCAATTGCGAGTAACAATAAACTAACACAATACTTATATTTAAATCGTCACTCTCATCTTAACTTCAACATTAACTTTTTATTTAAATTTGTATATTTTGACGAGTATTAAAAACCTTTAGAAATATTATTAATATTTTATTAACAATTAACAAGACAAACCGATTTGTTTTAGATAAATAGTAAAAAAAATATTTTAATTTTTAGAATGAGCTTTAATTAAATTAAATTAACCAAATGGAAAGGAAAAATATTTATCCTTTAAAATCAACAGATAACAAAAAATCATTGTCATTTTCAATTAAAGTTATCTATACTTTCAAAACCAGTTATTCATTACTATTTATAATTTTCAATTTAAAAATATATATTTTATTTTATCCTCAAGTTTCTCTGGGCTCTTATTATCAAAACCCAGAATTCTTGGTGTGGATCACACTTTTTTTGTGAAATACGGGAAAACCATCATTCATATCAAATTTCGGTGGCTTACATTTCGTTATACTAAAACTACAGTCAATGATAATAAAGATGTTATCAAGCGCAGTCACAAGGCAGTGAAACAATTTCGTTACGGATAGCTTAAAAAAATAGCATTACAAATTAATAATGTCAGTGAATTGAATTCTAGACAATTATTCCAATTTTCACTTGAACAATGGAGAAGCGCAGTGCAAACCTTTAATGCCGATATAGCGATAATCGGAGCCGGGGGCGCAGGCTTACGAGCAGCAATAGCTGCCGCGGAAGCGAATCCTCAACTGAAAATTGCTCTGATCTCAAAAGTTTACCCAATGCGTAGCCACACTGTGGCAGCAGAAGGCGGATCAGCAGCAGTGACTCAGGCTCACGACTCCTATGATTTCCACTTCAATGATACCGTTTCAGGCGGTGACTGGTTGTGTGAACAGGATGTCGTTGATTACTTCGTTGAGCATTGTCCAACAGAGATGACTCAACTAGAACTCTGGGGCTGTCCTTGGAGCCGTAAAGAAGACGGGTCAGTCAACGTCCGACGTTTTGGTGGGATGAAGATCGAACGGACCTGGTTCGCGGCCGATAAAACCGGCTTCCATATGTTACATACCTTATTCCAAACATCCTTAAAATACCCACAAATTCAACGTTTCGACGAGCATTTTGTTCTCGATATCCTCGTTGATGAAGGTCACGCTCGTGGTGTTGTTGCTATCAATATGATGGAAGGGACGAAAGTTCAAATTCGTGCCAATGCCGTCATTATGGCAACAGGGGGGGCTGGACGTGTTTATCGTTTCAATACCAATGGCGGTATTGTTACCGGTGATGGTATGGGTATCGCTTTACGTCATGGCGTTCCATTGCGTGATATGGAATTTGTTCAATATCACCCAACAGGCTTACCTGGCTCAGGTATCCTGATGACTGAAGGTTGTCGTGGTGAAGGCGGTATTCTGGTCAATAAAGATGGTTATCGTTATCTGCAAGATTACGGTTTAGGACCAGAAACACCATTAGGTAAACCAGAAAATAAATACATGGAATTAGGTCCTCGCGATAAAGTCTCTCAAGCATTCTGGCATGAGTGGCGTGCAGGCCGTACCATTAAAACTCACCGTGGTGATGTGGTTCATCTGGACTTACGTCATCTGGGTGCGAAAAAACTCCATGAACGTCTGCCATTTATTTGTGAACTGGCAAAAGCGTATGTGGGTGTTGACCCAGTTAATGAACCAATTCCAGTTCGTCCTACTGCTCACTACACTATGGGTGGTATCGAAACCAACCAACAAACAGAAACTCGTATTAAAGGTCTGTTTGCAGTAGGTGAATGTTCATCTGTTGGCTTACACGGCGCTAACCGTTTAGGTTCTAACTCACTAGCAGAACTGGTTGTATTTGGTCGTCTTGCTGGTGAAGAAGCGGTTCGTTGTGCTCAAGAAGCGGCACCTGCTAATGCATCAGCATTAGATGCTCGTACTCGTGACATTGAAGATGGCCTGAAAAAGCTGATGAATCAAAAAGGTTCTGAAAGCTGGTCACAAATTCGCGATGAAATGGGTGAATCAATGGAAGAAGGTTGCGGTATCTATCGTACACCTGAATTAATGCAAAAAACTGTTGATAAACTAGCTGAATTAAAAGAACGCTTTAAACGTGTTGAAATTAAAGACACTAGTAGCGTCTTTAATACAGATTTACTGTACAAAATTGAGCTTGGCTTTGGTTTAGATGTCGCTGAATGTATGGCTCATTCTGCAATCAATCGTAAAGAGTCTCGTGGTGCACACCAACGTCTTGACGAAGGTTGTACTGAGCGTGATGACGTGAACTTCCTGAAACATACTCTGGCGTTCTATAACCCAGAAGGGGCACCTCGTTTAGAATATAGCGATGTGAAGATCACGAAATCTGCTCCTGCTAAACGTGTCTATGGTGGTGAAGCGACTGCACAAGACAAGCAGAACAAGGAGAAAGCGAATGGCTGATGACATGAAGCACGTTAAGATGGAAGTCATGCGCTATAACCCTGAAACGGATGAAGCGCCTCATTTCGTCACTTACGATGTTCCTTATGATGAGCAAACCTCATTATTGGATGCACTGGGTTATATCAAAGATAATTTAGCGCCTGATCTTTCTTACCGCTGGTCTTGCCGTATGGCAATTTGTGGCTCTTGCGGCATGATGGTTAATAAAGTGCCTAAACTAGCTTGTAAAACCTTTATTCGTGAATATCCAGATGGTGTAAGAGTTGAAGCTTTAGGTAACTTCCCTGTTGAGCGTGACTTAGTTGTCGATATGACTCACTTTATCGAAAGCTTAGAAGCGATTAAACCTTATATCATCGGTAATGATCGTAAGCCTTCAGAAGGTCCAAATAAACAGACTCCGGCTCAAATGGCGAAATACCACCAGTTCTCTGGTTGTATTAACTGTGGTCTTTGCTATGCAGCCTGCCCTCAGTTTGGTTTAAACCCAGAGTTTATTGGTCCAGCCGCGATTACATTAGCTCAACGTTACAACACAGATAGTCGCGACCATGGGGCAAAAGAGCGTATGCCTCAATTAAATGGTGAGAACGGTGTCTGGTCTTGTACCTTTGTTGGCTACTGTTCTGAAGTCTGTCCAAAACATGTGGATCCTGCTGCCGCTATTCAGCAAGGTAAAGCAGCCAGTGCGCAAGACTTTGTCATTGCGATGCTGAAACCACGTTAAGGAGGAAACAAGACATGACAACAAAACGTAAGCCTTATGTTCGTGGTATGCAACCAAACTGGTGGACGAAACTCGGTTTCTATCGTTTCTATATCACCCGTGAAGGTACTTGTCTTCCACAACTTTGGTTCAGTCTGGTTGTACTGTTTGGTGTATTCGCACTGAAAAATGGACCAGAAAGTTGGGCAGGTTTCGTTGGATTCCTGAGCAATCCAATTGTAATGCTGATTAATATTGTGACTCTTATTGCGACAGTATTCCACACTGCAACTTGGTTTAAACTTGCACCAAAAGCTGTGGTTATCGTTGTTAAAGATGAAAAAATGCCTCAAGAACCTATTGTTCGTGGTTTTTGGGCTGTCACTATCGTTGTTACTGCCGCTATTCTGGCAGTGGCGTTAATGTAACCCAGGAGGAAATAATGAATCAGAATCAACTTCCTAAGCGCTCTGATGAACCTATTTTCTGGGGATTGTTTGGTGCAGGTGGTATGTGGAGTGCGATTGTTTCTCCAGCAATCATCATCCTGCTCGGTATCCTAATCCCTATGGGTATTGCGCCAGAAGCATTTACTTATGAACGTATTATGGCATTTAGCCAAAGCATCATTGGCCGTCTGTTCTTACTATTGATGATCATTCTGCCAGTTTGGTGTGCATTACACCGTATTCACCATACTTTGCATGATTTTAAAGTGCATGTACCTGCAAGCAAATGGGTATTTTATGGTGGTGCTGCTATTATCAGTGTTCTCGCTATCATTGGTGTATTTACACTATAATTGATTAATACGTAAGATAAAAAGCCACTCAATTGAGTGGCTTTTTTTGTGGAAATATTTCGCTACTGGTTAACCGTCAATATTTATTCTTTTTGTTGGATTTATAGTTCACAGTAAACAAAATTCATAAATAAGAAAGGATTAGACAACCAATTGTTATCTCTTCATCAAACTATTAAAATCTCAGGGCCTTGGCGTTCCAAAATACACAACATCCTCTGTGCGGGTCCACTAGGTTTTTTTTACCTCGCTCCCACTTAGAAACACTCTCTTTCGACATACCTAAAGCTCGCGCAAGAACGGCTTGTGACATTCCAAATTTAGCACGTAAGGTTTTAATTTCCGCACCACTCATTGAAACACTTAGATCAAAAAATCAGAAACAAAAAAGTTAGGTGATTACATTTTTTATTCTGCAAAAAGGAAATAAGGGAAGCTAAAAATATCCTACAAAATTGATTAGGAAAAAAATCAAAACCGCTAACTTCCCCCAAAGCTAAACACCACATTGGGGGCTTTTAAAAAACTGATTACAATCAACTCGCTAATTTCAGCCCAATAATACCGAAAATAATCATAGCTAAACTGAGTAAACGATAGATATTCGCGGACTCACCAAAGACCAAAATACCAAAGATTGCGGTACCCACTGCACCAATACCCGTCCAAATCGCATAAGCCGTGCCCGCAGGTAAGCCTTTCATGGCATAAGACAACATTCCCATGCTCACAATCATAGCGCTAATAGTGATAATACTCGGTGTTAAGCGTGTAAAACCGTGTGTGTATTTAAGGCCAACGGCCCAAACGATTTCCAATAAACCCGCAACAAAAAGAATAACCCAAGACATAACGTCCCCTATAGATAAATTGGGGTCGTCCCCTGAATACAAAGACAAAAAGCTGGGTCGTCCCAGCTTTTAAAAAGATGAAGTTTAAGTATAAGAAAAAGAAATTAATCATGCAATAGCATAAAATTAACTCAATTTTTTTTAGGTGCGCCCTCTTCACCATAAAGAAAAGCAGAGACATCATCCTCCACTTCTCCCATTGCCATCAAGGCATCCAGCGTCTCTTTTGCTTCTTCTTCATTGACGATACTCATGGCAAAGCCTACATGCACTAATACCCACTTTCCAATCATCGTATGAGGCTCTCCCTCACAGACTAGTGCAATATTCACTTCACGTTTTACACCACAAACATCGACCATTGCATTTTCAGTGATTGTTTTTCCTACTTCAACAACCTGACCTGGAATACCAAGACACATAACAACCCCTATTCGATCTCTATTTGCTTTATTCGCATTGCATCATCATTCTCAACACGCAAATTTTGGCTACCACAAGAAGGGCACCCTGCGTTAAATGTTGAAACTGTCACGACTTGATGGCAATCCCAGCACCACGCTTTTGCAGGAATAACTTCTATATGTAATTCACAGCCTTGTGCAATAGTGTCTCTACAAACAATATCAAAACAAAACTCAAGCGCACTCACTTCAACACAAGATAATGCGCCAATTTCCATCCATACACTTTTTACTTTTTTTGCATTATTTAATTTTGCCTGAGAATCTATTATCTCAAATGCACTTTGGCAAAGTGTGATTTCATGCATGTCGATACCTTATTGAAGCAGGATAAATAATAGCAACTATAGTATCAGCACATAGTTGCTTTATTATTGATCTTAGAACAACAATTCAGCACCGGTTTCAAAAGCTGCTTTACGACGACGCTCTTTCACCATGTCTTCAAGTGCATCTCTATCAATGCACACTAAAGCATGCGTTGGACAAACTTCAATACATGCAGGCCCCGCTTCTCGGTGATGGCATAAATCACATTTATTAGCTTCAGCCTTAAATGCATCAATAGTATTAAGCGCAGTTAATTTGCGCATGACTGGACGTGAAACCACCTCCATAGTGCCATAAGGGCAAGCCAACACACAGGTTTTACAGCCGATACATTTATCCTGATCGACATAGTAATAATCTTTATTATGAATAATGGCACCATTCGGGCACACATTTGCACAAGGGGCATCTTCACATTGGTGACAGACAACTGCTGTACTAATTGAGAATCCTTTAACCACATGAATTCGCGGTTGAAAATTTTGCTCACTAATCTGCTCAATGGCTAAGTTATCTTGCTCGGCTTGCTGATGTGAAACCACACAAGCTACCTCACAAGTATGGCAACCAATACATTTTTTAGGGTCTGCAATGATGAAACGGTTCATCATATTCTCCTGATCTTTGTTATATATAGCCGTTATATATGGCGATAAATGCAACGAGTTATTCTAATTAAGAGTCATAATTAGGTATTTATAGAATGAGTCTAGCACGGTTCATGCCAATATATTTTTGATATAACTATTCCTTATTTTTCAATTAAATAATTTTTAAATAAAAATGATTATTGATTAATAAATAAGTCACTTCGTCAAATTATTCGACATTTTTGACGATAAATGAAAGCGCTATATAATTAATTATATATCCATTTAATGAGTTTATATTTTTAAGTTTCATTGCAGATACAAAAATAGCGGGTTGGATCAAAAATGATTCAGTCATTGATATAAATTTATTATAAACCTACTACAATATAGCTAATTTTTTAGGGCAATCGGTGGTGTCATGAAATTAAGCAGTAACAACGCTGAAACTATGGAGAGCCTTCGTAATGAGCGCAACCAATATCGAATATTGGTTGATATTACAAATTCTGTATTAGCTCATTTAGACATGGATGGTCTTATTTCTGAAGTCTCTAAAGAAATACATCGTTTTTTTGGACTAAACCACATTAGTCTAATGTTATGCCGTACCTCATCACATAATAGTCATGAGGGTATTCTTTATTCTAGCCGTTATCAGACTGGAAAATCAGTCATCCGCCAACAACGTAAGTTTAGTAGCGCGAATAACAAAGCAGAAGAAATTATTAATCAAAATAAACCCGTCTTAATTGATATTAATAAAGAAGATCAAGAGGATGTTTTGATTAAGCGTCTAGTTAAGCAAAATATGCAGACGGCTTTGTTATTGCCACTGGCTTTTAATCATAAACCGCTTGGTTTATTAATTTTAGCACATGAAATCAGTCATGTTTTTACCGACGATACTTGCCAATTGCTACAACAAATTGCAGCCCGTATTGGTATCGCTATTGAAAACGCAGCCGCATATGAAGAAATAACGCATCTAAAAGACAGTTTAAAGAATGAGAATATTTGGCTTAATGAGCAAATAGATAAAAATGGATGCTTTAGTGAGATTATTTACCAAAGCGATGCTATGCATAATGTGCTCGAACAAATTGAATTAGTCGCACAAAGTGATAGTACTGTGCTTATTTTAGGTGAAACAGGAACAGGTAAAGAATTAATTGCACGCGCTATTCATCGACTTAGTCAGCGAAAAGATAAATCGATGATAAAAATGAATTGTGCTGCTGTGCCTTCTGGTCTATTAGAAAGTGATCTTTTTGGTCATGATAAAGGTGCATTTACTGGCGCAACCAATACGCATATTGGTCGATTTGAAATGGCGGATAAAAGCACGCTATTTCTTGATGAAATTGGTGATATGCCAATTGAATTACAACCTAAACTGCTTCGCGTTCTTCAAGAGCGAGAGATAGAAAGATTAGGTGGTAATAAAGTTATTCCTGTTGATGTTAGGTTGATTGCAGCAACCAATAAAGATCTTCATGAATTAACAGATGAAGGTGAATTTAGAGAAGATCTTTATTATCGTCTTAATGTTTTTCCTATTATTATTCCACCACTAAGAGAACGACCAGAAGATATTCCACTTTTGGTTAAACATTTTACACAAAAAATTGCGCGGAGAATGGATAGAAAAATAGATTGTATTCCTGCTAACGCATTGGAACAACTAACGCTTTATCCATGGCCTGGTAATGTCCGTGAACTAGAAAATATTATTGAACGAGCTGTTATTTTAACCAGAGGTTCAACATTAAACCTTCAATTAAAAGAGCTTCATATTAGTAAGCCCTCTCGTTTGAAACAGGCACTAACTCAACCTTCATCCATTGAAAGGCGCATGCAGACTAATGCACCAGAAAGTGATGATGAGGAGCGAGAAAGGATCATTCAAGCATTAAGAGAAACCAATGGCGTTGTTGCAGGAGCCAGAGGTGCGGCTTTAAAATTAGGATTAAAACGAACAACGCTACTATCGCGCATGCAACGCTTAGGTATTTCAATTCCAGAAATACTTTAATTCAGAAATAATTCCTTTTAAAATTATTAAGAGAGAGTGTAATAAATTAATTACACTCTCTCTTTTTTCATATATTTGAAACTTATTAATCTCTATCTATAATCTAGTTGATTATACTTTATTATTTATCCCTCTAATTAATTATTAATAATATAAACCATCAATGGAGCATATTATATATGAATAGCCTGCTTATAAATAAAATTAGTGAAATGAAAAAAGAATATAAAAATAATAAATATCTCTTTATTCCCCAAATTTTAGTTATCGATTTAATAAAACAATTAGGTGCTGAAGAGAAAGATATTAATACACTGATGGAATATGGTGATTATTTAGCTCAAGATCCTACTCTTTCTTTTCGTTATTCCAGAACAGGTCGCTACCTTTTTGATAATGACTTAGAAACAATCTCCAGATTAGAGTATCAACCTTTTGTTCTCACTGAAGAAGATGGCTTTATTCGTGAAGACAGTGGTGCACAAAGGCATTTTAGAGCACTCGATGATCGCTGGCAGAGCAATACCGCCTATCAAGCCTTATTAAAATTAAAGATGTTATTAATTCAAGGTAATACATTTACTCCTCGTCACTTAACAGATCAACAATCGCCAAAATCAATATCAACTGTTTTTCATTTAAGATTAATTGCTCAACCGGACTCTTTAAGCGAACTTTCAATTGAAGGAGTGCATAAGGATGGAGTTGACCACACCATGATTGTTATGATGAATAAGCATAATGTGAAGGATAATACTGGTGCTTTACGTGTTCATTCACCACAAGAAGCCATAGGAACACCTTGGCAAGAAATTAACCCTGAAAATGTGCTTTATGAACACAATAATGCGCAATATCTTGATGTTCTATTAATTGCAGATAATGAATTAAATCATAGTGGTACACCTATTTTTACTCATGACAATAAAAATCAGGCTTACCAAGATTTTATGGTTTTATTATCTCGTTATCCAACGATTGATTCTCACCCATCGCATAAATTCGACTCAATGAATGCACACCCTGATTTACCCTTAACGCTTTATTTAAATCAGTCAGTTGCTTAGTCATAAATCGTTATTACATAAATTAAAACCGTTGAGTTCGGCTAAGTAACAAATCAATAATCAAGACAAGGTTTGATTCAAAGGACGAGCTTTCGATAGTATCACAATGATAATTCACTGCATCGTCATAAATGGGAAAATGAATATCAGCAAGTTCAGCCAATGGATTGGCACTTGCGCGAGTAAATGCAACAATCTTCATACCAATACTTTTTGCTATTCTCGCCTTTTCAACCACTTGTTCAGTCTCTCCACTACGAGATATCGCAATAAAAACGGTATAGCGTGAAGCATTATTAATAAAGATATTCTTACTGTCGCTCAATCCTGAGAGAAATGCATCCTTACCAATCAGCTGTAATCGCTTACTGATATATTCTGAAAATATATGAGAAAACCCTGCCCCATAAATAAAAAATGAATTCTTGCTATTAATTAAATCAACAAAAGCGTGTCTTTTCTCATCTGAAATTAACGTGAAGGTTTTTAAATAATTCGCCAAAAACTGATCAAAAAGAGGCTCTGTTACCTCGTTTTCATCACTTTTCAATTGATGAGATTTTTCAGCCGTGGATAACAATTGTTTGCAGTAATAAACCAACTCACTATAACCAGAAAAACCTAATTTCTGGCAAAGTCGCATAATGGTCGTTGTCGAAACAAAATTGGCTTGTGCTAGCGCTCTGATCGTAAGTTTTCCAACTTGTGTTGGGTTATCAATTAAATAAGAGAGAATACGATATTCTGCGCGTGTTAATTCTGTTGCTCTTGAGAGTAAAGATGATAATCGTGCCGACATACCGGTTACCTTAATTGATACATCGTCCTTACCAACATAAAAGGAAAATGCTGTTCTGGTGATAGAACAGCATTTTTATTCAATTACTCATTAACAGCAAGTGTTGAGATCAAACACGCTTACCATTTACATAAACTTTATGTAATTCAGGCCAATATTCTCGATTTGCTTCGATCATATCATCAAGGATCTTCTTCGCGTGGATCACACTTGGCACTGTTTTATTCAGTGTGAACGCCTCTAATGCTTTTTCATAGCTACCTTCAAGTGTTGCTTCCACCAATAATTGTTCTGATGCCAATTGTTGCTCTAACAAAGTACGATGGAAACGCGGAATGTCACCAACACGAATAGGTTCAGGGCCGTGAGACGTGATATAAGCCGGTACTTCGACCATCGCATCATAAGGTAAATCAGCAATCGCACCTTTATTTTCAACAATCACCAAGTGGCGCTGACGTAAATCAAAAGCTAAAGAGCAAGCAACATCAACAATAAAGGCACCATGAACACCGACATGGAATGCATCAGGTAAAATACCGGTCTCTTTGTATTCACGCGCTGCTTCAAACAAGCGTTTTTCACGACCATCCATTACTTCATTTGCACGGGTGTAATCTGGATCTTGATGCTCAACGATATAATTTGGCATCAAGTAATACTGCAAATATGGGTTTGGAATATATTCAGGGAATGCTTCCATTAATGGCTGAATATGACGCCATGTTTTCACCCATGATGGATCTGAGTGTTGTGGATCAGTTTGAGCTGCATCTTCGGTTAAAAGACCGAATTTAGCGATATGTTCACGTAATTCAGGCAGTTTTTCTTCACCTTTTACGCGCACAGAAGTGAACCAACCAAAGTGATTTAGACCAAAGTAGTCCACATCTAAATCATGGCGATCAACGTTTAATACGGCTGCCATATTACGCATCGCTGCAACAGGCATATCACAGATATTCAATACACGAGCATTAGGGCGTAAACGACGTACACCTTCAGCAACGATCGCGGCTGGGTTTGAATAGTTTACAATCCATGCTTTAGGTGAAGCATACTCCTCAACTAAATCAATTAGCTCAACCATAGGTAAAATGGTGCGTAAACCGTAAGCAAGTCCGCCAGGCCCACAGGTTTCTTGCCCTACAACACCATGACGTAATGGGATCTTTTCATCCTGTTCACGCATTTTATATTGACCCACACGCATTTGAGCAAACACGAAATGAGCACCATCAAACGCGGCTTTTGCATCCGTTGTCACTGTAAATTTAATGGTATCACTATGATCACGGATCACTTTTTCAACGACTGGGGCAATGGTATCCTGGCGCTCTTTATCAATGTCGTATAAACGAATTTCACTCAGTGGAAAATCCTCTAAACGTACCATTAAACTTTTTACAATTCCCGGTGTATAGGTGCTTCCGCCGCCTGCAATACTTAAGATAAAGGGTGATTTAGTCATCTTTCTTTCTCCTATTAAAGTGCGGCTTCGACCGCTTCACGCATTTTTTTTACATGTAATCCATAAACAACTTGGACATTATTACCGTGGCGCACAACGCCTTTAGCACCTGTTTTTTTCAAAATATCTTCATGAATTACATCGACATTTTTAACAATAACTCTTAAGCGGGTATAACAATTATCAACCACTTCAATATTGTCACGCCCACCTAGCCCTTCAATAATCTCTTCACCTAACTCATTAATAGTTTCAGGTATTCTTTCAGAGTTAGTGACTGTTTCTGCTTTTTTCTTATAGTCTTCTTTGCTGTATAAACGAGTTTCTTCATCATCATCTTCACGACCAGGAGTTTTAAGATTGAGTTTTAAAATCAAGGTCCTAAAGATAACGAAGTAGAGAACTGACATAATCAAACCCACCACGATATACATAGGCCAATTTGATTTTTCAGTACCTAACGGCAAGTTATATAAAATGAAATCAATGACCCCATTTGCACCAATCGCATGCACACCTAATAGGTAGAACAACATCATGCCAATACCCGTTAATACGGCGTGAACTAAAAACAGAACAGGAGCAACAAAGAGGAAGGAAAACTCAAGAGGCTCTGTCACCCCTAACAAGAAAGAAGTTGCAGCCGCAGGAATTAAAATCGCCTTTGCCATCTGCTTTTTCTCTTTTTTGGCCACAGAGATCATGGCAGCCGCTGCTGCTGTTAAACCGAACATTTTAGCGATACCACGCGCATCCCAAATCACAGTGCTACTGAGTTGTTTTACTTCAGGGCACGCCATTTCAGCAAAATAGATATTTCTTGCACCTTGGTAAGTTGTGCCACAAACATCAGCAACACCGCCTAATTCGGTATACAAGAATGGGGTATAGACTAAATGGTGCAATCCCGTTGGGATAAGAATACGTTCTAAGAATCCATAAATCAGCGCACCAAAAGCACCAGAGTCATGAATAACGAGTGCCATTTTAGTAATACCAGCCTGAGCAAAAGGCCAGATTTCACACATTAAAACAGCCAATGCAATAGTGAAGGGAATAGCAATAATGGCGACAAAACAGTGACCAGAGTAAATAGCCATAATGCCGTTAAATTGACGACCTGAATAACGATTATAAAGCCATCCAGATATTGCTCCTGTTAAAATACCAGCAAATACCCCCATCTCAAGGACTTGAACACCTAATACCATGCCTTGACCTGCAGCTCGCATCTCTTCTGTGCTAACCAACTTCCCTTGCAGTGTTAGGGTAATATTCATAGCATTTGTAAAAATAACAAACACCACTAAACCAATTAACCCTGCATAGCCTTTATCTTTTTTTGCTAAGCCGACAGGAATACCCACAGCAAAAATCAACGCTAAATTGACTAAAATAGCAACTGATGATTTTGCGAGTAATTGTCCAATGCTTTGAATAACCGGGTGATTTAAAAACGGAATATATTCCGCAAGATTGCCATTGCCAAAGACGTTACCTAAAGCGATATATAAACCAACAATAGGTAATATCAAGACGGGTCCATATAAGGATTTACCAAACGCTTGTAGGGCATTAATGAGTTTTTTCATACAGTATCTCGTTGTTGTTTTCTTACACTCATTTCCATGACAGCATCCTGCGCTGGCCTTAAATAAAAAGCAATTTATCCACTTGATTTAGAAACGGATTACGTTAAAAGT
Source organism: Proteus sp. G2626 (assembly GCF_009915985.1). Classification (NCBI taxonomy): domain Bacteria; kingdom Pseudomonadati; phylum Pseudomonadota; class Gammaproteobacteria; order Enterobacterales; family Morganellaceae; genus Proteus; species Proteus sp. G2626. The sequence goes on along the minus strand of NZ_JAABNH010000001.1, from coordinate 30,018 downwards.
AACATGTTACTTTTTTTATTGTGAGCCAACGCATGGTGAATATTCAGACAGATAAAAAGAGGTTTTTAACGATAAGCTGTAGAAAAAAGATCTGATGACAATAAAAAATCATAAAAAAACCGAGCTTACTGACACAAAATCAATAAACTCGGTCTTAAGGCAGAAAAACAATATTAATCAGATAAAATTAACCCTCGGCAGCTTCTCTTAAACGACGTTTAATATTGCTATATTCCGTTTTCACATAGTGTTCTGCCTGAGCCTGCTCCTTGATTGGCTCAACACATACTGCACAATATTTATACTCAGGTGTTTTAGTAATTGGGCTTAAGTTTTCCGCAACCAGTTCGTTACAAGCACCAATCCACCATTGGTAAGTCATATATACCGCGCCTTTATTCGGTCTATCACTGACTGCAGCACGCGTAATTACTTTACCTTGACGAGAGCGTATCCAAACTAACTCTTGATCTTTAATACCCAGTTGTTTGGCATCTTCAGTATTTAACTGAACATAACCTGGCTCATCTGCTAATGCTGCCAATGCTTTACAGTTACCTGTCATTGAACGGCAAGAGTAGTGCCCAACCTCACGGACTGTTGCCAGTACCATTGGGAATTCATCAGACAGTTTGTCAATTGGTGGTGCCCACTCACAGGTAAAGAATTGACCTTTACCGTTAGGGGTATCAAAGTTACCACCTTCGTACAGATATTGTGTACCTGGGCTATCTTCTGTTGGGCAAGGCCATTGAATATAAGCCAAATCCGCCATTTTTTCGTAAGTCGCACCATAATAAATTGGGCATAACTCACGCAACTCATCCCAAATTTCTTTGGTATTGTTGTAATGCATTGGATAGCCCATTGCTGTTGCCATCAGACTGATGATTTGCCAGTCTGTTTTCACATCACCAACAGGTTCAACCGCTTTATAGAAACGTTGGAAACCACGGTCTGCTGCAGTATAAACACCTTCATGCTCACCCCATGATGTTGCAGGGAAAATAACGTCAGCAATAGACGCTGTTTTGGTCATAAAGATATCTTGTACTATCAGTAGATCCAGTTTTTCAAACGTTCTACGGATTGTTGCTAAATCAGGCTCAGTTTGCAGTGGATCTTCACCCATTACATAGTGAGCTTTTAATAAGCCGTGATCGATATTATGAGGCACTTCACTTAACGCATAGCCCACTTCATCAGGCATTGATTCAATGCCCCAGAATTTAGCAAATTTCTCACGCGCTTTTTCGTCAGTAACGTATTGATAGCCCGGCAGTGTGTTAGGTAATGCACCCATATCACACGCACCTTGTACGTTATTTTGACCACGAACAGGGCCAACACCGACATATTTTTTACCTAAATTACCGGTTAATAATGCCAAGCTAGTCAGTGAACGAACAGTTTCAACGCCTTGGTAGAACTGAGTAACACCCATTCCCCAAAGAATTGTTGCTGTTTCTGCTTTTGCGTACATACGCGCAGCTTCACGAATAATTTGAGCACTTAAACCTGTCGTTTCTTCAACGGATTCAGGTGTGTAGCTTTCAACTAATTTGCAATATTCTTCAAATTGCTCAGTGTGATTTTCAATAAAGGATTTATCATGCAATCCTTCTTCAATAATCACATGTGCAATCGCATTTAATAGCGCAATGTTAGAACCATTTTTTAAGCCTAAGTGTAAATCGGCTAAACGTGCTGTTTCGATGTAACGAGGGTCACATACAATAATTTTGGCACCCTTTTCTTTCGCCTTAACAATACGGCGAGCAACAATAGGATGCGAGTCTGCGGCGTTATAACCGAAGACAAATAGACATTTGGTATCCTCAATCTCGACGATTGAGTTGCTCATAGCACCATTACCGACCGAACGCTGCAGACCTGCAACCGAAGGGCCGTGTCAGACACGAGCACAGCAGTCTATATTATTATTTCCGATAACCGCACGAGCAAATTTCTGCATAACGAAGTTAGCTTCGTTACCCGGACCTCGTGATGAACCGGTTGTCATAATAGATTTAGCACCGTATTTCTCTTTGATAGCAAGCAGTTTGCTACTCGCAAACTCAATCGCTTCTTCCCAAGAAACTGATTCTAATTTTCCGCCTCTTTCACGACGGATCATTGGTGTTTTAAGACGTGGAGTCAGTATCTTAGTATCATGGATAAAATCCCATCCATAATACCCTTTCAGACACAGCTCACCTTGGTTTGTTAAACCATTGGCTCCTTCAGCGCCAATGATTTTACCGTTTTCCACCTTCAGGTAGATTTTGCATCCTGAGGCGCAATACGGACAGACCGTGATGACTTTTTTCATCAACATTGCTCCTGTGTTCATCAATGTTCAGGTTATTACCTGATCCTCTCCTCTATCTCTATGCAGAGAGTGTGCCAAATAAGCACGCTTTTTCACTTTTCTTCAAGACAATGAAAAATAAAGAAAAATAAAAACCATTGAGTGAGCAAGAAAACAATGAAAACTAAAACAATAGGAAGTGCTCGACACTAATGACGATATTTATGTCGACTTTCGTTTCCATCAATATACGTTATACATAAGAACTTATAGCGAAAGAACATCTTTCATTTGATAAGAAATAACAATTGAGCAAATACGCCTTCTTATCTGCCTTTATCAAGGTCTTACCGTATATAATGATGACAATCTCCTAATATCTCTACCAATATTTCTATCTACTAAAACTATTTAAAATTAATAATTTTGATATTAATGTCATTCAAATAAAAAATTTTTAAACTTCAATAAAAAAAAGCACATAATACTGAACCTGAAAACAACTTCGCGGTCATAAAGACCTCTACACCATACATTTTGATAATAATTGAACATGCAAAAATTAAAGTTTTTAAGGTTTTCGAAAGAAAATATTGCCCTTTTTTTAGCAGTCTACCTTGGTTTTTTTCTTAATCTTTCCGTTTACATTGGCCGATACGGCACACAGAATACAAACAACCCCCTCATTGATGCATTATATATTCTAGGTGAAATTGCCGTTAATATTGCTTTTACCTTCTTCTTATTACGACTTATTTCTTTTTTCGGCTCTCTCTTTTTTAAAATAGTTGCCTCTTTTATTCTCGTCGTCAGTGTCTGTGCTAGTTACTATATTTCTTTTTATGACGTCGTCATTGGATACGGTATTATCATTTCAACACTCACCACAGATACCGATTTATCTAAAGAGCTGGTCAGCCCAAATGTGATTATTTGGATTATTGGCTTATCTATTTTACCTTTAGCGCTTATTTGGCTATGTAAGAAACCAGAAAAAAATCTCACGACTCAACAAAAGAAAAAAATCTGGATAAAAAACACGGCCAAAATGCTTGTGATCGCGCTGGCTGTTTTTGCCTATTTGAAAACACTCGATTCAAGGCAAAAAGCCTATGAAATCAAAAATAACTTAGATTTACCAAGTTATAGTGGTGGTTTAAGTTATGCGTATTTGCCCACTAACTGGATCATTCCATTATTCCAATATGCAATAACGCAGTATGACGATACCTTTAATAGCCAAAATATTTTTGATCCTGCCGATCACTTCACTTATCAGCCCTCAAAAGCTAATGAAGATGTGTATGTCGTCTTTATTATTGGTGAAACAGCAAGATGGGATCATATGGGTTTATTAGGATATGAGCGTCAAACCAATCCGCTATTAAGCCAAGAAAAAAACCTTGTCGCCTTTAAAGGTATTTCTTGTGATACCGCAACAAAGCTTTCATTAAAATGTATGTTTGTACGAGAAAACGGAACAGAAAGTAACGACCAGCGGACATTAAAAGAGAACAATATTTTTTCAGTATTAAGCCAATTAGGTATGTCATCAGAGTTGTTCTCAATGCAAAGCGAGTTGTGGTTTTACAATAAACTTGATTTAAATAACTACGCAATGAAAGAGATGATGACAGCCAAAAATAGCAACTTTGGTAAAGAGCTTGATGACACCTTATTAATTGCTGAAACGGCGAATACGGTTTCTCAGCATCCAAAGGGAAATCATTTAGTGATTTTACATACTAAAGGCTCTCACTTTATGTATTCACAGCGTTACCCAGAATCATTCAAAAAGTATCAACCTGAATGTTTAAATGTGGATGATGAGTGTACCAAAGAGCAGTTAGTGAATGCTTATGACAACTCTATTCTTTATACCGACTATTTTATTGATGGCATACTCGATACATTACGCGATAAAAAAGCCATTGTGTTTTATACCTCCGACCATGGTGAATCTATTTCAGAGAAAGGTGGTTTACACGGAACACCAAAAGAAATTGCACCACCAGAACAATTTAAAGTGCCTTTCTTAGTTTGGATGTCAGATAGCTATTTAGCAGAGCCTGAAAATAAGCAATTATTTGATAACCTAAAACGTAATCAAGATGCAGAGCGCACGTTCTATCATCATAATATTTTTGATTCGATGCTAGGTTGCTTGGGTTATTCCTCTCCAGATGGCGGTATTAATAATCAAAATAACCTCTGTTTTGGTGATATGCCATCAACCCAAAATTAAATTTTCGTAATAACCAATAGACAAAACCCCATGCTCAATATCAAGCATGGGGTTTTTATTATCATAAGTATATATATTGTTTTATTTTTCTATTTTTAAATCTTTCATTTTTAGCTTTACAACTCCATCCCAGTTGTCAATATAATATTGACATTCATAACATCCTAATTCTGCAGCCTTCTTATAATAAAATCTTGCTTTTTCAAAATCTAACGGTATATCACGCCCTAAAAAACACTCAGTACCTACTGCTTGATAACCGCCATAATAACCTGCATCACCTGCTTGATGAAATAATTCCATTGCCTTTTTAATATTATTGTTTTTATCATACATATAACCTAAATTTACAGCTGATGGCCCCATGTAATCATCTTGTCGATCAATAGAGCGTTGGTAATATTTTTCAGCTTCAACATTATTACCACTTTGCTGATAAATAACTGAAACCATCCAATTAGCTTCACTATTACCATCATCAGCAAGTTTTATTAAACTATAAAATTCATCTTTTGTATTTGGCATTTTTATGTTGGACGATGCTAGAAAATCGGGCTCATGTGAATACACTTTTTCAGGAACGAGAATATCAGCTATTATTTTTCCACTAAATATAAGTGTTATAATAAAAAAAATAATTTTATTCCATCTCTTTTTTATAGCCATAAGTCACCATTATTAGATAAGATATTGTTTTGTTGGGAAGTAATATGAGTGTTAAATACAATATCTGAAATTTCAGTATGATATCCATTACTCCATGTAACAGTGCTAGTTAATAAAATTTGATTACCACTTTCATCTATAACACCATTTTTTCTTATAATTTAAATCTATCGATTCTATACCTAAACACTCTATGTTAAATAATTCATCAATATCAGTTTTTCCATTAATATTCTTATCTATCCATAAATTTAAAGAAGACCAGATTACATCATTATTATCAATTCTATTATCTTGATTGTTATCATACTGAGATAATGCATCAAACCCGTGTTTTGCATAGTCGCCTAATATATTAAAAGTGTTATTACCAAATAATTCATTACCATTATCTATAACGCCATTTTCATTTTTATCAAATACAAGAAATGCACTATTACCATCTATCCAACCTGTTGATTCATTTACTCCATCATTATTATGATCGAAATAAACACCTTCATCATCAGGTAATGTGAAGATCCCATTATCTGTTAATGCCAATAACTAATGGTGTTTCAGTTTCTTTCTGCTCATCAATATATTCTTGCATTTTTTCAATAATTTTATCTGGTGTATCACCGATTAATTGTAGAATATAATCTGGGTTGTGTTCTCCATTTTCAGTTAACGCTAATATATAGTTCACAAAATCAATACAATTATTATTAAATAGATTATAGTTACTCTCAAAATGGGTATAATCACCTGACTTCATCTTTGATATTGCATTATTAATTCTACCAATAATTTCATTGGTATATTAAGGTAATGTAGCGCTTGTCACTTTATTGGGATCATACCCTTTAGAATCATGAAATGTTAAATTATCTGAACCACCTTCCATTTTAGATCCCCCCATTCCCCAACCAATTGACTCTCCTTTAAATTCAATCCAAGCATGTCCAAACTTTGATTTTTTTGATTGGTTATTTATATCTGTATATACAGTATGTGATGGTGCTATCTTTACAGTAATTATTTCTCTAATTGTATAGTTTTTTCCTATTATTTCATTTCTTTCTATAAGACCAAAATCCTTTCCAACATTATTATCCATTTAATAATCCATTATAAAAATAGTGATATAAAAAATGACACTATAATTTATAGATTTATTTTTATATAAAAATAAAACCGCACTTAATATTTAAATTAAGTGCGGTTTTAAATTTTATAAACTATATTTTAATTATTGATTAAAACTAGCATCAGTATAAAGTTGAGTGGCTTGAATATCTTTTACTGTTTTCGCCCCACCTAACATCATATTAATTTTTAATTCTTTATTTAAATGTTGGATAACTGAATTAACACCTTCAGCACCACCTAAATTTAATCCATAAAGAATTGGACGACCAACAGCGACAACATCTGCACCACTGGCTAATGCTTTAAAGACATGTGAGCCACGACGTACACCACTATCAAACACGATAGGAACACGTTTATTTACCACTTTTGCTATTGCTGGTAATACATCAATAGTGGCTGGCGCACTGTCTAATTGACGTCCACCGTGGTTAGAAACCCAAATAGCATCTGCACCTGCTTTAATGGCAGTATCTGCATCTTCAGGTGATTCAATCCCTTTTACAATCACAGGCAAACCAGACATTTTTTTCACATACTGAATATCTGCGGGTGTGAAGGCTTGTTTAGCTTGTGCATAAATTTCACTGATACCCGCACCTTTACCTGTTTTCGATTTGTCATCACTGATTTTTGCGAATGCTTCTAAGTTGGCAAAACCTAATGGGAATTGGAAATTATTTTTCACGTCATCTTCACGATAACCACCCACTGAAGAGTCGATAGTCATAATGATACCTTTAGCGCCATACTGTTTTGCTTGAGATAAAATATACTCGTTAAAGGCATCATTTTTGCTCATATAGAGCTGGAAGAAGAACGGATAACCTGGTTGAGCATCAGCCACTTCCTTGATAGTTTTATTCCCATAAGTACTTAACGAGAAAACCGAACCGGCTTTCGCCATACCTCTTGCTGTGGCAACTTCGCCTTGTTGATGTGCAAGCCCTTGAGCTGCCATCGGTGCCTGAATAATAGGCGTATCTAATTTAATACCCAAAAATTCTGTTTTTAAATCTAAGTCAGAAAATTCGATACCTTGTAATGAACGAGGCATAATATATTTTTTATCAAATGCGGTCGTATTTGAACGCAAATTATTTTCGTCTTCAGCGCCACCACGAATATAACCAAAAGCGCCTTTTTCCATATTTGCTTGGACTTGTGCTTCCATCGCTTTTAAGTTAACTATTTTTATTGGACCTTCTGCATTACTTGCTTTATATTCAGCTGCCTGTGCAACACCCACACTTAATGCCATCGCAATAGCAGTGGTTTTTAATATTTTGCTTTTCATTTTTTGTTCCATTTGGATTAAAGGCTTATATTCATAAATTAATAAATATGAACTTCTATTAAATTAACTTTATCGAAAAAGAATATAAGCCTTATTTTTAGGTAAAACTTAAATTAACCGCTTATTTTTTTGTTAAAGTATTATAGCTTGTCATAAGATTACGATAGTCTGGAATATGGTTAGCAAATAGCGCACCTAATCCTTCAACATCATTACGCCAATCACGGTGTAACTCACAAGCTAAACCAAACCAGTTAATTAATTGTGCTCCTGCTTTTGACATTCTATCCCACGCAGAGTCACGAGCAATCGCATTGAAAGTGCCTGAAGCATCGGTGACAACAAACACTTCAAAACCTTCTTCAAGTGCTGATAATGCAGGGAATGCGACACACACTTCAGTAACCACACCGGCAATAATCAGTTGTTTTTTACCTGTCGCTTTAACTGCTTTTACGAAATCTTCATTATCCCATGCGTTGATTTGACCTGGGCGGGCGATATAAGGAGCATCCGGGAACATCTCAACGAGTTGAGGCATTAGAGGGCCATTAGGGCCATTTTCAAAGGAAGTCGTCAGAATGGTAGGTAAATTAAAGTATTTAGCGGCATTGGCTAATGCTAATACATTATTATTGAATTTATCTGGCTCTATATCTCTCACTAAAGAGAGTAATCCAGCTTGATGGTCTACCAACAAAACAGCAGCATTATTTTTATCAATACGATGATATTTAAAGCTCATAATAATCTCCGATAGGATAATAGAGGTAAGACTCAATTAAATCATAGCACCTAATTTATATGACAATACTCCGAACCATTTGAATTTCTATTTAAGTTTATTTATCAGTAATAAAGAATTGATGTCAGAAACTTAAAAGTTAATTAAATATCACGATATTTAATTAACTTTTTATTTTTAAGATAAATTCATTCGTTTCGTTGAAAATAATTATAAGTGCAATCTTTTTTTAATGAATCTAAAGATTATTGCTTTAACTATTCAAAAAATTTGTTGATGTTTTACGGCAGGAAAAAGAGAAAAAAACCCCCGCGGGCGGGGGTGAGATAAGCGCAATTAAAAGGTCTCTAACTTACTATCAGGAGATGGAACATTCATTAATGACGATTACGAACAATTTGATAGCGGCGGGTTAAATACTCAATTGGCACGCTCCAAATATGAACTAATCGGCAGAATGGGAACAATAAGAAAATCGTCATTCCCAAGAAGATATGTAACTTAAATACCCATGCAACACCGTCAAGATTTGCTGAAGCACCACCATGGAATGTCACAATAGATTGTGCCCATGCCACCAGCTTCATCATTTCACTACCATCCATATGTTGGGCTGAGAATGGGATAGTGAGTAGACCCAACGCAACTTGAATAACCAGAAGTGTTAAAATCATGATGTCACCAAATGAAGATGTGGCCCTTACGCGTGGATTAGTTAAACGGCGTTTTAATAACATCACACCGCCCACTAGCATTAACACACCACAAGTACCCCCCCCCACCATCGCCATAATTTGTTTATATTCAATAGGCAAGAATGATTCATACATCCAGTGTGGCGTTAACATACCTAAAAAATGCCCGGCAAAAATACCGATGATCCCAACGTGGAATAAGTTAGAAGCTAATCGCATATTTTTCTTGTCTAGCATCTGACTAGAGCCAGCACGCCAAGTGTATTGACCATAGTCGTAACGTAACCAGCTGCCGATAATAAATACAGCACCAGCAATATAGGGATAGATATCAAAAAATAACATATTGATGTAATTCATTTTTGTGCTCCCGTATCCAACGAATTCCCCACATTGAGATATTGAACTGCCGTTTCTTGTGCAAAACGACGCTGATGTTGACTAATATTGCTACTGCCACATTGCGTACCTTCTCCAAGGAACGTCACTTGTTCTTCTTCCCACACCGCATCTAACGCCGCAGGTGTATCATCTAAAGGCTCTTTTTCTACTTGAGCTGTTAGTTGTGATGCTTCTAATCCACTTTGTGAGAGGCAAAGCAACACATCAAAAAGAGCGTGATAATCACTGCCTCGTTGTTTTAAACGCTCACCTAACAATGCCAAAATAGGGGCAATGTTGTTTAGCCCTTCAATACACTCTGTTGTAGGTAAAAGTGTCAAATACTCAAGGTAAGTCGGCAAATAGTCAGGGAGTTCACGACTACTTAATGTGATCCCCGCTTGTTGATATTGATTTAGCAAATCAACCATTGCCTGCCCACGATCGCGAGATTCGCCATGAACATGTTCAAATAACAACAGTGACCGTGCTCGACCTCTATCAAAAAGCTCACTGTAATTGGCTTGTGCATCTAACAACTCTTGTTGCGTTAAAGCGTGAATAAATGCCATTAATTTTGCAACTTGAGTCACAGGAAGCTCATCGGCTTCTTGTAATGCATCGATAAGTTCGCCACGGTTATCCCATAATTCTTGTGTGGGATAATCTAAAAGATGAGAAATCACTTTCAGAGAGATCATCATATTTTCTCCTCTGAACGGCGTTCGTCTTGAGGTGTTTTTGATGTGATATCAATCGCATCAATGCGATGACTATTAAACAGGTTAAATTTGCTATCACTACCATGACAACCATCGCCAAAGCTAAAACCACAACCACTACGTTCAGGGAACGCTTCTCTTGCTAATTCACGATGACTTGATGGGATAACAAAGCGATCTTCATAATTTGCAATAGCAAGATAACGGTACATCTCTTGTGCTTGTGCTTCGGTCAACCCTACTTGCTCTAATGCACTAAGATCGGTTTTTCCTTCTACAGTTTCAGCTCGTTTGTAATGACGCATCGCGAGCATACGTTTTAATGCTAATAATACAGGTGCTGTATCCCCAGCTGTCAGTAAGTTAGCTAAATACTGAACTGGAATACGTAAACTTTCTACATCAGGTAAAACACCTGTATGCGGTAACACACCCGCATCAGCAGCAGATTGAATTGGCGACAAAGGTGGTACATACCAAACCATGGGTAAGGTGCGATATTCCGGATGCAATGGTAATGCCAGCTTCCAATCCACCGCCATTTTATACACAGGTGAACGCTGTGCGGCATCAATTACACTTAATGGAATACCTTGCTCTTCTGCTGCTGCAATCACTTCAGGATCGAAGGGATCTAAGAAGATATCTAACTGGCTTTGGTATAAATCTTTTTCATTATCTGCACTAGCAGCTTGTGAGATTTTATCTGCGTCATACAGCATGACACCCAGATAACGAATACGACCTACACAAGTTTCTGAACACAGGGTTGGCTGGCCGGCTTCAATACGTGGGTAGCAGAAAATACATTTTTCAGACTTACCGCTTTTCCAGTTGAAGTAGATTTTTTTGTATGGACATCCGGTTAAACACATGCGCCATCCACGGCATTTATCTTGGTCGATAAGCACAATACCGTCTTCAGCACGTTTATAAATCGCCCCACTTGGGCAGGTCGCCACACAAGCAGGATTTAAGCAGTGTTCACATAAACGTGGTAAATACATCATAAATGTATTTTCAAACTGTCCATACATCTCTTTTTGCATATTTGCAAAGTTTTTATCCGCTGCACGTTTGCTAAATTCACCGCCTAAATCGTCCTCCCAGTTCGGGCCTCTCTCGATTTTAGTCATACGCTGACCGGTGATCAGCGAACGTGGACGTGCTGTTGGTAATGAGCCTTCTGGTGCATTTTTTAAATGCTCGTAGTCATAATCAAATGGCTCATAGTAATCGTCCAATGCAGGCACATCTGGGTTGGCAAAAATTTTAGATAATAGACCAACACGGTTACCCATTCTTGGTACTAATTGACCTTTGATATTTTTGATCCAACCACCTTTCCACTTTTCTTGGTCTTCCCAATTTTGTGGATACCCTGTACCCGGTTTGGTTTCAACGTTATTGAACCATGCGTATTCAACACCTTCACGGCTAGTCCATACGTTTTTACAGGTTACTGAACAGGTATGGCAACCGATACATTTGTCGAGGTTGAGTACCATACCGACTTGTGAACGAATTTTCATTATGCCTTCTCCTGTCCATTCAGGGTTTGTTGATAAGCATCACCTTCACCATCAAGCCAATCAATCTGTTTCATTTTACGCACCACAACAAACTCATCACGGTTAGAGCCAACCGTACCGTAGTAGTTAAAGCTATAAGCTAATTGAGCGTATCCACCAATCATATGTGTTGGTTTAGGGCAAACACGCGTCACAGAATTGTGAATACCACCACGCATTCCAGTCACTTCAGAGCCTGGTAGGTTTATTTGACGCTCTTGTGCGTGATACATATAAATCATGCCATCAGGAATACGTTGGCTGACAATCGCTCTTGCCGTTAACGCACCATTACTGTTGTATGCTTCAACCCAATCGTTATCACTAATACCCATCTCTTTGGCATCATCTTCACTCAGCCACACTACGGGGCCACCACGACCTAGCGTTAACATGAGTAAGTTATCGCTATAGGTTGAGTGAATACCCCATTTTTGGTGAGGAGTTAGGAAGTTCAGCGCTTTCTCAGGGAAACCATTTGGTTTTTTACCTTTAACCGCATCAATCGCCTTGGTATCAATGGGTGGACGGTAAACCACTAAGCTTTCACCGTAAGCACGCATCCACTCGTGATCTTGATACAACTGCTGGCGACCACTTAATGTACGCCAAGGGATCATCTCGTGAACGTTGGTATAACAGGCGTTATAAGAGACATGTTCATCTTCAAGACCAGACCATGTTGGGCTTGAGATAATCTTACGAGGCTGAGCAACAATATCGCGAAAACGAATTTTCTCGTCTTCTTTCACTTTGGCTAAATGAGTGTGATCGCGTCCTGTCACTTTACTTAATGCATCCCACGCTTTTACAGCCACTTGACCGTTAGTTTCAGGTGCTAAAGAAAGAATAACTTCGGCTGCATCAATCGCCGTTTCAATCGCTGGACGCCCTTTTGCTGCGCCATCGTGACGAACTCGATTAAGTTTTTTCAGGAAATCGACTTCTGCTTGTGTATTCCAACTGATCCCTTTACCGCCATTACCCAATTTATCCATCAAAGGGCCAAGTGAGGTAAAGCGAGCATAAGTATTTGGATAATCACGTTCAACAGGAATAAGGTGTGGGGCTGTTTTACCCGGAATAAGGTCACATTCACCTTTTTTCCAATCTTTCACATCAAAAGGCTGAGCCATTTCAGCAGCGGAGTCATGCTGAATAGGCAATGTCACTAAATCGGTTTCAACCCCTAAATGGCCAACACACAATTTAGAGAAGCTTTTGGCGATACCTTTATAGATTTCCCAGTCTGTTTTAGATTCCCAAGCAGGATCAACCGCAGCAGTTAATGGATGAATAAATGGATGCATATCCGAAGTATTCATATCATCTTTCTCATACCATGTAGCGGTTGGTAAAACGATATCGGAGAAGAGACAGGTACTTGACATACGGAAGTCTAAAGTCACCACTAAATCAACTTTACCTTCACCGCCTTTATCTTGCCATTCCACTTCTTGTGGCTTAACTTGGCCTTGCTCACCTAAGTCTTTACCTTGTAAACCGTTTTCAGTTCCCAGCAAGTATTTCAGTAAATATTCATGCCCTTTACCCGCAGAACCTAATAAGTTAGAACGCCAGATAAATAAATTACGTGGGAAGTTTTGTGGATTATCCGGTTGCTCTGAAGCAAAACGGATTTCACCTGATTTCAATGCATTAACGGTGTAATCAGCGGCACTAACGCCTGCCTCTTGGGCTTTTTTCGCAATAGACAGAGGGTTTAAATTTAATTGAGGCGCCGATGGTAACCATCCCATACGTTCTGAACGCACGTTCATATCAACCAAACTACCACTAAAGCGTGATTTATCCGCTAATGGTGATAATAGCTCTGTCGGTGATACGGTTTCGTAACGCCACTGACTTGAGTGATTATAAAAGAACGATGTACTGTTCATATGACGAGGTGGGCGTTGCCAATCAAGACCAAATGCTAAAGGCAACCAACCTGTTTGTGGACGTAATTTTTCTTGTCCAACATAATGTGCCCAACCCCCACCACTTTGACCAACACAACCACAGAAAATCAGCATATTAATAATGCCACGATAGGTCATATCCATGTGATACCAGTGGTTAATACCAGCTCCCACAATCACCATAGAACGACCATGTGTTTTTTCTGCGTTATCCGCAAATTCACGCGCAATACGGGTGATGTCTTGACGGCTTACACCCGTGACTTTTTCAGCCCATGCTGGTGAGTACGCTTTTATTTCATCGTAATTTGATGCGCAGTTCTCATCATTTAAACCACGATCAATACCGTAGTTTGCTAATAGCAAGTCATAGACGGTTGTAACGTATTTTTCTTCGCCATTCGCCAGTGTAATACGCTTAGCAGGCAGTTTATGAACGAGCACATCATCAAGGGCAACACCTTCAAAGTATTCACTTTTGATGCCACCAAAATAAGGAAATGCAACGTCAACAACATCATCGTGGTTCTCTAAAAGCCCCAGTTGTAACGTGACTTCTTCGCCACTCTTACCATCTTTAGGCTCAAGATTCCATTTAGCAGCACCTTCCCAACGAAAGCCCATCGAACCTTGAGGAGCAACCAATTGCTGTGTTTTTTCATCAATAGCAACAGTTTTCCACTCTGGATTTTTCTCTTGATCCAGATTGTTCACTAAATCAGAAGCACGCAACATACGACCTGCAACTAGCTTGCCTGAGTCGTGTTTATCTAACATCACCAACATTGGCATGTCAGTGTAAGTGCGCACGTAGTTACTAAAGTATTCAGTTTGGCGTTTAACGTGGAATTCGTTAAGAATAACGTGTCCCATCGCCATTGCCATTGCGCTGTCAGTACCCTGTTTTGGATTTAGCCATTGATCACAGAGTTTCGCGATTTCAGCGTAATCAGGTGTTACCGCAACGGTTTTAGTCCCTTTATAACGAACTTCTGTAAAGAAGTGGGCATCTGGAGTACGTGTTTGCGGTACGTTAGAACCCCATGCAATCAGGTAAGAAGAGTTATACCAGTCTGCTGATTCAGGAACGTCGGTTTGCTCACCCCAAGTCATTGGCGATGCAGGTGGTAAATCGCAATACCAATCGTAGAAGCTTAAGCATGCGCCACCAATCAGAGATAAATAACGCGCACCCGCAGCATATGAGACCATCGACATAGCCGGAATTGGCGAGAATCCGATAATACGATCAGGGCCAAACTCTTTTGCTGTAAACACGTTAGAAGCAGCAATGATTTCATTCACTTCTGACCATGACGAGCGAACAAAACCACCACGACCACGCGCTTGTTTATAGCTTTTAGTTTTTTCTGGCGAGCTAATGATTGAAGCCCAAGCATCGACAGGATCACAGTGTTGTGCTTTCGCTTCACGCCATAATTTAATTAAGCGTTTACGCACCATGGGATATTTAACGCGGTTTGCGCTGTATAAATACCATGAGTAGCTTGCACCACGAGGGCAACCACGAGGCTCATGATCTGGTAAATCCGGACGTGTACGTGGGTAATCCGTTTGTTGGGTTTCCCATGTAACTAACCCATTTTTGACATAAATTTTCCAGCTACATGAACCTGTACAGTTAACACCATGAGTGGAACGGACAATTTTGTCATGTTGCCAACGACTGCGATAACCATCTTCCCAGTCACGATTAACATTTAATTCTTGGCCATGATCCTTTGAAAAGGTATCGCCAAGCTGTTTAAAATAGCGGAATCTATCGAGAAACTTACTCATCAGATACTCTCCCAATGCGCGCGAGCGCTCTCACATTGCGTATAATTCGTCATTATTGTTTATTGTGTTTACGTCCATAGACCAACCAAGTGATCAAGACGCAGGCGATATAAAATAGAACAAAGATTTTCATGGCTCCGGCAGGTGAGCCAGTCATAGCCAGTGATGTACCGAAGGCTTTAGGAATAAAGAAGCCACCAATTGCACCAATTGCAGAGATAAAACCAAGCGCAGCGGCACTTTCTGTCACCGCTTCTTTTTGAGCAGCTTCATCGGAAGCACCTTGTGCTTTCATACGATCAACGGTGATTTTTCTAAACACCACGGCAATCATTTGGAATGTAGAACCACTACCTAAACCCGCGGTCAAAAACAGCACCATAAAGACACCATAGAAAGCGATAAATGAGCCACCAGTTCCATTTTCAGGTAGTGTTAAGAAGAGTAGAGCCGAGAATATCGCCATAATGATAAAGTTAATCAGCGTGACTCGAATGCCCCCAAATTTATCTGACAATGTACCGCCTACAGGGCGAGCTAAAGCACCTAATAAAGGCCCAAAGAAGGCATAATGCAAAATAACGATATCTGGGAATTGGGTTTTAGATAACATCGCAAAACCCGCTGAAAAACCGATAAAAGAACCAAAAGAACACAGGTATAAAATACTTAATAACCAGAGATGACCGCGTTTTAAAACAGGTAATTGCTGGCTTAAAGACGCTTTATTCGCAGCAAGGTCATTCATACCAAACCATGCGGCAACTGTCAGAATAAGCAAGAAAGGAACCCAAATCCACGCGGCATTTTCTAACCATAAACGTGAACCATCAGATTGCACAACGCCTGGACCACTAAACATTGCAAAAACGCCAACACCTATCACTAAAGGTGCGACTAACTGCATAACGCTCACACCCAGATTACCTAATCCACCATTTAATCCTAACGCACCACCTTGACGGGCTTTAGGGAAGAAAAAGCTGATGTTTGCCATACTCGACGCAAAGTTTGCCCCAGCAAAACCACATAATAATGAAATGACAATAAAGGTTGAGTAAGACGTTGTGGTGTCCTGTACGGCAAAGCCAAGCCAAATACAAGGAATGATCAAAAAGACGGTACTGATTGCAGTCCATCGACGCCCACCAAAGATAGGAATAACAAATGAATAAGGAACACGTAAAATAGCACCAGAAACAGAAGGAAGCGCCGTCAGCATAAACAGCTGATCTGTGGTAAAGTTAAAACCTACTTTGTTTAAATTGACTGCAACGGCACTAAAAAGCATCCAGACGCAGAATGATAAAAGTAAACAAGGAACAGAAATCCATAAATTACGTGAAGCGACCTTTTGACCAGTCTTTTCCCAAAAAACTTTATCTTCAGGATGCCAATCTTCGATCACCCCTTTTCTTATTTTTTCTGGGTGTTGAGTGAGTGCCATAACAACCTCGGTTAACGGTTAAATTGACACCTTTTTACGATTAGAATTGTTAATAAGTCATGATCTGTATCAAGCAAACATTTGTTTGTTTTTTAAGCTAAAGTAACTATTTACACCTAAGTATTAATAGGATTAACCCTACTTTTTCATTTTAAATTATAATGTTAAATGAAAAACATGATAATTTAGCGGAGAAATTACCCCCGTCGGCTATTTAGAGGTAATACTTTAGTAGTATATGACATTTGATACTTTTTTAAGGCAAGATAGCGACTGAATAAATTTGGAAAAACAACAATGACCACGCATAAAATCCAATGGCACTACCGTTTTTCAATTATTAATCAAATCGCAATATTGATGTTACTTTTCACCCTACTAGGTGTGGTAGGCATGGCAATTTCTAACCATATTATTTTAAGTGTACAAGGCAACGCGCACGCGATTAATAAATCAGGATCTTTGCGTATGCAAAGTTATCGCTTGTTATCTGCGTTACCTCTGGATGAGCAACACCGTTATTACCTTCATGAGTTAGAAACTGATTTAGACAGCGATGAGTTACTTCAAGTCCTGAGCAACGCATCATTACAATCACAATATGCTCAGTTAAATACTTATTGGAAAGAAACCTTAAAGCCAACTTTGCTCTATGCTCACCAACGAGATGATGCAAAACAAGAGGTCGCCTTTTTTGTTTCTCAATTAGATAAATTAGTATTAAGCATAGATCAGCTAACAGAACAAAAAATAAGGCTGGTGGCTTACACTCAACTTATATTTACCGCACTCACACTATTACTATTATTTGGCTCCGTCTGGCATTTCCGTCGTCGTTTATTGCATCCTTGGCAACAATTAATGGAAATGGCGAATTCAATTGGTCATGGTAATTTCTCAGCACGCTTCCACCAGCGCGATCATCATGATGAGATTGCGACATTAGGTATCGCACTTAATACTATGTCAGAAGAGCTTTCAACGCTCTATAGTGAATTAGAGAAAAGAGTGATTGAAAAAACACATGATTTACAACAAAAAAATAAAGTGCTCTCTTATCTTTATCATTCAAGCCAGCAATTACATTCCCCGGCACCACTTTGTGCTCGATTAAGACAGATACTATTTGAACTTCAACAAATTATTCCTGATACCTATTTGCAGATACGTTTGTATGAGGATAATCATCACACATTATTTAATGAGATCAGTTTAGAGCCACACTCACGTCCTGAACATTGCCCAGACCAACAATGTGAGCGCTGTGATGAAACCGTTTCAGCCACTATTCCACTAAGCCGTGAACTATTACATTGGGAATTAGCAGATCAGATCCATCGTTATGGGTTATTTGTTATGCAGTTACCAGAACATACCGCCCTGACAGATGAACAGAATAATTTAATGTTATTGCTGACAAAACAAATCTCCGCCATGTTGGCAATGGAACAACAAAATGAGCAACAGCAACAGCTTTTACTCATGGATGAGCGCTCTGCAATTGCCCGTGAATTGCATGACTCCATCGCACAATCACTTTCATGTTTAAAAATGCAAGTCAGCTATTTGCAAATGCAGTCAGAAACCTTACCAGATAATTGCCAAAAATTACTTAAAGAGATGCGAGAAGAGCTTAATGTTGCTTATCGCCAACTAAGAGAATTGTTAACTACATTTCGTTTAAAACTCACTGAACCTGGATTATTGGCCGCATTAGAAAGTACGTTGAATGAATTTAATCAGCGACTTGGATTTACTATTAATTTTGACTATCAATTACCCGCAAAGTGCGTAAATTCACATCAAAGTATTCATGTAGTTCAAATTGTGCGTGAAGCATTGAATAATATATTACAACATGCCAATGCCAACTGGGCTGAAGTCTCATTGTCTCTTGATAATGGCATTATTGAACTAAAAATTAACGATAATGGTGAAGGAATTAGTCCTAACCCTGAAAAATTAAATCATTATGGCCTTATTATTATGCGCGAACGCGCAAATAGCCTAAATGGTTCTTATACTATAAAAGTACGTGAACAGGGCGGTACTCAAGTGTTTGTTAAATTTCCATTAATCACTACTCATAAAGACCCTGTCTAACATGGAGCAAGTCGTAATGAATAACATGGGCTCACCCACAGAAAAAGCGACAATTTTACTCATTGATGATCACCCAATGCTACGCAATGGCGTAAAGCAACTCTTAAGTCTTGATACAACATTAACTGTCGTTGGGGAAGCGGGTGATGGTATTCAAGGTGTAAAGTTAGCTGAAGAATTAGATCCTGACTTAATATTATTAGATCTGAATATGCCAGGAATGAATGGTTTTGAAACCCTTGATCAATTGCGATTAAAGTCATTATCAGGAAGGATCGTCGTGTTTAGTGTATCAAACTACAGCGATGATTTAGTGACTGCGTTAAAACGTGGTGCTGATGGCTATCTTTTAAAAGATATGGAGCCTGAAGAATTGTTAGCAGCACTAAAACAGGCGGCAGCTGGAAAAATGGTTGTCAGCCCTGCATTAACGCCTATTTTAGCGGAATCATTACGTGAAGATCGCTCTGAAGGTGAGCGTGATATTGAGCAACTCACCCCACGCGAACGCGATATTTTAAAACTAATAGCGCAGGGGCTATCTAATAAAATGATCGCACGTAAACTCGATATTACGGAGAGCACGGTCAAAGTACACGTTAAACATTTACTGAAAAAGATGAAGCTAAAATCTCGTGTTGAAGTTGCTGTTTGGGTTCATCAACAACGGGTCGATTAATCAAAATTAGGTACAATGGGCTGATGAGTACTCATCAGCTCAACTAACTCTTTCGCCCCTTTTTGTAGTGACTCTCCTTTTAACCACATGGCATGAATAGGTAATCGCAATTCATTTTTCGTGTTTTTAAACTGAAGCTGTTTTAATTTACCTTTCTGCAATTGTGTATAAATTAGCGAATACGGTAAATTACCCCATCCCA
Organism: Proteus sp. G2626; assembly: GCF_009915985.1. Taxonomy (NCBI): domain Bacteria; kingdom Pseudomonadati; phylum Pseudomonadota; class Gammaproteobacteria; order Enterobacterales; family Morganellaceae; genus Proteus; species Proteus sp. G2626. The sequence continues at coordinate 10,101 of NZ_JAABNH010000001.1, read as the reverse complement.
TTCCGGCTTCAACCATACCTAATGCCATTTGAAAACTATCGGTTTGCCAATAATTTGTCGCGACTAATGAGCGCTCATCTCTAAGCTCTTTGGTATGGCTAGCTATCATTATTTGGCGAACATTTACTAAATCCTCAATAAATACGCCTGAAGGATGTGCTAGCGCAATATGGCTCGCGGATATCGTTGCCACTAATGACTCAGAGCCAAGATATTGAAACTGCTCATCACCATTCACATACAAGCCACCATAAACTAGGCTCAATTGAATTTTATGTGCATGTAACATCTCAATAATGTCATCTTGTGCCGCGGTTATCACATTCACATTAAGTAATGGATAACGTTGCGTTAATTCTGATAACGCAGGTAATAGATAATCAGGATTAATATCAGCCGCAACACCAATATTTAAGACACTTTCGAGATCCATCGAAAGCTCTTGTGCATGCACTTGTAATAATTTTAATTGTTCTGCGATCATTCTGGCATGAGGCTCAAGTGCCTTCGCTTTTTCGGTCGGCTGAGGCTCTCGTGATGAACGCTCAAAAAGTGCATAACCTAATTCAGCTTCCATATTGGCTATCGCCATGCTAACCGCAGAGGGAACGCGTTTTAATGAACGTGCAGCTGCAGAAAAAGAACCTTTATCCATCACGGCTAAAAATATCGCAATATGTTCACTTGAAAACTGCATGTTCACTCCTGATATTTCAGTTAAATTGATACTAGCTGACTTTTTCTGTCATTCTTGCTGATTTATCTTACGATGCTTAACAACTCTAATCCACAGAAAAAGAGAGAGCAATGCAAGGTATCAAACGAAAAATTGTCTACGTAACAGCTTATGAGATTTTTGGGTGGGTTATTTCATCCGTCGGACTTGCCCTTTTAGCTGATAGCTCTACAGCGGTAACAGGCCCATTAGCGCTTGTGATAACAACAATCGCGGTGAGTTGGAATTTTATTTATAACTGCATGTTTGAATTTTGGGAGAGTCGACAAGTTTCAAGAATTCGAACTTTTAGGCGCCGTCTTGTCCATGCGATTGGATTTCAGCTAACACTGGTGGTCTATTTAATTCCATTAATTGCCTGGTGGCTTAATGTTTCGTTATGGCAAGCGTTAGCGATGGATTTTGCGCTCATCCTCATCATCCCTTGTTATACCTTCACTTATAACTGGGTATTCGACAAAGTGTTTGGTTTACCTAAATCAGCATTACCTGAGAATGTTCCCACAGCCTAGGCGATAAACGCATTGAGAAGAGTGATCCTATGATGGTTCACTCTTTAACAGGATAGATATCTTCTAAGGCAAATTGCTCAATACCGCCTTCTAACTCACAGCGACCTAAACCAATATTTTTATCATCAGCCGTTGTTCTTCTTAACAATTTACCCGTCACTTGAGAAAGCGTTGAGTCAATTTCAATCACACGGTAATACTCTTTCATATAGCTCTCTTCACCTAGCGCCATATAAACTAAAAATTCATCACCTATTTTAATGTTCATCTCGTTGTACTTACTCTTAGTCGTTAATCTAATGATGATAGACTAGTTTAGTCTAACGAAAGGTGATAAGAGAAAAATTGACTCACTCGATATTACATTAAGTTAATTTATTAACTTCCAACTCATCATAATGATGCTGATCAGAATAAATGATAGTGTTATGTATTGAAAGAAACGCTCTGATAAATACACTAAAAGATAGCGTGCTAGCGGAATAGAAAGCAATGAACCTAAACAGAGGATAAGAGCGGTATGTACGTCGGTATAACCACCAGCACTATAAGCGATAGCTGAACCACCAGAAAGAATGGTCGTGATAAAAATAGAAGTACCTATCGCCTCTTTAATCCCCATTTGTGCAAACCGCATTAATACAGGCAATACCACTAATCCCCCTCCCACTCCCGTTGCTCCAAGCACAAACCCCGCACTCATTCCTGGTACAAATAAGGAAGAAAAAGTCACTGTAGAAGGTGGTGGCAAAACAATTAGAGGATCTGAAATTGCTGACCTTCTTATCATTCGCTGTAAAAATAAGATCAATGAAAATACGATAGCAACGATCATTAAAATATTAATCGCTGATTCAACACGATCGTAATATTGAGGTTGTGATCCCAACCATGTCACACCATAACTCGCTAAAAATGTTGCTGGAAACATTATCCCTAAGATTAATAGTGCGGGTTTTAATGGAATATTACCTAACCGAAAATGAATATAAGAAGACGAAAGTTTCATTAACATCGATAGCAAATTAGCCGTTGCCACTGCCGCTAATGCATTCATGCCAAAAAGATAAATCAGGACAGGCAATAAAATAACACCTCCTCCAACACCAGTCGTTGTAATAACTAACCCTATTGCAGCGCCAATAAGCAGTTGTGAGACGAGTAACATCTTATTTCCTTTTGCTGATAATTTAGCGAGCCTAGATTATAGGCAAAATAACTTATAACCAAAAGGAATTAGATATAACAAATAGATATATAAATAAAATTATTATAAAAAAGCCCCTTAATACGAAATTTACTCATATTAAAGGGCGACGTCTAAAGATTAATATTACCCTTATTAATCAATATATTAATTTTTAATACATCTAATTTATTTCAGCTAAAATAGTTTCAGCAGAAAAATAATCACCTGTTTTAGCTTTTTGTAATAATACCCCGCCACGAGATGCAACCACCTGAACTTCCATTTTCATTGCTTCCATAATAGCGATGACATCGCCTTCTTTAACTTTATCACCATCAGATAAGATCCAGCTATGTAATACGCCAGAGATTGGCGCTATCACAGCTTTTTCATTCTCTTCTTTTTCATGACTAGCTTTAATAGCTGTTGGTATTGCCACAGAGAGCGAAAGTAATTGAGCAGGTAAAGCCAGTTCATGACGACGACCATCAATTTCAATAAAAGTACGAACAAGCTCTTCATTTTTTGCAGGTGTGCTACGAGGGAAATGGGTATTTTTTGCCTGAAAATCTGTTTCAATCCAACGGGTATGCACTTTGAAATCTTCAGTAAAATCGGCATGCTCCATCATTTCACAATGGAAAGGCAATACACTTGCTACCCCTTCAATTTTAAATTCGGATAATGCTCGACGAGCCCGTGCAATAGCTTGTTCGCGAGTTGCACCTGTCACTATCAATTTTGCCATCATAGAATCGAATTGGCGTGAAACCTGATTATTGTCAGTAACACCACTATCAACTCGCACACCTGGACCTGAAGGCTGAGAAAAATGCGTAATTAAGCCTGGTGTAGGTAAAAAACCTTTGGCGGGATCTTCTGCATTGATCCTAAATTCAAAAGAGTGACCCCGAGGAACAGGCGTTTTATCAATACTTAGCGGTAAACCTTCAGCAATACGTAACTGCTCGATCACTAAATCGATACCCGCCGTTTCTTCTGTAACAGGATGCTCCACTTGTAAGCGTGTATTCACTTCTAAAAATGAGATAGTGCCATTTGCACTTAATAAAAACTCAACTGTACCTGCACCCACATAACCTGCTTTAGCACAAATATCTTTAGCCGACAGGTGAATACGTTCACGTTGTTCGTCTGTCAAATAAGGTGCAGGCGCTTCTTCAATAAGCTTTTGATTACGACGTTGTAGTGAACAATCTCGTGTCCCGACAACCACAACATTGCCTAGTTTATCGGCAATAATTTGCGCTTCAATATGACGAGGTTTATCTAAGAATTGTTCAACATAACATTCGCCACGGCCAAATGCGGTCACTGCTTCCCGTACTGCGGAATGGTAAAGTTCTTCAATTTCTTCCATTTTATGGGCAATTTTTAAGCCTCGCCCACCACCACCAAAAGCGGCTTTGATGGCAACAGGTAAACCATATTGCTTGGCAAAATCTAATACTTCTTTAGCATCATTAACGGGATCCGCAGTACCATTAACAAGAGGAGCACCAACTGATTGCGCAATCTTACGCGCTTTCACTTTATCGCCAAGTACCTCAATCGTTTCAGGATTTGGCCCAACCCAAATAAATCCGGCTTCTTGTACCGCAGCTGCAAAATCCGCACGCTCTGAAAGAAAACCATAGCCTGGGTGGATCATAGTCACTTTATTTTTACGTGCGATATCAATAATTTTATCGATATCTAAATAGCTTTCTTTCGGTAAGTTGCCATTAAGTCCATAAGCTTCATCAGCAAGACGAACGTGTAGTGCATCAATATCATCATTGGCGTAAATAGCGATGGAAGTCGCACCATAGTCCTGACAAGCTCGAATAATACGAACTGCAATTTCACCTCGGTTTGCAATAAGTACTCTATGCTTCACTCGTTGTTTTTGGTTAATTGTTGTCATGAGTGGCATTCTCCTATCAATATTCTTGAAATTCGGTAATTGGATTAAAACGAATTTTAGCGTTAACAGGGATCTGCCCTGCGAGTGGTAAGTGATATTCAGCAACAGCGCCAATAACAGGATATCCTCCTGTTAATGGGTGATCGTTAAGAAACAAAACAGGTTGCCCATTAATCGGAACTTGTATTGCACCAATGCAGGTGCCTTCACTCGATAATTCTTGTTGTTCCTCACGCACAAGAGGTGTTTCGCCCAATAAACGTAAGCCAATACGATTAGATTGTGGTGTGACCTGCCATAATTGAGAGGTCAGCGTCTTTATTGCATCTGCGGTAAACCAGTCCGTACGAGGCCCTAAAACAACATCGAGTGTAACGATATCCCCTTCTTTTGGTAGAGTTAATGTCGGTTGTTCCTCCACAATAATACTGTTTGATGCACTTTCATTATTAAGGTGAAGTACATCTCCTTCTTGTAGAGCATGAGGGCCAATTTGCGCTAAGGTATCAAAAGACTGACTGCCTAAAACTTTAGGTAATTCAAATCCCCCTCTCACAGCAAGATAGCTACGCACCCCAGTTGTTGGTATACCTAAAATAATTTCATCACCACGACGAACATCAATAGGTTGATAGTTCGATGGATATTCACTCTCACCTGACTCAGATTTTAGTAAAATAGAACAATTCGCTCCAGTTAAGGCAATAACACAATCTTGTCGTGCTTTAAGTGTCAGTCCACCTTGGGTTATCTCGAGTGCAACAAAAGTTGTGGGATTACCCACTAAACGATTAGCCGCATGTAAAGCGGGTTTATCAAGTGCACCTGAAGCAGATACTCCCATTGATGCAGCACCAATACGCCCTTCATCTTGAAATAATGTCTGTAACCCTGCTGAAATAACATATAGCCCTTTATCATTTAATGAGAGCGGGGAAGCGACTATGGCTTTTTTCTCCGGTAGTGAAACGGTTATCGGTGATTTTTGTGCATCAACAAAATGCACTTCATTTCCCGGTAATAAAAAGGCAGGCTGTTCGCGGGAAAGATCCCACATTTTTATTTCCGTAGTTCCGATTAACTGCCAACCTCCGGGGCTTTGTTGTGGATATACACCACTAAATTCACCGGCTAATCCTACTGATCCGGCAGGAATTCGCGTACGCGGTGTTTTACGACGAGGCACATAAAGTTGGGTTTCATCTGCAATCAAATAGGCAAACCCCGGTGCAAAACCAGTGAATGCAACTTGATAGGTTTGTTCTGTATGTCTACGGATCACTTCACTGGTAGCGATCCCTAATAATTCAGCGACCTCATTAAGATCCTCACCTTGATAATGAACAGGGATAGTTAATGATTGCGCTTGATGTGCTGATACCACTTTGACTTCTAATTGTCGAAGTTGAAACACAAGTTCTTCAGCCGTGATTAGCCATGGCGTAAAGTGAATTAAGAGTGTTTTCGCCGCGGGTACAATGTCTTGAATAGCTGCAATATCCGCTTGTTTAACGGATTCATACAATGCGAGAGTCTCTTTTAAAGAAGATAGCTCAACTAATAAATGCGATAAATTAACAGGTAAAAAGCGCAAAGCATCTTCCTCCCTTATACGTGATAAGCTACATCAGGCACATCAGTAATAAACATATGTCCTGGTGCATGACTTAATGCAAAGGGAACACCCGAGCGCATTACCGTGGCTTGAGGTGTTACACCACAAGCCCAAAATACAGGGATCTCACCTTGTTCAATTCTCACTGGTGCACCAAAATCTGGCGACATGATATCTTTAATACCAAGCATTTCAGGTGAACCTATATGTACCGGTGCACCATGTACCGAAGGAAATCGACCACTGATCATTACCGCATCAGCAACTCTATCAGCCGGAATAGGACGCATTGAAACCACTAATTCACCTTCTAATCGCCCTGCTGGACGACACAAGCGATTCGTTTTATACATCGGGACATTGCTGTTATCTGTGATATGACGAATTTCAATCCCCGCTTCTAACATGGGCGTTTCGAAAGTAAAACTACAACCAATAAGAAACGTAACAAGATCGGGATGTTGTGCCCAAATTTCAGTAGCATCCGTAATTTCATCCGCTAATTTGCCATTTTCCCAAACACGGTAAAGAGGAATGTCAGTACGCAGATCGGCACCTTTCGCTAAAACAGTACGATAACTACCTGATTCACAAACATCTAATATCGGACAACTTTTAGGATTACGCTGAGCATAAAGTAAGAAGTCAAATGCCCAATCACGAGGCAAACTAATCATATTAGCTTGTGTCATTCCTCTCGCCATTCCTGCTGTTGGTATCGATAAGCCATGACGAATGGCTAATCGAGCCTCTTGTGCTTTGGTGATTGCATCAGCCGTTGCTTTCATTAAGTTTGTCATATTTAGCTCTCACTTTTCAGTAAATCAGGCGCAAATGGTTTAATTGCAACGCCATGATTTAGCAAAGTTTCTTTTACGCTTTTAGCTAAATTGACTGCATCAGGACTATCACCATGAACACAAATAGAATCTGCTTCTATAGCAGTAAAAATACCTTCTATAGACTCAATTCCCCCTTCTTGTACAAGTTGCAACATACGTTGTGCAACACGTTTCGGATCATGTAAAACAGCGCCCTCTTTTTTACGAGAAACCAGCGTACCATCAGCGTGATAAGCTCTGTCTGCAAATGCTTCCGCTATTACACGAAGCCCTTTTTCTTTTGCAAGGGTAATCAAAGATGATCCCGCTAAAGCAACTAAGGTAAGTTGAGGGTCAATCGCAAGAATAGCCTCAATAACCGCAATTGCTTGGCGTTTATCATGAGCTATTGTGTTATAAAGCGCACCATGCGGTTTAACATAAGTCACGTTCATACCAACAGCTTTAGCTAATCCTTGCAAAGCGCCTATTTGATAAATCACATCAGCGGTTAATTCATCACTAGCGATATCCATATTACGACGGCCAAAACCTACTAAATCAGGATAGGCAACATGTGCACCAATCGCGACACTATGCAGTTTTGCCGCTTTTAATGTTTTCAGAATTCCCTCAGGGGATCCCGCATGAAAACCACAGGCAATATTGGCACTACTGACTATTTCGAGTACCGAATCATCATTGCCCATGCTCCATTGACCGAAGCTTTCACCTAAATCACTGTTTAAATCGATGGCATTTATCATTGTTATTATTCCTTTAAACAATCTTGAGGTAGTTGAAAATCGCACCTACTGACATGATGCCCATATACCAAGTCAGCAAACAGACTAAAATGCCTGACCATAACAGCCATGCTGGATATTTATAGCCATTCATTAAGTCTTGACGACGCCATGCAACAAAAATAAACAGCGTCATACCAATAGGTAAAATCAAACCATTAAAACCACCTGCAAAGACTAATAAAGCCGCAGGGGCTGTTCCCATCATCATGTAAATAGCTAATGAAACAGCAATAAAGATAATAGTTGCGATATTACGTTGGCGCTCTGTGATCTCTTTTTTAAACACTGTAATAAATGACATAGAAGTGTAAGCAGCACCAATAACACTAGTAAGAGCCGCGGCCCATAAAATAAGACCAAAGATACGTAATCCGGTTAAACCCGCAGCATGCTGAAATGCTTGAGAAGCAGGATTTGCAGCATGACTAGAAATATCTAATGTTACGCCACTAGCTACAACACCCAAAATAGCAAGGAATAAAATGTAGCGCATCAATCCAACAACTAAGATACCTTTCGTTGCGGCACTCGATACCGCTTCAATGTTCTCAATCCCCGTTGTTCCTTTATCAAGAAGACGATGAGCACCGGCATAACAGATATACCCTCCTACTGTCCCGCCAACAATAGTGGTAATTGTGGCAAAGTTAATAGAATCAGGTAAAACCGTTTGTTTTAATGCTTCACCAAGAGGCGGATTAGAAGCAAACATGACAAAAACAGTCAGTAAGATCATGACAAGGCCAAGAACAATAATCATACGGTCAATAAAATTACTGGCTTTACGCGAAGAGAAAATATAGATCGCAAGTAATGCACTTAAGATCCCTCCCCATTTAGGATCTAGCCCAACCATAGCATTAAGCCCTAATCCTGCGCCTGCTATATTACCGACGTTAAAAACCAAGCCACCGAAGATAACTAAGATTGCTAACAAATAACCACTACCTGGAATAGCTTTGTTGGCAATATCTGAAGCGCGCATATTGGTTACCGTGATCACTCGCCAAATGCTTTGTTGCACAATAAAATCAATCACGATCGACGCTAAGATCCCAAATGCAAATGCAGCCCCCATTGTCGCTGTAAAAGTTGCAGTTTGTGTAATAAAGCCGGGACCTATTGCCGAGGTTGCCATTAAAAAAATAGCGGCAATCAGTGAAGAACGTCTATTTTTTATAAACGAAGTTGGAGCTGTATTTGCAGAATCTTGTGTAGCCATAAGCTACCCCCTTTATCATCATTATTTTAATTATTATTACTAAGGCAATTTACATGCCATTGTTGAGCATGAACACGTAATTGTTAATCATCTGATATTAGATTGTTGAACAATTAATAATAATAGATGAATAAATAAGCAAATAGATTTAAATATGAGATGATAAAAGTGTAAAGAAGATCGCATTTTTAACATTTTCTTGACAATTGGTGATAGTTTATTCGTATTAAAAATGCACGAGAATGAGGCATAAAAAGAAAAGATGCACAAAAATAGTGCGTTTAAATGAAGAAAAATAAATTTGAGTACTAAAAATTGACGAACAAAAATTCAATTTTGTTAATAAAAAGAAACAGAAAGTAACAACGTAGAGGGTGATAAGGGCAACATACCGCGACAATAGAGGTTATATATTGTAAAGCTCACTGATAGAATAGATGTTTCTATTAAGCTAATAGCAGAAGATAATGCAGAAAAAAACATCACCACAAATTCTTTCTCAAAAAGTCGCCAATATTATTCGGCAAAAGATCACTATCGGAGAATTACCTCCTGGCGAAAGGCTTTCAGAAACCGCATTAAGTGAAACGCTAGAGATATCTCGTAATACTTTAAGAGAGGTTTTTCGTGTTCTAACTCAAGAAGGGCTTTTAACTTATAAACCTAATCGTGGTGTTTTTGTTTCAGTGCCAGATATGGCCTCGATTATGGATATTTATCGTGTAAGACGGTTAATTGAGTGTGATGCGTTACGACATTCTTATCCTATGCACCCTGCCATTATTAAAATGCAAGATAATGTTAATCAAGCAAAAAAGTTTCAAAAACAACAAGATTGGAACAGTGTAGGAACCTGTAATATGCATTTTCATACCGCTATCGTTGAGCTTTCTGATAGCCCCAGATTATTTAAACAGTACCAACTTATTTTAGCAGAATTGCGCTTAGCATTCGGTTTATTAAATGATCCTCAATTGCTACATGCACCTTATATTGAGAAGAATGAACAAATTTTAATGCTTTTAATGGATGGAAAAGCACAAGAAGCAGCAATAGCAATGGAAGACTATTTAGAAATTTCAGAAAGAACGGTACTAGCAGCATTCTCTCGTCATAATTTTTGTTAATTATTCATTAATAATAGAAATAAAAATGCCCTATATCGGGGGCATTTAATTTTCTCATCATTTGTTCTATTTAAAAGTACAAACGCAAAAAAGCCAACCCAGTGGGTTGGCTTTCTCGTCTTATTTAATGCCTGGCAGTTCCC